>JBDLVL010000036.1:0-10889 GCA_039804765.1 Actinomycetota bacterium | reverse complement strand
GTCACCGGAATACGCCCGGCATCAACGGTTGCGCCCGCTACAGGGCTGGTCTTTAGCTCATCACTGTGAGCTAGGGCAGGGGCTGACACACCGATAATGGCTGCGACAGATAGGCTTAAGGTTGCTGCGGCGGTAAGAATTCGTTTCATATTTAGCAGTCTAGTTTGAACCCAAAATGGAAAGCGTGTGTCCCAGTTGAGCCAAGGTTTTAAGTACGTAAAAGAGGTTGGCAAGGGAGCGCTTATTGGGGTTGGCGTTCTGGCCCTCATTATTGGTGGGTTCAGCATCGGCGGTTTTGGTAGCACCAAGACCAGCCCATCGGCGACCAACCCTCAGGCGAGCGCCTCAGCCTCGCCAAGCCCAAGCTCAACCTTGGCCCGCACTTGCTCGGTGGCTGAGCTGGCCGCGGATCCTCGTCTTGCCAAGTTCTCAGGCGTTGTGATCAACACAGCAACCGATGAGGTGTTGTTCGACCGCAATGCAAATGTGCCTGCATCTACTGCATCAGTTATGAAGACACTGACTGCGGCTGCGGCAATTCTTACTCTTGGTCCTAACTACCGGGTAGAGACTCGCGTGTACCAGGATGCAACTGACCCGGGAACAATTATTTTGGTTGGTGGCGGCGACCCAACACTTTCGCGAACTGCGGCAGGCAAGCAGTCGGTTTATGCCGATGCGCCAAAGCTTTCAACTCTTGCTTTGAACGTGAATAAGAAGTTGGCGGCAACACCAATCACAAAAATCATCGTGGACGCAACATTGTTTACCGGACCAACCTGGGAACCATCTTGGGAGAAGTCAGAGATGACTCAAGGTTATATGTCTGAAGTCACCGCGCTTCAGGTGGATGGCGATCGCGCCAACCCGGCAGCAGAAACTTCACGTCGCACAAGTACATCGGTGATGAATGCCGGTAACTACTTTAAGAAGGCGCTTGGTGCGAATGCCACGGGCGCTACCGTAATTGCGGCACAGATGCCAAGCGATGCAACGCAGATCGCCAGTGTTTCAAGCCAGCCAATCAGCAAGTGGATTAACCACATGCTTCAGGTTTCTGACAACACAGAGGCAGAGGCACTGGCTCGTTTGGTTGCACTTGACCAAGGGATGAGCGGATCGTTTGCATCTGTTGATGCAGCAATCAAAAAAGCTATCTCACCGCTAGATCTAAACCTTTCGGGAATGTCGATTCGCGATGGTTCTGGTCTTAGCGATTACAACGAAGTATCTCCAACAGTTTTCGCAAAGCTGATGCAATTGGTTAACAAGCCGGGTTCAGGAATCGAGCAGATTCGTCAGGGTCTTCCGGTTTCAGGCGAATCCGGCAGCCTGGCCGATCGCTTCAAGGGTGACAACATTGATGCCGCAGGCCACATCTTCGCCAAGACCGGTTGGATCAAGAAGGGCTACACACTTGCCGGCATCATCAGTGCCAAGGATGCATCGGTGTTGACCTTTGCGGTCTATGCACTTGGTGATGTTAAGGACGATGCAAAGCTTGCCATCGACAACCTGGTCACCGGTTTCTACCGTTGCGGTGACCAGCTCTCAAACCAGTAGCAATCCAACTAAGGAGTAAAGCAATGTCGCTTTCGGAAAAAGATCTACTTGCCAAGGTACCTACCGGTCTTTACATAGACGGCAAGTGGGTTTCTGGTCACGGCGCCAAGCCAATTCGAGTTGAGGATCCGGCCACGGGCAAGACTCTGATTGAAATTGCTAACGCAAACTCCGATGATGCTCTGGCCGCTTTGACCGCTGCCGACAATGCACAAGAAAAGTGGGCTCGCACACCATCTCGCGAGCGCGCTGAAATTCTTCGCCGCACCTTTGATTTGGTGAAGGCTCGCTCCGAAGAATTCGCGATGTTGATTTCGCTTGAAATGGGCAAGCCGCTTGCCGAGGCGCGTGGCGAAGTTACCTACGGAAACGAGTTCTTGCGCTGGTTTAGCGAAGAGGCAGTTCGTATAACCGGCCGCTACAACTCAAACCCAGAGGGTACCGGCAAGATTCTGATTGCCAAGCGCCCAGTGGGCCCGGCATTCGCAATTACTCCGTGGAACTTTCCCTTGGCAATGGCAACCAGAAAGATTGGTCCGGCGCTGGCCGCGGGTTGCACCATCGTGGTAAAGCCTGCAGAGCTAACTCCGCTCACCACTCTGATGTTGGTAAAGACATTCGAGGAGGCTGGTGTGCCTGCCGGTGTAATCAATGTAATTACAACTTCTACATCGTCGGCAACGTCTGGTCCATTGATTGCCGACCACCGACTTCGCAAGATCACCTTCACCGGTTCAACAACAGTTGGTCGCAAATTGATTCAGCAAGCATCAGAGCGTGTTCTTCGTACCTCAATGGAGCTTGGTGGTAACGCCCCATTCTTGGTCTTTGAAGATGCCGATGTAGATGCAGCGGTTGCCGGTGCAATGTTGGCCAAGATGCGCAACATTGGTCAGGCCTGTACCGCGGCTAACCGATTCATCGTGCACGAATCGGTTGCCGAGGAATTTGGTAGCAAGTTCGCCGCCAAGATGGGTGAGCTAAAGCTTGGTCGCGGCGTTGCTGAAGGCACCACTTGCGGTCCGGTCATTAATCAGGATGCTCAAGACAACATGGAGCGTTTGGTTGCGGCAACCATCAGCGAAGGCGGAAACGTTTTGGTTGGCGGTGATTCACTTGAAGGAGACGGTTACTTCTTTAAGCCAACCGTGCTCGACAACGTGTCTGCAGATTCGACTATCTGCAAAGAAGAGATTTTTGGTCCAATCGCACCTATCGTTCGCTTTAAGAACGAGGAAGATGCTGTTCGTCTAGCCAACGACACTGAATACGGTTTGGTTTCATACGCCTACACCAACGATGCCAAGCGTCAGTTGCGATTGGTAGAGACTCTAGACACCGGTATGACCGGCATCAACTCTGGTTTGGTTTCTAATGCTGCGGCACCATTCGGTGGCACCAAAGCTTCAGGAATGGGTCGTGAGGGTGGAGCAGAAGGCATCGACGAATATCTAGAAGTCAAGTACGCGTTTATTCCAGACCCGTTTGCCTAACCAGGCCACGCTGATTGGCTGGCAGGGGCTGTTTACCAGAAATTAACTGGGTTAATTAGTTTGCCGGACCGCTAGTCTTTGTTTACCTTGCGTTAACCTTCCGTTTCTAACGTGAACAGCGTATTAGCGGAGATTTTGCTCAAAGTTTCCTAAACAGACACAAACCAGAAAGGGTCCCGTGGATCCAATACTCGTTGTTGCGTTGGTTATCGGCCTCGCACTTTTCTTTGATTTCACTAATGGTTTTCACGACACCGCGAACTCGAGCGCAACAGCGATTGCAACTGGTGCTCTTAAGCCAAGGACGGCGGTTTTGATTGCAGCCATCATGAACTTCGTTGGCGCATTTCTTTCTACGGCCGTTGCTAAGGCAATCTCTGTTTCGCTGATCAACGAAGGTATCAACATTGGCCCAGAGCTTGTTTTTGCTGGTTTGACCGGAGCAATTCTTTGGAACCTAACAACCTGGCTGTTTGGTCTTCCTTCGTCTTCATCTCACGCGCTATTTGGTGGCCTTGTTGGTGCAGCGTTGGCATTTGCCGGTGTTGCAGCCGTTAACTTTCCAGCAGTGCTTGAAAAGGTTGTCTTCCCTGCATTGTTCGCTCCGGTGATTGCTGGTCTAGCTGCTTTCTTAGCTACCCGCATTGCATACTTGATGACCGCCCGCTCACAGGCCTCTCGCAAGGCAACTGGAATTGGAACCGGCCGTTCAAACTTCAAGGTTGGTCAGATCTTCACATCTTCTCTTGTTGCACTTTCTCACGGAACGAACGATGCGCAGAAGACCATGGGTGTCATCACTTTGGTTTTGGTGGCAGCAGGTTTCCAGTCAGATGGCGATCACGTTGAGTGGTGGGTAATCGTAGGTGCCGCTTTGGCTATTGCTGCTGGAACTTACGCTGGTGGCTGGCGAATCATCAAAACTATGGGCTCAGGACTTGCAGAGATTAAGCCGGCTCAGGGTCTTTCAGCTGAGGTTGCAACCGCTTCAACAATTCTTGCCTCAAGCAACCTTGGATTCGCCCTTTCGACTACTCAGGTAGCTTCTGGTGGTGTTATGGGTGCGGGTCTTGGCCGCAAGGGTGGCGCAGTTCGTTGGAACAAGGCAGGCCAGGTTGTAGCTGGTTGGTTGTTCACACTTCCTGCTGCCGGTGGTGTTGGTGCTTTGTCAGCATTCCTGGTTATGGCGGGCCCAGTTGGAATTCTGGCTGACCTTGTCTTGGTGATTGCAGTATCGATTGCGATCTTCCAGATTGCACGTCGTAACCGCATCAACCACAGCAACGTGCTTAGCGAAGTTGAAGGCGCATCTGAAGTTGTTGCTTCACCGCGTCAGGTTCGTAAGGCTGCAGAGGCTGCAGCTAAAAAAGCAACCGCTAAAAAATCAGCTGCCAAGAAATCAGGCACTAAGGCAAAGGGTGGAAAGTAATGATTAACTGGAGCAGCCTAATTTTGGTGGCCACCGTGGCCATTGGCTCATCGGTTGGCTTAGTGACCGTATTCTCATTGGGAATGCGCCTGCTAACCAACGCACGAAACATTCAGGAAAACACCAAGAAGAAGCAGGGCGTAAAGTCTGCTGAGGTGGTCAACCGTGTTGCCGCTTACTTGATGTTTACCATCTGTGCATCAGCAGTCATTTACGGCATTTACTTGATTGTGCCTTACTTTCACCTAGCTAAGTAGCTGTAACAGAACGTAGAAAACCCCGGCCGCTGGTCGGGGTTTTCGCTTTACTGGCAAGATAGAGGCATGGCTACTGCAAAGAAAAAGAAGTACGTATTGTTGACCGGAAAAGACGACGCTGCATTTTGTCAGCGAGTTTCCGACCGGATGGATGATGGCTATGAGCTTTACGGTTCGCCGTCAATTACTTTCAATATTTTCAAGCGCCACCCAATTGTGGCCCAGGCTTTGGTTCTAAAAAAGAAGCCAGCGCGCAAGACTACAAAAAAGTAGTACTCGCAATGACTATCAACGTTGTCACGCCCCTCTCTGAACTAAAAACGCGCTCAAGTTCAAAGTGGCGCCGCTTTGCTCCCGACGTTCTACCAATGCACGTTGCCGAAATGGACTACGACATTGCCGACAGCATCAAGAAACTGCTCACTGAAAAAATTGCCAACTCCGATCTTGGCTACACCGGCCCTGTTCCTGAGGTTGCCGAAGGTTTTGTGAAATTTGCAACTGAGCGTTGGGGTTGGCAGGTAGATGCCAAGCAGGTTCGCCTTTCAACAGACGTTGGCGTTTCGGCCGTTGAAATTCTTCGAGCCCTAGGCAAGCCTGGTGAAAAAGTTGTCATTAATTCACCGGTCTACAGTTCCTTCTTTGAATGGATTCCTGAAGTGGGTCTGGAGATCCACGACGTTCCATTGGTACCGGCAGAGGAAACCTGGAATCTTGACTTGGCTGCCCTTGAAGCTGCATTCAGCGCCGGCGCAAAGTTCTATTTGATTTGCCACCCGCACAATCCAATTGGCAAGGTATTCACAGAGGCTGAACTAATTGCAATCGCTGATTTGGCCCAGCAACACGGCGTTGTCGTTATCAGCGATGAAATCCACGCCCCTTTGGCTTTTAACGATATTGAATTCGTTCCTTATCTAAAAGTTTCAGATGCCGCAAAGGAAACCGGAGTTTGCATTACCGCGGCCAGCAAGTCGTTCAATGTTGCTGGTTTGAAGGCGTCTGTAATCGTCACGGATTCAGCCGCTATGCACGAAAAGCTAAAGCGAATGCCGGCCGCGCTGCACTGGCGTTCCGGTTTGCTTGGTGCCTTTGCAATGGGTGAAGCCTTTAGTAACTGCGGCGAGTGGCTAGACGCGGCAATCAGCGCAAACCTCGCTTCGCGTGAACTTTTGGGCGAGCTGGTTGCCAAGCACCTGCCAAGCGTTAAGTATTGGGTGCCTGAGGCTGGCTTCTTGGCCTGGCTTGATGTCTCGAGCCTGAATATCGGTGTGAATCCCGCTGCACGAATCATTGAGGAACAGCGAGTGGCGTTTGTGCCTGGTCGCGATTTGGGCAAGGAATACGACCAATACGTGCGCATTAATTTTGCTTGCCACCCAGATTCCCTGGTGCGCGCAATTCAGGCCATCGCGGCCTACAAATAAATTACTTAAGCGCCTGCTTGAGGTCGGCGATTAGGTCATCGGCATTTTCCAAGCCAACAGACAAACGCACCAAGTTTGGCGTGATTCCCATTTGCGCCTGAACCTCTGGACCAAGTCGACGGTGAGTCGTTGATGATGGGTGAGTGATCAATGATTTGCTGTCGCCAAGATTATTTGAAATGTCAATCACGCGCAGCAAGTTCATGAACTTGAACGCCTTGTCTTTGTCACCCTTGATCTTGAACCCAATGGTTGTTCCACCACCGCGCATCTGCTTCTTTGCAAGTTTGTAGTTTTTGTCACTCTTTAGAAAAGGGTAAGAAACAGATTCAATTTTCTTGTTGCTGGCTAGGAATTCGGCAACCTTCAAGGCATTCGAAGCCATGCGCTCAACACGCATGGTTACAGTCTCAAGAGACTTAAGCATCACCCAAGCATTGAATGCGCTCATGCTCTGGCCAGTGTGACGAGTAAATGGAATTACAGAATTCTTGATGTAATCGCGAGTTCCAAGAATGGCACCACCAAGTACGCGACCTTGGCCGTCAATGTGCTTGGTAGCGGAATACATAACCACGTCGGCACCAAGTTCAAGTGGCCTCTGCAGAACCGGGGTGCCCATCACGTTGTCAACGATTACGGTTGCGCCAACCTTGTGTGCAAGATCGCTAACCATGCGAATATCTACGATTTCCATCATTGGGTTACTTGGAGACTCAATGAACACTGCCTTGGTTGGCTTTGAAAGAGCTACCGCCCACTTTTTCTTATCGTTGCCGTCAACTAACTCAATTTCCACGCCCCAAGAAGGCAGGATCTCATTGAGGACCACATAGCAAGAAGAGAACATAGACATTGAGGCAACCACGCGATCGCCAGACTTCACCAAGCAAGCAATCGATGAGAACATTGCTGACATTCCGGTACCGGTTGCAAAGCAAGCTTCGGCACCTTCAAGGGCAGCTAGGCGCTCTTCAAACATGGAAACGGTTGGGTTTGAGAAGCGGCTGTAAAGGTGGTGCTGCGATTCCTCTTTGAACGCAGATTCGGCCTGCTCGGCTGAGTCGTAGGTAAAGCCACTGCTTAGGTAAAGTGCCTCACCGGTTTCACCGAAGCCACTTCTTGAAAGCCCTGCTCGAACAGCCAAAGTGTCTGGGTGAAGCTGCCAGTTTGGCTTCTTACCTTCGAATGGATCCTGATAACCCCAAGGGCGTGTGCGCTGCGTCATTCAACCAACAATATCGCATCTATGGGGTAGGAACTAGAACGAAGTGCTTGGCAAATCCTTTTCGTCGTCAATAATTCCGCGGACAATGCGAGAAACCACCTGTGTAACTTCCATCCCGGCCCCAAAGTTTGGTGCCTGACCAAAAATTGCCCTCGAAGCGAGCCCGGACTCGGTGTGTCCGGGTCTGGCGTCAAGCCAGCGGATTCCTAGTTTCTTCAGTTCCTTGGCGGCGGCTATGGCAAAGCCATGCATGGCAGTTTTGCTAGATGAATAGGCTGCCAGCCCTGCCATTGGTGATTCCGCAATAACCCCGCTGATAGAGACAACAAAGGGACTGCCTTCCGCAGTAGCTGTGGCGGTGAGCTTTGGTATCAATTGGCTCACCAGGTTGATTGGCCCCGTTGCGTTAACTTGGCTCAGCTGATTCTTGACTTCCAAAGGGGTGTCTGAGATTGAACCAAATGCTACAAGCCCGGACGCAATAATGATGCCATCAAGTTGTTCAGGACTTTGCAACAAATATTGCGCCAAGGTGTTGACGGATTCCTGGTTGCGCAGATCAAGCAGCAGGCGCTGGTGCAGATTTGCACTTAGCCGAATCGAGCTCTCTGCGCTTGATGCTGTGCCAAGAACCAGCGCACCGGCGAGAACAAGTTGATTGCAGAATTCCGCACCAAATGCGCCAGTGGCTCCAACCACCAAGATTCGCTTGCCGTTAAGTGACAACATGCGTCTGCTCCTTTGCTTGCTCTAACCTTATGACATGAAGACGATCGGAAAACCTGCGCTTATCGCAGCGACGCTAGGGCCGGTTCAATCGGTGTTGGGTTGGGTCATCGCAGGATCGCTGTGGCCTGGCTACGATCCAATTCGCAAAACTATAAGTGACTTAGCAGCGGACGATTCACCAGTGCAGTGGATCCAGTCTTCGTTCTTCTTACTGGGTGGCACCTTAAGTTTGCTGGCGGCAATCTTTGCGCGAAGCCTAGCAATGCCTGGACGATTAGTGATTTTCTTGGGCGGCCTAGCCACCTATGGATTCACCTACTTCACGACCCCAAGCCAAGACGGTCATTCAGACATGCACCGATACTTCGCAATCGCATCGTTCGTTTTATTCTCTGCATGGCCGATATTTTCGATGAGGTTAAACAAGAAGTACCCTTGGGTGTTGCGCCCTGCCGGAGCGATTGTTGCCACGATTGGATTCACAATAATTTCGCTCTGGTTCTTAAGCACCTGGACCAATCCGGATGCTAATAATGTGGGGCTGGTTGAGCGAGTTATTGCGACGGCCCAGACTACTTACCTTTCAGTAGTTATTTGGATCTGCTGGCTTGCGGGCAAGCGTTCCTAGGTTTCTGGGATTACGCAGAATACTTGTACCTATGACTTCTGGCATCGCAAGCAAGACCAAAAAACCTCTCCGAACAGACATCCAGGCGTTCCGCGCGCTTGCTGTCATCAGTGTGGTCATCTTTCACCTTTGGCCAAACCGTCTTACTGGCGGTTTTGTGGGCGTTGATGTTTTCTTTGTGATTTCTGGTTTCTTGATTACTCAACACTTGGTTCGCGACGTGGCCAATGGGACCTTTAGCGTGGTTTCGTTTTGGGCACGTCGTATCCGACGATTGCTTCCGGCTTCATTGACAGTTTTAGTTGCAACCGCGATTGGAATCTTCCTATTTGCACCGCGAGACCTTTGGCCAACTTGGATCAGCGAGATTGGATCGAGCGCAGCATATTTTGAAAACTGGACCTTGGCAAACAACGCCGTAGATTACCTTGCAGCAGACAATGCCGCATCACCCACTCAGCACTTCTGGTCGCTTTCGGTTGAAGAGCAGTTCTACTTTGCCTTGCCAATTCTCATTTGGATTCTTGTCATCGCTTTACGATCAAGGGCCGCTGAAAAGGTTTCAAAGGCTGTGATTATTCTCCTTTCGATAATTGTGATCGCAAGTTTGGCTGCTGGAATTTATCTAACCTATGCCGAACCAGTCAGCTCATACTTCTTTACACAGGTAAGAGCTTGGCAGTTTGGTTCGGGAGCGCTATTGGCATCAGTGTGGGCTTTCGTTCCGCAGAACAGGAAATTCAAACTGGCGACGCTTATTTTGGGGTTGGCATTGATCGTTGCCAGTGCGTTCTTGCTCGATGGCGCAATGGCATACCCGGGTTACTTGGCCCTATTCCCAACGCTTGGTGCCGTTTTGGCAATCGCCTCAGATTTAGAAGAAGGACCAATTGCCAGAATTTTGGCCTGGCGGCCTATTCAATTTGTTGGTGACGTCTCGTATTCGATTTACCTGTGGCACTGGCCGCTGATTATTCTTTTGCCTTTGTTCATTGGTAATCTCACTTCAATCGCCAAGGCATCGATCATCGTGATCTCGCTGGGTCTAGCAGCGCTGAGTCAAAAATACATCGAACAACCATTTATCAACCTTGGTCGTCGCGACGGCGCACGTAATCGCACCGCTATTGCAGGAATGGCAGTTGCTTGTGGTGCACTGCTTGCAGGGTCCATGACGGTCTCGGCACAGGCGGATGAATCTATAAAGGTTGAGCTCAGTCAACAGCAATCGGCAGTAAACAGTGGTCTTGATTGTTTGGGTGCTGCTTCAAAGGCTCCGGATGGAGTGGCCTGTTCGAACCCTGATCTGGCAAAGATTCTCCTGCCGAACGTTGACTTGGCTTCACACGATAGCCCGTCACTTTTGCTTCCAGAGGATTGTCAGGGCACAAAAGCTTCTGACTCAGTGCCAAAACCTTGCAACCTGACTGGCAAAAAATCGGAAACGAAGATTGCACTTATTGGTGACTCTCACTCGGCACAATTTATGGCACCCATGCTCAGCCTGGCCCAGAAAAATAACTGGCAGGTGGTGTCTTACTCCAAGGGTGGCTGCCCGCTTTCATATGCAGAGCGCACTCACGATGCTGTTCTAAAAGCAGCATGCAAGAAATGGGTCAAAGCTGCCGTAAAGCAGTTAACCACGCAAGGGTTTGCCCTAGTGGTAACTTCGCAAGTTAGTGGCACAGAGTGGGCTAGCGGAAAGGTGAAACCAACCACCTATTCACAAGACGGTCTTGTAAAAGTTTGGAAAGAGATCAATAGCCACGGAGTGCCCGTGTTGGTAATGAAAGACAACCCGCGCCCGATTAAGGCTTCGATACCCTGCATCCAAAAGAATAAATTTGATAATTTTGCTGCTTGCCAGAATCTAAAGAAAACAGCAATGTTGTTTGATCCGCAGCCCGGAGCCGTAGCCAAGTTGAACTCCAAGATCACAAAGCTGGTTGATTTCACAAGTGTTTATTGTGATGCCACTAAGTGCGATGCAGTAATCGGTGGAGTAATTGTGAACCGTGATGAGAATCACTTGACCAATACTTTTGCCAGGACCCTGGCACCTTATATTGAGCAGGAAATCATCGAGCTTCTTAAAAACTAAAAGAGACCATCCAAAGATGATCTCCTTTTGTTTT
>JBDLVL010000035.1:0-50541 GCA_039804765.1 Actinomycetota bacterium | reverse complement strand
TCCTCGGCACCGCCAAGAAAGAAAACCTGAATGACCTCGGGCAGAGAGCGCATCTCGTTCATAAAATCAGCAAGGTGGGATCTTGCACCGGCGCGTAGAGTTACTGAAATCAAAACCTGACTAGATAGCCCAATTGCTGCGGGATTGATCTTGGCATTGAAGCCGGTGATTACTCCGCGCGCGACCAGTGCGCGAACACGGGTGATGCAAGTGGATGCGGCAATTCCGGCAGCCTCGGCAAGATCGGTGTTGGTCATGCGGGCGTTGGTGCTGAGTAAGCGCAGAAGTTCGTGGTCGACCTCGTCTAGTTCAACCTGCAGATTATTCGTTGCCATACCCCAATATCCCTTCAAAAATGAATTCTTAGGCAAATATTAGGTCATTTTATGTAGAATATGCAGTCTTTACACGAATGTAACGTGAAACCTACAGGATTTACCTGAAAGAAGGAGCAAATCATGCGCGTAGGCATACCAACTGAGATCAAGAACAACGAGAACCGTGTGGCGATCACGCCTGCCGGGGTGCACGAACTGGTGCGTCGTGGCCACGAGGTATTCATTCAGATGGGTGCCGGGGTTGGTTCTGGTTTTGAGGATGCCGACTACCAGGCTCAGGGTGCGACGATGCTGGCCACTGCCGAAGAGGTTTGGGCCGCCGGTGATTTGTTGCTCAAGGTGAAAGAGCCAATCAAGGCCGAATACAAATTGATGCGTCGCGATCAGGTGTTGTTCACCTACCTTCACCTAGCTGCTTCGCGTGAGTGTACTGATGCACTGCTTGCATCTGGAACCACCGCGATTGCTTACGAGACGGTGCAGCTTCCAAATCGTTCATTGCCGTTATTGCAACCAATGAGTGAAGTTGCAGGGCGATTGTCGGCGCAAATTGGCGCTTACCAACTCATGAAGAATGAGGGTGGTCGTGGAGTCTTGATGGGTGGTGTGCCTGGAGCACCCAAGGCCAAGGTTGTTGTGATTGGTGGCGGAGTTGCCGGCGAGCACGCCGCGACCATGGCGCTTGGCATGCAAGCCGAGGTGACCGTGATTGATATTTCCTTGCCTAAGTTGCGTGAGCTTGATGCACGTTTTGGCGGACATGTTCGTACTCGAGTTTCAACTGCGCTTGAAATTGCCGAGCAGCTTAAAGACGCCGATCTCGTAATTGGATCAGTGCTGATTCCAGGTGAGAAGGCGCCAAAGTTGGTCACCGACGCGATGGTCAAAACCATGAAGCCTGGTTCGGTTTTGGTTGATATTGCTATTGATCAGGGCGGATGTTTTGAAAACTCAAAGCCAACCACTCACGATGACCCAACCTTTAAAGTTCACAACAGTGTTTACTACTGCGTGGCGAATATGCCGGGTGCGGTTCCGGCAACATCTACTCGCGCATTGACCAATGCAACATTGCCTTACGTGGTTGCTCTTGCCGACAAGGGTTGGAAAGCCGCGCTGGCCGCCGATGAATCATTGGCAAAGGGATTGAATGTTCACGATGGCAAGGTGACCTACTCTGGCGTGCAACACGCATTCCCGGACCTTCCGTTCCAAGAGCTGGAAGCGGCAATCGCCTAGCAGGGTTGTTGCTGCGTAATGCAGTGAATTCCGCCGCCACGAGCAAATAGCTGTCGCGCGTCTACCAGCACAATTTTTCGATCTGGGTACACGCTCTGCAAGGTTTCCACTGCGCGTTGGTCGTTGGCGTCATTAAAGCCACACAAAATTACGCCGCCGTTTACTAGGTAGTGATTGATGTAGCTGTAATCAACAAAGCCTTCGTCATCACGCAAAGTTGTTGGCGCGGCAACCGGAATCAACTCAAAGCCGCCGTGTTCTTCAAGCGTTCGTTTTACCTCGTGGCTGACTGAGAAGTCCGGATGAGTTGGGTCCTCTTGATTGTGAAACAAGATCTTATTTGGTGACGCAAAGCAGGCAACGATGTCAATGTGACCGCGCGTGCCAAATTCGTCATAGTCACGAGTGAGTCCTCGGCGAATCCAGATTGCTTCTTTGGTGCCAAGTTTTTCGTGGATCTCTGCCTCAACCTCGGCACGGGACCAAGTTGCATTTCTTCCTTCACCAAGTTGCACGGTTTCAGTAAGTAGAACGACCCCTGAGCCATTCACGTGAATTCCGCCGCCCTCGTTGATTAATTCGGAATTGATCAGCTCTTTGCCGGCGAGGTTTGCAATAAACGCGGCGACTTTAGAGTCTTTGTCCCAGTTGGCCCAACTCTGCGCGCCCCAACCATTGAAGACCCAGTTAACTGCGGCAACGTCACCTCCCGCACTCTTAACGAAAGTTGGGCCGATGTCGCGCATCCATGCGTCGTTCAGGGGAGCGGCGATAATTTCTACTCGTGAATCTAAATACTGCTTGACGATTTCAATGGCGTCTTGCTCGCACAACATAGTGACTGGCTCAAATTCGATGATTGCGTTGGCAACGGCAGCCCAGGTGGAACGTGCCTCGTGCCAATCCGATTCTGTTTCACCAAGTGTGTAGCCCGATGATGGCCAGGCCATCCAAGTGCGTTCGTGTGGCGCCCATTCGGCGGGCATCGACCACTTTGAAGAAGTCAATTTAGTAATTCACTCCAGCAATTCCACCATCAACGCCGTCACCGTTATGGGTCCGTTGGTTGGCCACCGGCTTAGTAAGCAGGTCGTAGGTGTCTGGTCGCCGAGTGGCAAGGAATGGAAACAGATCAAGCCAGTCGCGACGCTGATCAAGATCAAGATCAGCAATTAGAACTTCATCGCCCTCGCGTTCCGCGCGCACCAGTACACGGCCGTAAGGGTCGCAAATAAAACTGCTGCCATAGAAATTCAGTGCGCCCTCGTTGCCGTAGCGGTTAGGTACCACCATGAAAGTTCCGTTCGCGATTGCATTGCCAACAATCACCTGGCGCCATAGTGGTTCTGTGTCAAACTCCGGGTGATCAGGTTCGGAACCGATCGCCGTTGGGTAGACCAATATCTCGGCTCCGCGCAAGCTGTAGTTGCGCGCGACCTCAGGAAACCATTCGTCCCAGCAGGTCGGCAAGCCAAACTGTGCGTCAACATCGCGGAACTCAAGATCGTAAACCGGATACGGCTCGCCGTTGGCAGGACCAGGCGCAAAGTATTTGTCTTCGTAGTAACCAGCAGTTACCGGTATGTGCAACTTTGGGGTACGCGCAACAATCACGCCTTCCGGGTTGACGATGATTGCAGTGTTCAGGGCTCGACCATCGGCTAAGTCTTGGTATTCGTAAAGCGATGCGTGAACATAAATGTTGTTTGCGCGCGCCGCAGCCGCAGCAAATGCGTGAGTGGGACCACCCTCAAGTTGCTCGGCAATTGCGTTTGGCGTACCGGCCGGAAGTTGGTCGGCAGGGTAGCGACTTAGCGTGAGCTCTTGTAGGCAAACGAGTTGTGCACCGTTGTCTGCTGCAAGTCGAATACCCTCATTTAGCTTGGCTAGGTGTTGACCCTGGTTCTCGTGCCATTTGGTTTGTACCAGCGCAACACGCAGCGGAGAACGGTTTGAATCCTTGACTCTAGATAGCGAATTCAACGCTGGTGCAACAGTAACTTTCACGATTCAACTTTCTTCGTTCATGCTGTCGAGAATTGCAATCAAGGCATTTAGGTCTGTGCGTGGATTCACGATAGCAAATCTGGCGTTTGGTTTACCCAGGTGAGAACTCGGTACCACAAAGGCCTCGCCACGAGCCAAAAGCTTTGCGGACCAATCTTCGTAATCCGATAGATCCCAGCCATTCTTGGTGAAAACTACAACCGATAGCTCTGGCTCGCGAACTAGTGACAGGTCTGGTCGACGTTTTATTTCATCAGAAATTTGTCGTGCTAAAGAAATGTTCTTTCGCACGCCCTCGCGGTAGGCCGCCACACCGTGCGTGGCAAGCGAGAACCAAAGGGGAAGGCCACGTGGTCTGCGAGTCAAGTTGTATGCGTAGTCAGATGGATTCCAGTCACCGGAATCGGTAAGGGTATCCAGGTATTCGCCTTGTTGCGTGTGTGCGTCGTGCCCAAGCTTTGGTTCGCGATAAATGAGTGCACAAGCATCGAATGGTGCGAACAACCACTTGTGCGGATCAACAATGAAGCTGTCGGCTCTTTCAACGCCGGCAAACAGGTGACGACTTTCCGGTGAAAGAATCCCGGCCAGGCCATACGCACCATCAACGTGGAACCAAATCTTGTTGTCGTTTGCAACCGTACCGATTTCGTCAAGTTTGTCGACGATGCCGAAGTTTGTGGTTCCGGCGGTTGCCACGATGGCAAATACCCCGTCGCCAGCTTCCTTGAGCGCTGCGGCAACGGACTCACCGCGAAGGTGACCGTTCTCATCAACTTTTGCCTTGATGATTTCAACATCCATTACCGCGGCGGCAGATTTCAAAGATGAATGCGCCTCTGCAGAACAAATGAATTTCCATTTGGCTGGTTGCGCGATACCGGCATGGGTGAGCTTTTTTACCGCCGAGTGGCGAGCAGCAACAAGAGCACTCAAGTTACCAAGTGTGCCACCTTGAACGAATACTCCACCGGCTGTTTCTGGCAGACCAACTTCACTGGCCAGCCAGGCTAATACTTCGTTTTCGGCGTAAACGGCGCCGGCACCTTCCATCCACGAACCGCCGTAGATTGCAGATGCCGAAACTATTAGGTCAAAAAGTTTTGATGCCTCGGTGGGAGCTGATGGAATAAAAGATAAATAGTTTGGGTGATCGGTGGAAATAGTTGCCGGTGCAAGAATCTCACTAAATATTTCAAGTGCCTTGTGTCCACCGATTCCGGATTCTGAAATTGTCTTCCCAGCATTTTCTTTTAGCCAGGCCGGTGACTGCGGTCCATCTAGGGGAGCCGGATCATATTCAAGTCGCTTGCGCGCGTATGCAAAAACTTCTTCTCGAAGTTTTATTGAGTCCTCGTTGACTTCATGCATTTCTTGAGCCTACTTGCGGCTTGTGCGTCGCACCAAAGAGACGGTGAACCCCAGCACCGATAGTCCTAGCAGAATCCAGGAGCCAATCTGACGCTCGTGCGCGATTGACTCGCATGATGTCCAGCCCTGGGTCTGAACGTCAACGCAGGTGCTTGGATCAAATAGGCCAATGATTGAAGCGAAGACGCCAACCAGCGCAACGGTGGCAACCATTGCCATTGAGTTGTTCTGGATTTTGGCCACGACTAAGCCTGAGGTTCCGAGACGTCGCCGAGTTCGCCACCCTGCGATTCAATCTCTTTACGAATTTCATCCATATCAAGATCGCGAACAGCCTGAATAAGTTCTTCGAATGCTGGCGCAGGTAACGCACCCGCTTGGTTGAACAGCAATACTCCATCGCGGAAAACCATAAGTGTAGGAATAGAAGTAATTCCAGCTTCGGCTGAAAGTTGCTGCTCCGCCTCGGTGTCTACTTTGCCAAAACGAATATCGGTGTGCACTTCTGAAGCGGCTTCATAAATAGGAGCAAACTGCATGCACGGTCCGCACCAACCAGCCCAGAAATCAACAATAGTGATTCCCTCATTGACAACGGTGTCGCCAAAGTTAGCTGCGCCCAGTTCGATGGTGGCCATTCTTACCTCTTTACGTGTTCAAAATCCAAGTACAAGCCTAGGCTAGAGAAATGATGACTTTTATCCTTGGCGGTGGATGCTTCTGGTGTCTAGACAGTTCGTTTATGCAGTTCAAAGGCGTTAGCGACGTGGTGGTGGGCTACATGGGCGGCGAGATTGCTGACCCAGGCTACGAGGCGGTCTGCAGCGGCACCACCGGTCACGCCGAGGTCGCGAAAGTGATTTTTGACGAGTCGGTAATTCCGGCCGAGACAATTTTGGATATCTTCTTTACCCTTCATGACCCAACTCAGTTGAACCGTCAGGGCAACGACGTTGGAACGCAATATCGCTCGGTGATGTATTACACCGATAATTCGCAGCGAGAGCTTTTTCTCGAAGCCATTGATAAGGCCAAGGTGGTTTGGGGCGAGGGTGTTGTGACCGAGCTTTCACCGGCTTCCGATTTTTGGGTAGGTGAGGAGTATCACCAGGACTTCTTTGCCAAGAATCCAAACCAGGGATATTGCAATGCGGTAGTGGCGCCAAAGATGTTGAAAACTCGAAAGGCTTTCACGGCCTACCTGCGTGACTAAAGGCTTGGGTCGGGTTATCCACAGATTCCGATCCGACAAACCTTTGATGGCGATTGCTGGCCAGACTCGAAACACACCACAGTTAGTGGCTCAAGTTTCGAGAAGGGCAAAAGGAATTGTCAGAAACACTTTCGGTCACCGGTTTGGTGGCAACCACTCCACGTCACCTGGTTACTCAGGATGGCCTGCCAATCACTTCATTTAGATTGGCATCATCGCAGCGCAGATTTGATCGCAATCAGAACAAGTGGATCGACGGCGAAACAAACTGGTTCACCGTGACCGCTTTCCGTCAGCTGGCAATTAATTCCGCCGGATCGATCAACAAGGGCGACCGCCTGGTTGTTGCAGGCAAGCTACGCATTCGCGACTGGGACAACGGTGAACGCGCCGGTACCTCGGTTGAAGTTGAAGCGGATTCCCTTGGTCACGACTTGACTTGGGGAAGCTCGGTATTCACTCGGACTGTTTTGGTGCGCGAGGCCGATCCAGATCCAGACGGCGATGACCAAGAGTCGGAACCAGAGCTAGTTGGTGCCAAGAAGAAGTAATTTTCTAGACTGCTGAGCCACTTGGCGATCCCCCCTCACGTATCTCTGTGGTGGCTCAGCGCTAAACCTCTTTCACGGAGGTCCGGCACCCTCTAACCAACGCTTGCATTTAGTGGCTCCCAAAGTGGATGCTCAATGGTCGGGTAAACTGAAACCCATAGCAAGCCAAGCGTTAGAGGGTGCCATTCTCACGCTTTCGAGGCTGATGCTGAAGATACCGAAAGTGGTTAGTTCTCGATGGCTGAATTCATCTACCAGATGATCAAGGCGCGTAAGGCGCATGGCGACAAGGTAATTCTTGACGACGTTACCCTGGCGTTTATTCCAGGCGCAAAAATCGGTGTGGTTGGCCCAAACGGTGCCGGTAAGTCAACCGTTTTGAAAATCATGGCTGGGCTTGACACTCCTTCAAATGGTGAAGCGCGCCTTGGTCCGGAATACACCGTGGGCATTCTGATGCAGGAGCCACCTCTTGACGAATCGCTAACCGTTCTTGGCAACGTAGAGCTTGCTGTTAAGGAAACCAAGGCAAAGCTTGATCGCTTTAACGAAATATCTGCTCTGATGGCAGAGCCGGATGCTGATTTTGATGCGCTGCTTGCCGAAATGGGCACACTGCAAGAGCAGATTGACCACCTTGACGCGTGGGATCTTGATTCACAACTTGAGCAGGCAATGGATGCGCTGCGTTGCCCACCAAGCGACTCACCAGTGACATCCCTTTCTGGTGGTGAGCGCCGCCGCGTTGCCCTCTGCAAGTTGCTTTTGGAAAAGCCAGACCTGCTTCTTCTTGACGAACCTACAAACCACCTTGATGCCGAATCAGTGTTGTGGCTAGAGCAGCACTTGGCTAAGTACCCAGGTGCAGTTCTTGCCGTAACGCACGACCGCTACTTCTTGGACAACGTGGCCGAATGGATTTTGGAACTTGACCGTGGTCGCGCCTACCCATACGAGGGAAACTACTCAACCTACCTTGAGAAAAAGCGAGAGCGCCTTGAGGTTGCCGGTAAGAAGGACGCCAAACTTGCAAAACGTTTGAGCGAAGAACTTGACTGGGTTCGTTCATCATCAAAGGCACGTCAGACGAAGTCAAAGGCTCGTTTGGCTCGCTACGAAGAAATGGCAGCCGAGGCGGATCGCACTAGAAAGTTGGACTTTGAAGAAATTCAAATTCCAATGGGTCCTCGTCTAGGTGACATTGTGATTGAGGCAAAGAACATTCAAAAGGGTTTCGACGGCCGCACGCTAATTAAAGATTTGTCATTCAGCCTTCCACGTAACGGAATCGTGGGCGTGATTGGTCCAAACGGTGTTGGTAAGTCAACACTCTTCAAAACCATCGTTGGTCTAGAGAAGCTTGATGGCGGTGACCTGAAAATCGGTGAAACCGTAAAGATTTCATACGTTGACCAGTCACGTGGTGGCATTGACCCAAACAAAACGCTTTGGGAAGTTGTTTCTGGCGGACTGGACTTCATTCAAGTTGGAAACCAAGAAATGCCTTCGCGAGCGTACGTAGCGGCGTTTGGTTTCAAGGGCCCAGATCAGCAGAAGCCAGCCGGAGTTCTATCTGGTGGTGAGCGCAACCGTTTGAACTTGGCGCTAACTCTAAAAGAAGGTGGCAACCTGTTGCTGCTCGACGAACCTACAAACGACTTGGACGTTGAAACTCTTGGTTCGCTTGAGAATGCGCTTTTGGAATTCCCAGGTTGTGCCGTAGTGATCACTCACGACCGTTGGTTCCTTGACCGCGTTGCATCGCACATCTTGGCCTACGAGGGCAGCGACGACAACCCAGACAACTGGTACTGGTTCGAAGGAAACTTTGAAGCCTACGAGGAAAACAAGATTGCACGCCTTGGTCCAGATGCGGCTAGGCCACACCGATCAACTTATCGCCGCCTAACCCGCGACTAAGAACAAAAAATAATCCCACTCGATTGAGTGGGATTATTTTTTGCCGTTTTACTAGGCAACTAATTCTTTGATTGCTTCTTCGAAGACTTCGTTGTGTTTTTCAACATCGGCCAGGGTAGTGGTTGGGCACATCAGCGCCATGTTGTGGAACGGTGTCAGCATGATTCCGCGGTTCGCTAAATAAACGTGCAAGTAATCCTCAAGCTCGGCATCGGCCGCGTGGAAGGCATCGGTGCCAGTCTTTGGGTATGGCTTGGCAAAACGGTACTCGGCGCGGGCACCAAGCTGGTTAATCGACCAAGGCAAGTTGTATTTATCGAAGAGCTCGTTAACGCCATCGGTGAACACGGTGGCCAGGTCAATCATGTATTTGAAGTTGTCTTCTGTGAGCACCTTTTCTAGAGTTGCGCGCATAGCAGCCACCTGAAGTGGGTTTCCGGCAAGGGTTCCACCAACGCCACCCATGTCAACCAAGTCAAGGTCGGTACGACTCAATATTTTTTCGGCAAGGTGCGCGCTAAGGCCATAGGTGCCAGTAGGAATTCCACCGGCAATTGCTTTACCAATCACAAATACATCTGGTTCAAGGTTGTCGCGCTTGGTCATGCCGCCATATCCAGCAGAGAAGGTGTGAGTCTCATCAATGATTAGCAGCGCGTCGTACTTGCGGGTTAGTTCTCGCACGCCTTTTAGGTAACCGGGTTCTGGAAGGACAATGCCAATGTTGGTTAGAGCGGGCTCCATCAACACCGCAGCTACATCACCATTTTTCAGTTGACGTTCTAGACCCACAAGGTCATTGAATTCCGCAACTCTTGAAGTCTCTGTTACGTCAACAGGTGAGCCCACGTTCCCTGGGCGACTCATACCTTCACCATCAGGACCAACCACGATAAGTGATTCGTCTACCGAACCGTGGTAGCAATATGCATTGAAAAGAATCTTTGGCTTTCCGGTGATGGCTCTCACCAGGCGGATCGCCCATCGGTTGGCGTCGGTAGCGGTTAGCGAGAAGCTCCACTTTGCCATTCCGAATCGCTCAGTCAAGTTCTTGGCTACCCACTCTGCGTCCTTAGTAGGCAACATTGTGGTTAGGCCACCAAGGTCTTTTACACGATGGGTGATTGCCTCAACAACCTCTGGCGCTGAGTGGCCGGCCATTGCACCGGTGTCACCAAGAGCGAAGTCAATATATTCGTTGCCATCGATGTCCCAAATTCTGTTACCAACTGCGCGATCCAAATAGATTGGGAAGCCACCGGCCTTTTTGTTCATCCAAGTCATTGGAACTTTACCAAAGAGGTGATCAGCATTTTCAAACGATGCTTTTGATTTTGGATTGCGCTCTTGAAAAGTCTTTTGTTCGCGCTCATTTAAAGTCGCAAGTTTTGCTCTGTCAATCATTTTTCTATTTTGCCAGTTCTGGAATGCGAACCATTCCTTCTTGGGCCACTGTTGCTAACATTTCGCCGCGACTGCTGAAGATTTTTCCTAGCGACAAACCTCTGCCACCCTGGGCACTTGGGGACTCTTGCACGTAAAGCATCCATTGATCAACACGAGCGGGTCTATGAAACCACATTGCGTGATCAAGACTGGCTGACTTGAGTCCCGGGTGGGACCAAGCGATGCCGTGCCGACGATAAATGCTTTCGAGAATTGAGTAGTCACTGGCGTAAGCCAGAGCAGCCGTGTGAAGTGATTGGTCGTCTGGCAGGTTTCCAAGCGACTTAAGCCAGACAGCTTGGTGGGCAACAGGTTCACCTTCAACTTTGAAGTAAATCGGTGAGGGCACGTGCCGCATGTCGAATGGCCTTGCCTTTGACCAATACTGGGCAACCGGATGAGGGTTGTCACCGATCAGGTCAGCAGCGCTAGGTAATGTTTCTGGGTCAGGGACATCGCTAGGAAATTCGTCTTGATGTTCAAGGCCCGGATTGTTTTCTTGGAATGAGGCAATCATTGAAAAAATCGCCTCACCTTTTTGAAATGCTTGAACTCTTCTTGTGCTGAAAGATCTTCCATCTCGAAGCCGGTCTACTGCAAAAGTCACGGGTAGGTCGATATCACCTGGACGCAAAAAGTATCCGTGCATCGAATGTACTTCGCGCTCGGAAATGGTTCTTGTGGCTGCCACCAAACTTTGCGCTAATACCTGCCCGCCAAAAACTCGACCGTGGGGCATCCATTGGCTTTGTCCCAAGAACTGGTCTTCTTTTGAATCTGAATCAGCAAGTTTTTGCAGATCTAGCGTGCTGATCATCTGGGCTAGTGGATCAACGGGAATCTTAGGATTCAAGATTTCTCTCAATTCTTTCGGGCAACTTTGCCATTCTCAGGCTAGTTTAGACAAGTCATGATTAACCCCTTCTCGCTTGCCGACGAGCAAACTGCCGCCGATCTTCAGGCGTATTTGGCGCGTGCAAAGCGCCTTGACCCAGATGGCCTTGTTCGGTTGCGCGCATTCGGCGACGTACTGGCTGCTTATGTAGCCCCCATTTATTCTGGAAATCTCATGGATTCTGGACCAACGGTTCTGGGGCTTAGGACTTGTGAATTGGCGGAACCGGCTGAGATTGATGTATTGGTTCCGATTGCAGCCGTTCAAGAGCGATTGGCGCGTCAACTTGCAGAGGGCGCCGATACCAAGGAATTCAAAATTCAACTTGTTGAAACTCAACGGGCACCATGGGCAGGTATTTCACCACCGCGACAAGGTTGGGAACAGGTCGGCACCATTAATGAATCTTTGCTCACTCAAATTGCTCGCGATGGAATCGCCGAGGTTGCAGCTTCACTGCCGGAATCAGTGGGTGGACCAATCGCTGCACGCATTCGCGGAGAAATTTGGGGTAGGGGAATTGACCTTGAAAGCAAGATTCCAACTGGAGCAGCCTTTGCCGCCGCTGGCCTGGGTTTTCTAACCGAAAACGAAGAAGTTGGCTTGTACCAAGCTGAGGGTTGGATCCGACTCAGTAGCGAACATGGTCACGTGCTGGCCAAAGCAGCAACCAAATTTTAACTAGTCTTCAAAAGAGTTGAGCATCGCCGTAGCCGCACGTTCAAGATAGGCCCAGAGTTCTGCCTCATGCAGAGGGCTTAGTTCTACAGCTTCAACGGCAGCGCGCATGTGCTTTAACCAACGCGCACGAGCATCGGGATTTATTTTGAATGGGTTGTGACGCATTCGAAGCCTGGGATGTCCACGAAGTTCCTGATAGGCGGTTGGCCCACCCCAGTACTGCTCAAGAAAAAGTTGCAGGCGCTCGGCAGCCGGACCTAGGTCCTCGTCTGGGTACATTGGGCGCAGTACCTCATCGTCAGCCACGCCTTCGTAAAACTTGTTTGCTATTTTCTTAAAGGTTTCTTTTCCGCCAACTAGTTCATAGAAATTTCCGCCCGTGGTTTCGCCGCTTAATCCACGAATGCGAACTGTTTCAACGCGAGCTGCATCTTCGAAACCGTTAGACACTTACTTTCCCTTTTGAGATGACTTGTGTGACAAGTTTCCAACACGCAGAATTTCGCCATTGCGCACGTACCAAAGTGTTCCCTTGGAGTCGCGCACTTGGGTGATTCGTAAGCCAACACTTTCAACCACACCGCTGGCTTCGCCAAGGTCAACCTTGTCGCCAATGCCATATTGGTCTTCAAAGACAATAAACAACCCAGATAGCAAATCTCGCACTATGTTTTGCGCACCAAAACCTAAGGCCGCACCAAGAATTCCGGCGCCAGCAATCAGAGCGCCAACTGCAACTCCAAGCTCGCTAAGCAACATGGTCGCGGCAATTATGTAGATGCTCCAGGTGATGAAGTTGCTAAGTACAGAGCCAAGCGTCTTGGCACGCAGCACCAGACGTTCAGGGTTAAGCGATGCCGTCAGCGCCTTACCATTACCGTTCTTTTTTGCACCAGAAGTGATTCCGCGAACAATTCGCTTCACTGAGACCAGCAGGATCGCACGCAGCACTACCGCTCCAATTATGATCAGCGCAATTCGAATCAGGGTTGACCAGTCGTGCCATGCGGTTTGCAACCACTGCATCAGGGTTTCGTATGAATTCATTATTCGCTCGCTTAGTTTTGAAGGTCTCGCATTTGGGCCTGCAATGCTCTTTCAACATTGGCAAGTGACTCAACCAAAATTCTGCGAAGGGCAGGGATTTCCTTTACAGAGCTGTCGTTGATCCAAGTCATCGTGGTTTCAGCAAGTTCTTTGCTAGCTAACGGAAGCGGGTAAAGGTTTTCGATTAGGTACTCGGCGATCTTGAATGTGTTGCTGTTCCAAATTCGAACAGCATTTTCAAAATATTGATTAACGTAAGGCTTGAGTAGATCTGCGTTGGCTACTCTCACGAAGCCTAGGCTGGCGGCGTCGACCAAAATGTTCGACAACTCGTGAGTGTGAGTGAGTGTTTGCCAGGCTTTTGATTTGTCTTCGGCTGTTGGCAACATTGCGCGAGCACCTGCTGCTGCCTTTTGTCCGCTTGAAGTGTTGTCCAAAGCAAGTTGCTTGTCGATTGAATCGCCATCGGCGCGACCGCCAACCACAAGGCCGGCAAGGAGCTCCCAAGTCAGATCGGCGTCAATCTTTAGGCCATCAAGTTTCCATTTGCCGTCGCGCAAGTCAGCGAGTTCGTCTAGAAGTTCTGGCGAGTTTGCAAATACTGCAAAAAACTTCACAAACTGCAATTGGGCATCAGAACCCGGCTGTGCCTCGCGGGCTAACTTCAATAGACCGGCACCAATTTGTGTGGTGGTGGATTCACGGAACTCCGGTGCAACAAAAGAATTTGCCGTGGTTACTAGTTGGCGCAGCAGCGTCAACATCGTGGTTGATTCAGTTTCGCTGCCAATGTTGTTGAGCACTAGCTTGATGAATTCACGTGGGCTTGACTCGGCGTCGCGGGTGGCATCCCAGGCCGCACCCCAAATCAGTGTGCGAGCCAGTGAATCCTCAAAGAGTGCCAGATTTTCTAGTGCAAACTTCCAAGACTTATCATCAAGACGAATCTTTGCGTATGCCAAGTCATCGTCGTTTAGTAGCACTAGGTCAGGTTGCTGCAGTCCAACCAGTTCTGCAATTTCGGTGCGAGCGCCATCGATATCGATTTCAACGCGTTTCACTCGCTGCAGTTTGCCCGCCACTAAGTTGTAGAAACCAATTGCCATGCGGTGTGGACGAAGAGTGGGGTGTTCAGCAATCGCGGTTTGTGAAACCGCGAAGGCACTAATCCTGCCATCGTCAGCAACGGTTATTTCTGGGCGCAAAGTATTTACACCGGCAGTCTCAAGCCAAAGCTTTGACCAGCTGCGCAACTCGCGTCCAGATGTGGCTTCAAGTTCAACCAATAAATCGTTGAGCTCTGTGTTCTGGTATGCGTGCTTCTTGAAATAGTTGGCAACGCCGGCAAGGAATTTTTCTTGACCAACCCAAGCAACCAATTGCTTTAGTACAGATGCACCCTTGGCATAGGTGATTCCGTCAAAGTTAACCTGAACATCTTCTAGGTCGTTGATCTCGGCAACGATTGGGTGAGTAGATGGAAGTTGATCTTGACGGTAGGCCCAAGACTTTTCTAGTGCGGTGAAAGTTGTCCAGGCACCGCGCCATTCTGTGGCCTCGGCTGTTGCCAAGGTTGATGCGTATTCGGCAAATGATTCGTTTAGCCAGAGGTCGTTCCACCACTTCATGGTCACCAAGTCGCCAAACCACATGTGGGCAAGCTCGTGCAGAATTGTGACCACGCGTCGTTCGCGAATGGCATCGGTGACTTTTGCACGGAATACGTAGCTCTCAGTGAATGTAACAGCCCCGGCGTTTTCCATTGCACCCGCGTTGAATTCCGGAACAAAGAGTTGGTCGTATTTCTCAAACGGATATGGCTGATCAAAGGCTTTTTCGTAAAACTCAAAGCCCTGACGTGTTTTTTCAAAAACATAGTCCGCATCCATGAACTCAGAAAGTGATGCGCGGCTGAATACACCTAGCGGAATCACACGACCACTTGTACTTGTTAGTTCACTGCGGGTCTCAACATAAGGTCCCGCAATCAAGGCAGTTATATAGCTGGAAATGATTGGCGTTGGGCTGAAGTTCCAAACCGAGTACTTGTCATCTAACTTCACCGGGGCAGGTGAGGTCTGGTTTGAAACTACTTTCCAATAAGAGGGTGCAGTCACATTGAATTGAAAAGATGCTTTGAGGTCTGGTTGTTCGAATACCGCGAATACGCGGCGTGAATCAGGAACCTCAAACTGGGTATAGAGGTATACCTCGTTGTCGACTGGGTCAACGAATCGGTGTAGGCCCTCACCGGTGTTCATGTAGTTCGCCGTTGCCTCGACAATAAGTTCGTTCTCTGCAGCAAGCCCATTCAATTGAATCCGCACGCCATCGGCTACCTTTGCCGCTTCTTGTTCAACGCCGTTCAACACAACGCGCTCCACTGAGGCGGTGATGGCGTCAATAAAAGTGCTAGCCCCCACCTGGTTTGCCGAGAACCTCACCTTGGTGGTTGAGGCAAAAGTTTTCTCGCTTGTGGTTAAGTCCAAATGGATTTCGTAACTCAGGACCTTAATCAGTGAAGCGCGCTCTTGGGCTTCGATTCGAGTTAAGTTTTCGCCAGGCATGAGGGGCTCCGTATTTCGTTGAATTTCTATGGCTAGCCTACTGCTCAGGTAATTCGGGCTTAAACTAAGGTCATGCGAATTCACATTGCCACCGATCACGCCGGCCTAGAGCTAAGTCATTTTCTAATTCGTGAATTAACCAAACAGGGTCATGAGGTATTGGATCATGGACCAACCTCATACGATCCACTTGACGACTACCCAAGCTTCTGCATCAATGCTGCATTGGCGGTAGTTGCTGATGAAACTGCCGGTGTTCAGGCTCTTGGCATTGTGCTTGGTGGCTCTGGAAACGGTGAGCAAATTGCTGCTAACAAGGTAAAGGGAATTCGTGCGGCGCTGGCGTGGAACGAATCAACAGCCAAGCTTGCACGCGAGCACAACGATGCCAACGTAATTGCAGTCGGTGCGCGTCAACACAGCCAAGAGGAAGTGCTTCACTTAATCGAGCTTTTTGTGTCTGAGCCATTTAGTAATGATGAGCGTCACGTTCGCCGTATCGGCAAAATCGGAATCTACGAGCAGACTGGCGACATCCTTTAATAAATGCCTGAAGGACACACCGTTCATCGGACGGCAACTCAGTTCAACGAACTTTTTGCTGGCGAACCAATGACGGTCGAATCTCCGCAGGGCAGATTCACCGCTGGCGCAAAATCGGTGTCTGGGCAAACCTTGGTCAATGCTCGCGCAATTGGCAAGCAGATGTTCCTTGAGTTCAATAACGACCTAACATTGCGAATCCACCTTGGCATTTACGGCAAATGGGCCGTCTCAACTCACAGCGGCGAACTACCAGAGGCAATCGGTCAGGTTCGGGCCAGGTTCAGCAATTCGCACGCCCTGGCAGATCTTCGCGGTCCAACGGTATGCGAGGTAATTACTCGCCAAGAAGTGTCTGCCGTGGAACAACGCCTAGGCCCTGATCCGCTGAACCCCAACCCGCGAGGCAAGCAACTTGAGCGCTTTATTCAGCGAGTGTCAAAAAGTAAAACACCGATAGGCCTGGCCTTGATGAATCAAGACGTAATTAGCGGAATCGGGAATGTGTATCGCGCCGAAATTCTGTTTCGAGCAGGAATCAGCCCGCACACTCCCGGCAGCGAGCTGAGCGTGGAACAACTCACTCAAATGTGGAACGACTCGGTGAAACTTTTGCGCGTTGGGGTAAAAACCGGCTTCATGATCACGCGCGATGAACTGTTCACCAAGAGACCAAGCAAAGGGGATCGGAACTTCGTTTATAAACGCGAAGGATTGCCCTGCAGAAACTGTGGAACGAATATCAGCCTGGAACTGATGGCCGCTCGCAAGCTTTACTGGTGTGTGAGCTGTCAGGCCTAAAGCCAGTCACAAATATCGGTGTTTCGCTTAAATGAAAAGAAGACCTAATTAAAGGTCTTCTTTTGGAGCGGGCGACGGGAATCGAACCCGCACAATCAGTTTGGAAGACTGAGACTCTACCATTGAGCTACGCCCGCGGGTATTGGACTGTTTTTTCGCAAAAACCGACGCAACCACTCCATTCTATGGGATAGACTCACTAAGGTTGTTCAAACAACCGGGGTGTAGCGTAGTGGCTAGCGCGCCTGCTTTGGGAGCAGGATATCGCAGGTTCGAGTCCTGTCACCCCGACCAAATTTATGAAATAAAACTGGCTCGTCTTCCTTGTGGAGGCGGGCCCTTTTCAGAGGAAGAGCCCTTGAAAACTGCTGTTGATCGCATTAAGCCAACTCGCGCAAAGCTAACCATTGAGGTGACTCCTGAAGAGTTTCGTCCAAGCATTGATCATGCATACGAGCACATTGCCGAGACCGTAAACATTCCTGGTTTCCGCAAGGGAAAAATTCCTGCTGCAATTCTTGATCAGCGCGTTGGTCGCCCGGCAATTCTTGCTCACGCTATCAACGATGGCCTAGACACCGTTTACCGTCAGGCGCTAGAGGAATCAAAGCTTCGCCCACTTGGTCAGCCAGCTGCTGACATCAAGCAGAGCCCAGACGAGAAGACTTTTGAAGGCAACCTAATCGTTGAGATCGAAGTCGAGGTTCGTCCAGAACTAAACCTTAAGGAATACAAGGGCCTAAAGGTAAAGGTTGACGATGTAAAGGTTGAGGCCAAGGAACTTGAGGCAGAGCTTGATGCACTGCGTGCTCGCTTCGGAAGCCTAAAGACCGTAGAACGCCCGGCTAAGAAGGGCGACTTCACCACTATTGATTTGAAGGCTGTTGTTGATGGCAAGACCATTGACTCTGCTGAAAACATTTCGTACGAGATTGGTTCAGGCAATTTGCTTGACGGAATCGACGAAGCGCTGGACACCCTTACTGCTGGCGAAGAGACGACATTCAAGTCAAAGCTGGTTGGTGGCGACAAGGCTGGTCAAGAGGCAGAGATTTCTTTGAAGCTGACCGCTGTTAAGGAGCGCGAGCTTCCTGCAGCTGACGACAAGTTCGCCCAGTTGGCATCGGAGTTCGACACCCTTAAGGAATTGAAGGCAGATCTAGAAAAGCAGATTGAGCGCTCAAAGTCTTACGGTCAGGGCGTTCAGGCTCGCGATCTTGCCACCGATAAATTGCTTGAGCTAATTGATGTTCCGGTTTCTGACGAACTTGTCGAGGCAGACGTGCACCGTCACCTGGAAGGCGAGGGCCGTCTAGAAGACACTAAGCACCGCGCTGAAGTTCTAGAGCAGAGCACCAAGTCATTTAAGGTGCAGATGGTTCTTGATGCAATTGCAGAGAAAGAAGAAATCAAGGTTGATGAGCAGGAACTAATTCAGTACCTGGTTCAGGCATCCCAGCAGTACGGAATGTCACCAAACGATTTCATCAAGACTGTTAGCGAACAAGGCCAGGTGCCAATGTTCGTTGCTGAGGTTTCACGTCGCAAGGCACTTGCATTTGTTGTTGATGCAGCTGAAGTTACCGATTCAAAGGGAAACAAGGTTGACCTAAGCGAATTCACCAAGCTTGACGCCGGCGCAGTTGACGACCACGAAGGTCACGACCACGACTAATCTTCACAAATTTGAAAACCCCGCCTCTCTAGGCGGGGTTTTCGCTTTAGCCACGGGCGAACACGCCAAGGTTTAAGCGGTTTTTGCGGTTATCTTTGACAGGCAACCTCAAGAACTAGGAGTACTTCAATGGCTGACCAACCAAAGGGACAAAGCAGTACATTCGACCGCCTGCTAAAGGATCGAATCATCTGGCTTGGCACCGAAGTCAGAGACGACATGGCAAACGAAATCTGCGCAAAGATTTTGCTGTTGGCGGCTGAAGACTCGCAAAAAGACATCTACCTTTACATCAACTCACCGGGTGGTTCAATTACCGCTGGTATGGCTATCTACGACACCATGCAGTACGTGCCTAACGACATCGTGACAGTTGGTATTGGTATGTGCGCATCGATGGGGCAGTTCTTGCTATCGTCGGGCACCAAGGGCAAGCGTTACGCAACCCCAAACACTCGCGTGCTATTGCACCAGCCACACGGTGGTTTTGGTGGCACGGCATCAGACATTCAAACTCAGGCCGAACTAATCATGTCGATGAAGCGTCAGCTTGCATCGATCACCGCAGAGCAGACCGGTAAGACTCTTGACCAGATCATGGCCGATGGTGACCGCGACCGCTGGTTCAGCGCAGAAGAAGCTCTTGAGTACGGCTTTATTGATCACATTCAGAAGTACGCGGCAAGCGCCACTGGCGTGGGAAGCAACTAAGGGAGACCAGCATGACTAATCCAAACGTTTTCCAAAGTCCTGAAGCCCGATACATTCTTCCGACTTTTGAAGAGCGCACTTCGTACGGTTTCAAGCGTCAAGACCCGTACAACAAGCTTTTCGAAGACCGCATTGTTTTTCTTGGCGTTCAGGTTGACGACGCATCTGCCGACGACATCATGGCTCAGTTATTGGTGCTTGAGTCCCAGGATCCAGACCGCGACATCACCATGTACATCAACTCACCGGGTGGATCCTTCACCGCGATGACCGCAATCTACGACACCATGCAGTACATTCGCCCGCAGATCCAGACAGTTTGTTTGGGTCAGGCAGCTTCTGCCGCTGCGGTGCTCTTGGCTGCCGGTGCACCGGGCAAGCGCTTGGCACTGCCAAATGCTCGCGTCCTGATTCACCAGCCTTCATCGGGTGATTCTGGTCGTGGCCAGGCATCAGACATTGAGATTCAAGCTAAAGAGATCATGCGTTTGCGCGAGTGGCTAGAGGCAACTCTTTCAAAGCACACTAAGCGCAGCATTGCCGAGGTGAACAAAGACATCGATCGCGACAAGATCCTTACAGCGCCAGAGGCTCTGGACTATGGCCTAATCGACCAGGTTCTGACCTCGCGAAAGAATGCTCAGTAATTAGGGGCAAAACGGCTTGAAAAAGCGGATGGGCGAGGCTCATCCGCTTTTTTGCGTTCAGAGCATAAGGTTTTTACATGACTAAGCTTGGCGAATCGGGTGACCTACTTAAGTGTTCTTTCTGCGGAAAGAGCCAGAAGCAGGTTCGCAAACTCATTGCCGGGCCAGGCGTTTACATCTGTGACGAGTGCATCGAGCTTTGCAACGAGATCATTGAAGAAGAGCTTGGCGAGGTAGTCAAGACCGTCGAAGACATTGACCTGCCTAAGCCTCGCGAAATCAAGGGATTCCTAGACGAATATGTAATTGGTCAGGACCAGGCAAAGAAGGCTCTATCAGTTGCCGTTTACAACCACTACAAGCGTCTGCGTTCACGCGGTACCTTGACTGCCGCTGGCAAGGACCACGATTCAATCGAGATCGCTAAGTCAAATATTTTGATGATTGGTCCAACCGGTTGTGGCAAGACCTACTTGGCGCAAACTTTGGCCAAGCGCCTCAACGTTCCTTTTGCAGTTGCTGATGCCACAGCACTTACTGAGGCCGGTTACGTTGGCGAAGACGTTGAAAATATTTTGTTGAAGCTGCTCCAGGCTGCAGACTTTGATGTGAAGCGTGCCGAGACCGGAATTATTTACATCGATGAGATCGACAAGATCTCACGTAAGGCAGAGAACCCTTCAATCACTCGCGATGTATCCGGTGAGGGAGTGCAGCAGGCTCTGCTAAAGATTCTTGAAGGCACAGTGGCTTCTGTTCCACCGCAGGGCGGTCGCAAGCACCCCCAGCAGGAATTCATTCAGCTAGACACCACAAACGTTTTGTTCATTGTCGCGGGAGCGTTTGCTGGACTTGAGGAAATTATTTCTCAGCGCGCCGGAAAGAAAGGCATTGGTTTTGGCGCTCCGATTTCTGGCAAGAACGACGACATTGAAATCTTCACAGAGGTTCAGCCAGAAGACCTTCGCAAGTTTGGTTTGATTCCGGAGTTCATCGGACGCCTTCCGGTTATTGCAACCGTGACTCCACTGGATCGCCCTGCGTTGATGCAGATTCTTACCGAGCCAAAGAACGCGCTGGTAAAGCAGTACCAGCGCATGTTTGAGCTTGATGGTTTTGAACTTGAATTTGATAAGGCAGCACTTGAGGCAATTGCCGACAAGGCGATCGAGCGTGAAACCGGTGCTCGAGGCCTTCGCGCAATTATGGAAGAAATTCTTGGCCCAGTGATGTTCGACATTCCTGGTAGCGAAGTTCAGGGAATCGTAAAGATCACACAGGCCGTCGTGCTTGATGGCGCAGAACCACAAACCGTTCCTTTCAAGAACGTTCGTCAAGAAAAGTCTGCCTAACCTAAATGTCTAAAATCGGCAGCTTTGCTGATCATCGCGCTCCGTTACTTGCTGGAACCGTTGCATCCATTACCGGGACTGCAGCGAGTGCAGGTCTAGTACTTGCAGCGCTAACTTCGCTTGGCGCCACCAAGTCACAAACTACATCGGCAATCGTGGTGTTGCTGACCTTCTATGGTCTGCTTTCAGTCTGGTTGAGCACGCGATACAAGATGCCAATCAGCATTGTGTGGAGCACCCCGGGTGCTGCGCTATTGATTTCATCAGGCACGCTTGGTCTGCCATTTAGCAGCACGGTAGGCGCTTTCATAATTACTGGAATCTTGTTGTTACTAACTGGCCTATGGCCGGCGCTTGGACGACTGGTTTCATCAATTCCTAAACCAATTGCCTCGGCCATGTTGGCCGGTGTCATTTTTAATTTCTGTATTGCGCCCTTTAAATCAGCCGGAGACTTTCCCTGGCTAGTGCTTCCAGGATTGGTTGTCTGGTTGGTGCTCTACAAGTACGCCACCATCTGGGCTACTCCGGCTGCGATGGTAATAATCTTTACATCAACCGCAGTTGCTCAAGGCATCACCGTTGACCCGGCATCAATTCTGCCTACCGTTGAATTTGTAATGCCCACCTTTGACATTGCCTCAATAATTGGCATCAGCCTTCCGCTGTATCTAGTCACTATGGCAAGTCAAAACATTCCGGGAATCGCCATCATGAAGAGCTTCGGCTACGAAGTTCCGTTTAAGCCCGTGATGGCTAGCACCGGCATAGCCGCAATCATCGCTGGTTTCTTTGGAGGTTTCTCAATGAACCTGGCCGCGATTACCGCCGCGCTTAACGCAAATGACCACGCACATAAGGACCCAAGTCGTCGCTGGTTGGCGTCGGTGTATGGCGGCTACGTTTACTTGATCATTGCCTTGCTTGCCGGAGTGACCGTTGCGTTTGTGCTTCAAGCACCGCACGAACTTGTTTTGGCAGCCGCCGGTATTGCGCTGCTTGGCACAATCATCAATGCATTGAGCGCTGCGGTAGAAGTGGTTGAGCTGCGACTTCCAGCAATGGTCACCTTCTTGGTAACCGCATCGGGAATGTCAGCGTTCTCAATTGGCTCAGCGTTCTGGGCGCTGGTTGCCGGTTTGCTAGTTTGGGCTTGGTTAAACCTGAAGCGCGCTTAAGCTTCGCTTACTTCAGCCAAAATAATCTGAGTCATAGCAACTTCTTCACCTTCGGCGTAAGTCAGGCTTTGAATCTTGCCAACTGATTTCAAGTCTGCTTCAAGCAACCGCAAGCTGGTTAGCACGGCAGCCGGTGCCTCGATAGTTGCCGAGTCAACGGCAGCCTTCATTGAAGCTTTCGCATCTGACTTTGCCTTGCGCACTCCACCAACTGCAATCGATGCAAGGTCCAACAAACCAAGGTTGCCGGCATCGATGCCTGAAGTTATTTCTTCCGCAACTGGCCATGATGCGCGGTGAATTGAACCGGCATCCTTTTGCCACCAACCCCAAACTTCCTCAGTAGCGAATGGCAGGAAGGGTGCAAACAAGCGAAGCATCACGTGAAGTGCCTTGCGTAGGGCAATTGCTGCCGATGCCTGCTGAGCTGCAGAAACAGTTCCCTCTGCGTTGTAGGCACGTTCCTTTACAAGTTCTAGATAGTCGTCGGTGAAAGTCCAGAAGAACTTTTCACTCAGCTCCAGTGCTTTGGTGTGGTCGTAGGCCTCGAACGCAACGGTTGCTTCGCGAACTACATCGGCCAGCGCCAACAGCATTGCCTGATCCAGTGGCTCGGTAACTTCAGTGGCCCCGGCAGGAACTTCAAAAGACAACGCAAACTTTGCCGCGTTCAAAAGCTTGATGGCAAGACGACGACCAACCTTCATCTGACCTTCATCGAAGGCGGCATCGGTTCCCAAACGAGCAGAGGCAGCCCAGTAGCGGACCGCATCGGCACCGTGGTTATCGATTGGTTCTGCAGGAACAACTACGTTGCCCTTTGACTTAGACATCTTCTTGCGGTCTGGGTCAAGGATCCAACCAGAGATCGCAGCATTCTTCCAAGGCAACTGCCCGTGCTCTTGTTCACCACGAAGAAGCGATGAGAATAGCCAGGTGCGAATAATGTCTTGACCCTGCGGACGAAGATCGTATGGGAACACCTTGGCAAACTTCTCTGGGTCTTCGATCCAACCACCGGCAAGTTGCGGAGTTAGTGATGAAGTGGCCCAGGTATCCATGATGTCCATCTCGCCGATGAAACCACCGGCAACACCGCGCTGGGACTGGGTGTATCCAGCCGGAACGTCAGATGATGGATCAACCGGAAGAGACTGGATTGCCGGAACCAGGGGAGCGTCGTAATTTGCCTCGCCATTAGCATCAAGCGCATACCAAACCGGAATTGGCACACCAAAGAAGCGCTGTCGAGAAATCAACCAGTCTCCGGTTAGGCCGTTTACCCAGTTTTCAAAACGCACGCGCATGAAGTCCGGTACAAAGTTCAAGTCTTTGCCAAGTGCAATTAGTCGATCGCGAAGATCTGCATCGCGCCCACCATTGCGGATGTACCACTGGCGAGTAGAGACGATTTCAAGTGGCTTGTCACCCTTTTCGAAAAACTTCACGTCGTGAGTGATTGGCTTTGGCTCGCCAATCATGTCGCCAGATTCTTGCAACAGCTCAACAATGCGCTGCTTGGCAGAGAAGATTGTCTTGCCAACCAGCTCGGCATAAATCTCTTTGCCGCGCGCAGAAACGATTGCATCTGGCATTTCGTCAATAATGCGGCCGTCCCAGCCGATTATGGCGCGGTTTGGTAGATCAAGTTCGCGCCACCAAATGATGTCAGTAACGTCACCAAAGGTACAGATCATCGCGATGCCGGAACCTTTGTCAATCTGAGCAAGGCGGTGGGCAACCACCGGAACCTCAACGTCAAACAATGGAGTCTTTACGGTCTTACCGAACAGCTGCTTGTAGCGATCGTCGTCGGGATTGGCTACCAACGCAACACAGGCAGGCAAAAGTTCCGGGCGAGTGGTCTCAATGAAGACCTTGCCGCCATCCCAAAGAGCGGGATCAACGTCGAAACCAACCTTGTGGTACGCGCCCGGCTGTTCACGATCCTCAAGCTCTGCCTGAGCAACTGCGGTGCGGAATGTTACGTCCCAAAGAGTTGGCGCCATTGACTGGTAAGCCTCGCCGCGCGACAAGTTGTTCAAGAATGCTTTTTGCGAAACCGCAATCGCGGCCGGAGAAATGGTCTGGTAGGTCTGAGTCCAGTCCACCGATAGTCCGAGCTTGCGCCAAAGATTCTCAAACTGCTTTTCGTCTTCAACGGTTAACTTGTCGCACAGTTCAATAAAGTTGCGGCGCGAGATAGGCACCTGATCGGCGGCCTTCGAAGATTTGTTATCGCCACCTTCGAACGGCGGCTTGAAACCCTCAACGTACGGAAGGGTCGGATCGCAGCGAACGCCGTAGTAGTTCTGCACGCGACGCTCGGTAGGTAGGCCATTGTCATCCCAACCCATTGGGTAGTAAACCTCGTAGCCGCTCATGCGCTTAAAACGAGCAACAACATCGGTGTGGGTATAGCTAAAGACGTGACCTACGTGCAGTGAACCCGATGCAGTTGGCGGCGGGGTGTCAATTGAGTAGATGTTCTCGCGGTTTGCCTCGCGGCGGAAGCGGTAAACGCCATCGTTCTCCCAGACCAAGCCCCACTTTTCTTCAAGGCCCTCGACCGACACCTTCTCAGGTGCGGTGGCAGGGGCCAAGATGTGGCTTGAGAAGCTGGTTGGGGCAGTATTCACGCTGAAAGTCTCCAAGAAAGGGGTTTGTAACAGGTTAACATTAGATACGGAAACCCTTTTGCCTGACTGCCTAGAAAGCCGTGCATGTACCCAAAGAACCAAGATTCAACTACGCCAGCGCGCGAGGGCGTCAACCCTAGCCCTAGCTTTCCGGCGGTTGAACAGCAGATTCTGGACTTTTGGGCCAAAGATGGCACTTTTCAGGCCTCAATTGACCAGCGCAAAGACGCAAATGCTGAGGAATTCGTCTTTTACGACGGCCCACCGTTCGCCAATGGCCTTCCGCACTATGGTCACCTACTTACCGGGTACGCCAAGGACATGGTTCCGCGCTTCAAGACAATGCAGGGGTACCGTGTAGAGCGCCGTTTTGGCTGGGATACCCATGGTCTGCCTGCTGAGGTTGAGGCTGAGCGTCAGCTTGGTATCTCTGGTCGACCAGAGATTGAGAAGTACGGCATCGACAAATTCAACGATTACTGCCGCACATCGGTGTTGAAGTACACAGAGGAATGGCGTTCGTACATTACTCGCCAGGCACGCTGGGTTGATTTTGATAATGACTACAAGACCTTGGACACCGATTACACCGAGAGTGTGTTGTGGGCGTTTAGCGAGTTGTACAAGAAGGGTCTGATTTACGAGGGCTTCAAAGTTCTGGCGTACTGCTGGCGTTGTGAGACTCCGCTGTCGAACCACGAACTGCGAATGGATGACGAGGTATACAAGAACCGCCAGGACCAAACCCTGACCGTGACCTTCCCGGTCTCGGCGGGGCAGAGGCTTGAGGGTGTTCGTCTGCTTGCCTGGACCACAACGCCTTGGACTTTGCCAACCAACTTTGCGCTCGCCGTAGGGCCAGAGATCGAATACGCGATTGTGCCCGCGGGCGCAGCCGGTGCCGGAGATGGTGGCGCAGCCGGAACCAAGTATCTGTTGTCTAAGTCGTTGGTTGGTGGCTACGCCAAGGATCTTGGCTATGAGTCAGCCGATGATGCCGTTGCCGCGATTTCAGAAACCATCAATGGTTCAGCGCTCGCCGGAATTAAGTACGAGCGCCTTTTTGATTACTACGTTGATGCCGATAAATTCAACACCGATAACGCTTGGCAAATTTTGGTCGACGATTACGTTGGCGATGGCGACGGAACTGGAATTGTTCACCAGGCTCCTGCTTATGGTGAAGATGACCAGCGTGTTTGTAATGATGCTGGTATTCCTACTTACGTTTCCATCAATGAGCGCGGTGAATTTAATTCAATCGTGACCGACTTTGTTGGTCAGCACGTATTTGATGCCAACAAGCCAATATCACAGCACTTGAAGTCGGCTGGCCGCGTGCTGCGTCAGGCTTCTTACGAACACTCTTACCCACACTGCTACCGCTGTAAGAACCCGCTTATCTACAAGGCCGTTTCATCGTGGTTTGTTGAAACCACAAAGTTGCGCGACCGCATGTTGGAACTAAACCAAGACATCGACTGGACTCCCGATCACACCAAGGATGGTTCTTTTGGTAAGTGGCTAGAAAACGTTCGCGACTGGGCGATCAGCCGCAACCGTTTCTGGGGCGCCCCGATTCCGGTTTGGAAATCTGATGACCCTAACTACCCACGCATTGACGTTTACGGATCAATGGAAGAGCTGGAGCGCGACTTTGGTGTGCGCCCAAGTGACTTTCACCGTCCGGTAATTGATGAACTAACCAGACCAAACCCTGACGACCCAACCGGCAAGTCAACAATGCGTCGCGTGCCAGAAGTTTTGGACTGCTGGTTTGAATCTGGCTCAATGCCTTTCGCTCAGGCGCACTATCCGTTTGAAAACCGCGAATGGTTTGATACTCACAACCCGGGTGACTACATCGTTGAATATGTTGGTCAAACCCGAGGTTGGTTCTACACGCTTCATGTTCTATCTACTGCGCTGTTTGATCGGCCGGCATTCAAGTCGGCGATCTCGCACGGAATCATTTTGGGTAACGACGGGCAGAAGATGTCTAAGTCTTTGCGCAACTACCCAGATGTAAACGAAGTGTTTGATCGCGATGGCGCCGACGCAATGCGTTGGTTCTTGCTGTCTAGTCCAATTCTTCGTGGTGGTAACTTGATCGTCACCGAGCAGGGCATTCGCGAAGGTGTTCGTCAGGTTCTGCTTCCACTTTGGAACACCTGGTACTTCTTCTCGCTTTATGCCAACGCATCAAACTACGAGGCCAAGTGGTCAACCGCAAGCGAAGATTTGCTTGATCGATATCTGTTGTCTAAGACTCACGACTTAGTGAACCAAGTCGAAGAGCACTTAAACAAGTTCGATTCTTACTCTGCAGCTTCAAGCCTTCGTGATTTTGCCGATGTGCTCACCAACTGGTACGTCCGTCGTTCACGCGATCGCTTCTGGGAGGGCGATGCTCAAGCATTTGACACTCTTTACACAGTGCTTGAAATTGTTTCTCGAGTTGCCGCACCATTGCTACCAATGGTCGCTGAAGAAATTTGGCGTGGACTAACCGGTGGTCGCAGCGTGCACCTTGAATCATGGCCAGACGCCAGCAAGTTGCCGCACGACGCAGCTTTGGTTGAAGCAATGGACCAAGTCCGCACAGTGTCATCGGTGGCATCTAGTTTGCGCAAGGCCGCCAGCCTTCGCGTGCGCCTGCCACTTGCCAAATTAACCGTGGTCACCAAGAGCGCTGCCGCTCTAAAGCAATTCGCCGAGATCATCGCCGAAGAGTTGAACGTAAAACACGTTGAGTTGGTAGAGATGTCACTTGATTCAACCACCCAGTTTGGTGTGATCAAGCGGGTAACTGTGAACTCAAGAGCTGCCGGTCCACGAATTGGTAAGAGCGTTCAGGCAGTGATTCAGGCGGCTAAGTCAGGCGACTGGTCAGAAGTTGATGGCACCGTTGTGGTTGGCGGCATTGCGCTGATTGAGGGCGAATACGAAATTGACTTGGTTGCCGACACTTTAACAGACACCAATACAGAAGTGACTCAACACATTGGCATTCTGCCTTCCGGTGGTTTCTTAATTCTTGATGGCAATGTTTCTGCGGAACTTGCGGCCGAAGGTTTGGCACGTGACGTAATTCGCGCGGTGCAGTCTGCGCGTAAGGACGCCGACTTTGATGTGAGCGATCGCATTAAGTTGACGCTAAAGGCAGATGACGACGTCTTGGCTGCTGTTGCCGAACACTCTGAACTTGTAAAGAGTGAAACCCTAACCGTTGAACTTGAAACCATTAGCTCTGGTTCGCTCGAGAACGCAGTTGCTGTTGGCGATGGCCAGCAGGTTGAAGTTCACGTTGCTGTTTCGGCGGCAAAGTAATGGCAGTGCAGTGATCGAAAACCTAAGCGAAGAGCACTACTGGGCTCTCAAAGCTAAAGAGGTTGAAGACGCGCTGTTAGCACGTGTTCCGGAAAACAAAATCCGCCCCCGCATTGAACCAACTGCGCGCATTGCCGAGTTGCTGGGCGATCCGCAAAAGGCCTACCGAGTAATTCACGTGACCGGCACCAACGGTAAGACCAGCACCAGCAGATTCATTGAACGTCTGCTTCGCGAACACGGGTTGCGCACTGGTCGTTTCACCAGCCCGCACTTGGTGAAACTTAATGAGCGCATGTCGCTTGATGGCGAACCTGTCTCGGACGAGCGCCTCTACAACGTGTGGACAGAGATTGAGCCAATCGTTGGTCTGGTTGATGCCGAGTTGGCTGCCGCTGGCGAAGATGCACTTACATTTTTTGAAGTACTAGCCGTGCTTGGTTTCGCAATTTTTGCCGATGCGCCGGTTGATGTTTTGGTCTTAGAAGTAGGCATGGGTGGCGAGTGGGATTCAACCAACGTTGCCGATGGTGATGTTGCGATATTCACCCCAATTTCACTTGATCACATGGACCGCCTTGGCGAGACCATCGAAGAGATCGCAAAAACTAAGGCCGGAATTATTAAGCCGGGCGCGATCGTGCTGAGTGCCGAACAACCTGCCGAAGCGCTTAATGTAATTGCCGAGCGCGCTGCCGCAGTGGGCGAGAAGTTCTTGACCTACGGAAAAGATTTTGGTGTGTCCGCAGCCTCACCAAACAAGCTTGGGCAGACTGTGACCGTAAAGTCTGTGGCCGGCGAATACCACGATCTGAATCTCCCGGTGCATGGTGAATACCAGGCGCAGAATGCCGCTCTTGCAGTTGCCGCGGTTGAGGCATTCCTTGGTGGCGGCGAACAGCGAATTATGGATGACGTTGTGCGTGCAGCGTTCGCAGATTTCTCATCGCCGGGCCGTTTACAGATCGTTAGTCGTGAGCCGCTAACCATTCTTGACGCAGCGCACAACGAAGATGGCGCTAAGTCACTGGTCAAGGCGATGAAGGAATCCTTTGGTGCTCCCTATGCTGTTGCCGTTGTCTCAATTCTTGCCGAGAAGAACGCACGTGCCCTACTTGAAATTCTGGATGACACCTTCGTTGAGTTCATCATCACTCAATCGGAATCGGCTCGTGCGATTCCGGCTGAAGAGCTGGCCGAACTTGCTCGCGAGATTTTTGGCGGCGACCGCGTGCACGTGCAGTCCAACCCGCAGTGGGCGCTAGCCGAGGCAGCTAAGTTACTTCCGACCACTCTGGGCAATGCAATCGTGGTAACAGGATCGGTCACCCTGGTTGGTCAGGTTTTGAAGTTGAAGCAAATAGAGGCGGAGCAAGATGCGTAATAAATCAACCAAGCGAACTTTGGGATCAATGCTGATGGCATTTGAATCATTCGTAGTTTTCTTTGCAATGCTGGTTGCGTTTGGACTTAAGGTTGCCGACGGTCCAACCGTGTGGGCAATTGGGCTATCGCTCTCGTTCCTGCTGATTCTTACTCCGGCAATCCTTGGTAAAAAGTTTTCTTATGGTTGGGGCTGGTTCTTGCAGCTAGTCGTTGTTGCGCTGGGTATCTGGGTGCCGCTGATGTACGTTATTGGTGGAATTTTTGTATGTCTATGGGCTTGGGCAATGATTGCCGGTGGCACAATTGATAAAGCACGCGCAGCACTTGAGCGCCAAGCAAAACCGGAGGAACAGTAATGTCACAGCAGACTCTTGTACTACTTAAGCCAGATGCCGTTCGACGCAACCTGATTGGTGAAATTATTTCTCGCCTAGAGGCAAAGGGATACGTTGTTGCCGATCTAAAGAAGTTCACTCCGTCATCCGCCCTGTTGCACGAGCACTACGCCGAGCACGAGGGTAAGCCATTCTTTGAACCGCTGGTTGAGTTCATGTCTAGTGGCGATGTAGTTGCCATCAAACTTGAGGGTCACCGAGTAATCGAGGGCTTCCGTTCCCTTGCCGGAGCAACGGACCCAACCGTTGCGGCACCTGGCACTATTCGTGGTGACCTTGGTCGCGACTGGGGTTTGAAGGTTCAACAGAACCTAGTGCACGGTTCAGACTCAGAAGAGTCGGCTGCGCGCGAACTTGCGCTTTGGTTTTAAGCGCAGTTTCCGCCTAGTTCCAGAGTGAAGGCCAGCTCGTCCAAAAACGAGCAATGATTACCGCAACGATGATTGCCTCAGTCACCAAAGTGAAGACCCAGGCCTTGTCGTAGGCGCGATCAAAGAAACCAACAAATCTAAGCGGCGTATCAATAAAGCCATCCTTAGCGCCGAACAAAATGACTTTCCAAAACAACGGCACCATCGCGGCCCAGGCAACCATGCAGTAAGGGCAAAGCACACCAATCACGAATGTGCTCTGGGTCCATAGCCAAAGCACAAACAAGAATCCTCCGGTGATTCCGAAGGCAAAGATTCGCCAGAACCAAGCAGCAAATTTTGCGCCGGCCAAAATTGCCACACCAACCGCTATGGGTGCCACAAAACTGGCAACTCCGATTAGGGGATTGGGAAACCCAAAGAGCGATGCCTGTGCGGTTAACATCACTGACTTACAAGAGATAAAAGGATTGAGATCACAGCTCAAGACGGCACCGGGGTTGGTAGCCACGTGAATTCGCTCCAAAACCAGGCTGAAGGCCGCAAACCAGCCAAGTATTCCGGTCCAAATCAGGGTGATGGCAAACCCGCGGGTTGGCTCTAAAGTAATGCTGTTTGACTGGGTTCCAGCCTTGATATCGGTGTTCACTAACCCAGTATGACACGCCCATTTGATGACTTTTCAGAGGTCAGGTGTCATACTTAGAGAAGTTGAACCCGCCACACCGGGATCGACTAAAGATTTAGCGAGTACCAAGCACTTAGAACGCGTAAGACCAGGTCAAAGTTTGACCAATCGGGCAGCGATAGTCGCAATACGAGTAGCTCGCCGTTAGTTTTGGTTGTTCACAATCGTGGGCAACAAGGATTTACGCCTTAGGGCCTAGTGAGTGTGGCCTAGGTGAGGCAGCTTGGAGTGCACCAGAAATGGTGAAAAACGAAGATTCAAACGTACCTGCAGAAGAAACTGCAAAAAAAGCAACCCGTTCGCGTGCGGCTAAAAAAGCTGACACCGATACCCCGGCTGTCGAAAAGAAGTCGCTGATCAAGAAGCCAGCAAAGGCCAAGGCAGAGAAATCTCCGGCGTCTGTTGACGAGGTAGTTGAGAAGGCAACCAAGAAGGCGCCGAAAAAAGATGTTGCTAAGCGCGGTGCAAAGGCCAAGGATGACTCTGCACAAACTGCAGAGATCAAGGCGCCCGCTGTTGTTGCACCGGTTTCTGCAACCTCACTTATGTTCATGGCTCCGGATCTTCCGACTCCAAAGGTTTCGGCCAAGGGGATTGCCAGCGACAAGAATTCTGATGACTCACACTTGCGACGTCGTTCACGTCGTCGTGCCGGTGAGGCAGTAGACGTTGATCCAAATGCAGCGCCAAACGTTGTTGTTAAGGTGCGCACACCACGCGAGCCAAAGGCGCCAAGCAATGAACCAACGCGGGTAAAGGGTTCAACTCGTCTTGAGGCTAAGAAGCAGCGCCGCCGCGATGGACGCGATGCCGGTCGCCGCCGCACAACTATTACCGAGTCAGAGTTCTTGGCTCGCCGCGAGGCAGTAGACCGCACGATGGTGGTTCGTTCAAAAGACGGCAAGATCCAAATTGGTGTGCTTGAAGATGGGATTTTGGTTGAGCACTACGTTGCCAAGGCAGCAGAGGCTTCGCTAATCGGCAACGTTTACCTGGGTAAGGTTCAAAACGTTCTACCTTCTATGGAAGCGGCTTTCGTTGACGTTGGTCGCGGTCGCAATGCCGTGCTTTACTCTGGCGAAGTTGACTGGGAGCTTGCCGAAACCGGCAACCAGCCGCGTCGCATTGAATTGGCGCTAAAGTCTGGCGACACCGTGCTAGTTCAGGTAACCAAGGACCCAGTTGGCCAAAAGGGTGCCCGCCTAACCAGTCAGGTTTCACTTCCTGGTCGCTATTTGGTTTACGTGCCAAACGGTTCGATGAATGGAATCTCTCGCAAGCTTCCTGATTCAGAGCGTGCCCGCCTGAAGAAAATTTTGAAAGAAATCCTGCCTGAAGATGCCGGTGTGATTGTTCGCACCGCAGCAGAAGGTGCTACCGAAGAACAGTTGACCCTTGATGTTCAGCGCTTGCAGCAGCAGTGGGAAGCTATCAGTAAGAAGGTTGAAAAAGGTCAAGCCCCAGCGCTTCTGCACAGCGAGCCAGACCTATTGGTCAAGATCGTGCGCGATGTTTTCAACGAAGACTTCCAAAAGATGGTTATCTCTGGCGACGACGCTCGAGAAGTCATCGAAGAGTATCTAGCCTCTGTTGCACCGGACCTTCTTGAGCGCGTGGTTAAGCACGAGGGTCACAAAGATGTATTCGACGAATACCGCGTCGGCGAACAGATTGCCAAGGCGCTGGAGCGCAAGGTTTACCTACCTTCAGGTGGTTCGCTGGTGATTGACCGCACCGAGGCCATGACCGTGGTTGATGTGAATACCGGAAAGTTTGTTGGTTCCGGCGGAAACCTTGAAGAAACCGTGACCAAGAACAACCTCGAAGCGGCCGAAGAAATCGTTCGCCAGCTACGCCTTCGCGATATCGGTGGAATTATCGTCGTGGACTTCATCGACATGGTTTTGGAATCAAACCGCGACCTAGTCCAGCGCCGCCTAATCGAATGCCTTAGTCGCGACCGCACCAAGCACCAGGTTGCCGAGGTTACCTCGCTTGGTTTGGTGCAGATGACTCGTAAAAAGCTTGGAATTGGCCTGCTTGAGGCGTTCAGCGAGCCTTGTGAGGCATGTGCCAGCCGCGGTGTGATCGTGCACCACGAGCCAATCATGCGTTCAAAGCACAGCGCGCCGGACGACCAGAAGCCACAGCAGAACCAGGGCAATAACAAGAAGAAGAACCGTGACCGCAACCAGAAGCAAGAGACCGTCAAGGTGGTAACTGCCGAGCGCGCCGTGGAAATCAATAACGTTATGACCCAGATTGCGGCCTCGACCGTTGCGGCCCACGAGGCAGCGGGCGAAAGCTCGCCAATTACCTTGCCAGCGGCTAAATCGGCGGGGGTGTCAGGTGCCAACACCAGTGCCGGTGCTGCTACAGAAAAGACTTTGGAGGCCGTGCTGGATGCGCTGCCTGAACCAAAGGCACCTGGCCAGGGTCGTCGCAAGCCGCGTCGAGCCACCAGCGGCGGAAATGTGTCTGCCGGCTAGCAAAATACTGGCTAAAACGGTTTGACCCCAGCAAATTGGCAATGTAGACTAAATCCTTGTTGCCTGCTGGGTTTTCGCAAGAGCAACAAAAATAAGACTTTCGAACAAAGGGTAGATCTGTGGTTTACGCAGTAGTCCGCGCAGGCGGCCGTCAAGAGAAGGTGTCAGTAGGCACCATCGTAACTCTCGACCGTATTAAGGCTGACGCCAACGGCAAGATTGAGCTTCCAGCTCTTCTTCTAGTTGATGGCGACAAGGTCACAACCGATGCAGCAGCGCTTGCAAAGGTAAAGGTCACCGCTGAAGTTCTAAACGACCTACGTGGTCCAAAGATCATCATCCAGAAGTACAAGAACAAGACCGGTTACAAGAAGCGCCAGGGTTTCCGTGCGGAACTTACTCGCGTTCAGGTCAAAGAGATTAAGTAAAGGACTGACTCAAAATGGCTTCCAAAAAAGGTGTTAGTTCCACCCGTAACGGCCGCGACTCAAACGCACAGCGCCTAGGCGTTAAGCGTTACGCAGGTCAAGAAGTAAACGCAGGCGAGATCATCGTTCGTCAGCGCGGCACTCACTTCCACCCCGGTGCAAACATTGGCAAGGGCAAGGATGACACCTTGTTCGCGCTTGCAGCCGGCAAGGTTGAGTTTGGCACCAAGGGTGGCCGTCGCGTTGTAAACATCGTTGAGGCCGCGTAAGGTTCAAACAATTTTTTCGGGAGGCGAGCCTTTGGCTCGCCTTTCCTGTTTCTGAAACAAATCCAAATAAAACAACTAATCAAACTAGGAGGGCAACATGATTCAATTTGTTGATCAAGTCACCCTGCATGTGCGCGCCGGCGACGGTGGCGATGGTTGTGTTTCTGTTCACCGCGAAAAGTTCAAGCCACTTGGCGGCCCAGACGGAGCCGACGGCGGCAAAGGTGGAAGTGTTTCGCTGATTTCAGATCCAAACGTAACTACATTGCTTGATTTTCACTTCCACCCTCACCGCCAAGGGGGCGACGGTGGCGACGGAGCCGGCGATTACCGAAACGGTTTTCACGGTGACAGCGTTCAGCTTCCTGTTCCAGTTGGCACAGTTGTAAAAGACGCTCGTGGAAAATTCATTGCCGACCTAGATGAACCTGGCATGGAACTTGTTATCGCCGAGGGCGGTATGGGTGGACTTGGTAACGCAGCGCTATCGAGCACAAAGCGCAAAGCTCCTGGCTTTGCACTCTTTGGTGTTCCTGGTTGGCGCGGAGACATCATTCTTGAACTTAAGACTGTTGCCGATGTTGCTTTGGTTGGATATCCATCTGCGGGTAAATCATCTTTGATCGCGGCACTTAGTGCAGCACGTCCAAAGATTGCAGATTACCCTTTCACAACTCTGCATCCAAACCTTGGTGTAGTTCAGGCTGGCGATACTCGTTTCACCATCGCCGATGTTCCTGGACTTATCGAAGGTGCAAGTGAGGGTAAGGGCCTTGGTCTTGAGTTCTTGCGTCACGTTGAGCGCTGTTCCGCTTTGCTGCACGTGATTGATTGTGCAACTCTTGAGCCAAACCGTGATCCAATTACAGACCTAGACAAGATTCTCAAAGAGCTAGATGCTTACGAGGTTCCAGAAGGCCAGGTTCCGCTAACTCAGCGTCCACAGCTGATTGCGCTTAACAAGGCCGATGTCCCAGATGCACTTGAGCTTGCTGAATTTATCAAGCCAGATCTAGAGGCCCGCGGTTACCGCGTGTTCATTATTTCTGCGATCAGTCACTCGGGTCTTCGTGAATTGAACTTTGCCCTGGCGCAATTGGTTGAAGATGCTCGAAAGGCAAGAGAGACCGAGCCTGTTAAGCCACGCATTCAGCTGATGCAGCAGAAGCGCGACGAAAACAAGTTTGAAATCAAACGAGAAATGGTTGGCGACGAAGAGATCTTCCGTGTACTGGGCGTTAAGCCAGAACGCTGGGTTCAGCAGACCAACTTTGCCAACGAGGAAGCCGTTGGATACTTGGCCGACCGCCTTGCCAAGATTGGTCTAGAGGATCAGTTGTTCAAGGCTGGCGCTCAGGCTGGCTCAACCGTTGTGATTGGTCCGGGTCAGGGAATCGTCTTTGACTGGGAGCCAACCATTACCTCTGCTGGTGAGCTAATCGCCGGACCACGCGGAACCGATGCTCGTATGGATCAACGCGAGCGTCGCACCACAAAAGAACGTCGCGCAAGCTATAAAGAACGTATGGATGCAAAAGCAGCTTTGCGCGAAGAGATGGCAAAAGAAGGCAAGGCTGGAATCTGGTCAACGCCTGAGGATTTCGAAAAGGAACAGTAAGTGGCTCTTAGAGACAGAAGCGAGTTGGCTCATGCCAAGCGAGTCGTCGTTAAGGTTGGCTCATCATCAATCAGTGGTGAAAACGCGGGCAAGATTGATTTCTTGGTTGAGGCACTGGCCAAGGCACACGCGCGTGGCACTGAAATTATTTTGGTAACTTCTGGTGCAATTGCCACCGCACTGCCATTTTTTAATCTTGATGCTCGTCCAGATGACCTAGCTACCGTTCAGGCTTTGGCATCGGTGGGGCAGAGCAAGCTGATTGCGCGCTACCAAGAGTCACTAGACAAGTACTCGATCATTGTTGGCCAGGTCTTGCTTACCGCCGGAGACTTTGAAGATGAGGAAACCCGCAAGAACGCCAAGGCAACTCTTGATCGCCTGGTGAACCTTCGTGCCCTGCCTATCGTGAACGAAAACGATACTGTTGCCACCCACGAAATTAAGTTTGGTGACAACGACCGCCTTGCCGCCCTAGTTGCAGTTTTAGTTGATGCCGATGCTCTGGTTCTACTCAGCGATGTTGACGCGCTTTACGACATGCCACCAACCAAGGAAGGCGCCAAACGAATTCATACTGTGAAGTTTGGTGAAGATCTTGGCGGCGTGGAAATTGGCGGAAGTAGCACTAATGTTGGCACCGGTGGGGCCGTGACCAAAGTATCTGCTGCAAAAGTTGCAACTGAGGCTGGCGTGAGCGTTTTGCTTACCAACACCGATCAAGTTTCTTTGGCACTAGAAGGTGCCGATATTGGTACCTGGTTCGAAGGGCGATAATGACTACTGCACTCGACAAGATTAAGTTGGCAAAGGCTGCTGCAAGTTCACTGGCCCAAGCACCAACCGCAACTAAAAATGAGGCACTCCGCCAGATTTCTCTTTTACTAAACGTTCGCGCCGACGAAATCATTTCGGCAAACAACATTGACATTTCAAATGGCCAGGCAGAGTCAATGTCAGAGAGTCTGCAAGATCGCCTTCGCCTTAACCACGAGCGCATTGCCGCAATTGCCGAAGCTGTTTTGAAAATAATTAGCCTTCCAGATCCAATCGGCGATGTTATTCGCGGAATGTCTTTGCCAAACGCGTTAAAGCTGACTCAGGTTCGCGTTCCGCTGGGGCTTATTGGTGTGATTTACGAAGCACGTCCAAACGTGACCATTGACATTGCTGTGTTGGCAATCAAAAGCGGCAACGCCGTTGTCTTGCGCGGCGGCCGTGCAGCTGAAAACACAAACCGTGTTTTGGTGAAACTTCTTCAGGATGCACTTGCTATCGCAGGAATTGATTCCGATGCCGTGCAGACCGTTGATGAATTTGGTCGTGACGGTGGAACAGTGATGATGCAGGCTGTTGGCCTGATCGACGTCTTGATTCCACGCGGTGGAGCCGGTTTGATTCAGCAGGTTGTGCAAGAAGCCAAGGTTCCGGTTATTCAGACTGGTGATGGTGTGGTGCACATCTACATCGATTCATCCGCTCGTTTGGATTGGTCGGTTGATATTGTGCACAACGCCAAGGTTCAGCGACCTAGCGTTTGCAACGCGGCCGAGACCCTGTTGATTCACGAATCGGCGGTTGAGCGCATTTTGCCTGCAGTGTTAGACAAGCTTTCCGAATCCGGCGTGACCATTCACGGTGACGAGGCTACTCAGGCAAACTTCTTTGCCGCTGTTCCGGCAACTGAAGAGGATTGGTCTACCGAGTACCACGATCTCGACATATCGGTGAAGGTTGTCAAGAACTTGGACGAGGCACTGGCGCACATCGCCAAGTACTCAACCAAGCACACCGAATCGATAATTACCGAAAACGTAGAAAATGCAGAGCGCTTCTTGGCAGAGGTGGATGCGTCGACCGTAATGGTCAACGCGTCGACCCGTTTCACCGATGGTGGCGAATTTGGATTTGGTGCTGAAGTGGGCATCTCAACCCAGAAATTGCACGCTCGTGGCCCAATGGGGCTGCCAGAATTGACCACAACCAAGTGGTTGGTGCGCGGATCTGGTCAGGTAAGGGCCTAATTACCCTAAATCGGGCCTTGGCCTAGGTTATTCTGGAACTAGTTCTTAGGAGAAATAATGAACGCAATTCTTGCAGCAGCTGAAGAGCCATTCGTGGTTCTGCCATTCCCTTCATTCTGGTTCGGCGTAATTGCCATTGGAACCTTCATTCTTTTGGGTGTAATCACCTGGTCTTACCGCGACGTTGCAAACCGCCACGAGCACAAGGTAGACGAATCTAAGGCTCACCACTAGGAGTAACCTAGGGCTTTTCTCGCATGAGCAAAATTCGTCTCGGCGTGATGGGTGGAACTTTTGACCCTATCCACTTTGGCCACTTAGTCGCAGCTAGTGAAGCTGCCTCTGCATTTGACTTAGCCAAGGTAATTTTTGTGCCAACCGGTGAACCGTGGCAAAAACAAACCATTACAGATTCTGAACACCGATATCGAATGACGCAGTTGGCAATCGCCGGCAACGAGCACTTCGATGTCAGCAGGGTAGATGTTGATCGCCCCGGACCTACATATACGGTTGACACGCTTCGCGACATTTCTGTAGAGCACCCGGAAGCAGATCTATTTTTTATCACCGGCGCCGACTCAATTGCTCAGATTGGAAGCTGGAAAGACGCTGAACAGATTTGGCCATTGGCCCATTTTGTTGGCGTAACGCGCCCCGGGCACTCGTTAGAGGTTCCAAAATCACCACATGGCGCGGTTTCACTTTTAGAAATTCCGGCTTTGGCTATTTCTTCTACCGATATTCGTGCCAGAGTTGAGGCTGGAAAACCAATCGATTACCTATTGCCTGCGGCAGTCATCGATTACATTCAGCGAAATGAACTTTACCGTTCTGACCAGGGGACTAAATGACCGAGGGGCCGTTTTTGTCGCGTCGCGAATTGCGCGAGGCGCAGTTGCGCGCGACCAACGGTCTTTCGCAAGATAAATCTGTTGAAGAGCTGGCGGTGGAACTAGCTGCGCCGCAGAATTCAGTTCCCGCTGCAGAGATTATTGCCCTTGCCGAGCCAGTTGAACCAGCGGTTTCAAGTTTCAACTTTCCACCGCTTACAAAAAGCCAACTTGTTCAGATGGGCCGACTGACTGACGAGAGTGACAACTCAGAAGTCTCTACAGCAGTTACTAACGTGCAGGTTTCAAGCATCTCTGTTGCACAGGTTGCAACTACCGGTGTGGTTAACCCATATGCTCCAAAGGTTTCTGACCCTGCTCCCGGTAGTCCAACGCCGGTTTATGAACCGGTACTCGGCGAGGCCGAAGAGCCAATCACTGGCTCAGTGCAGCTTTTTGATGTGTCACCTAACTTGAATATTGAGCCGCAGACCGCGTCGATCATTATTGACAACTTTGAGCCACTTGATGCGATCTCGATTGCAATTTCTGAGACCGGCGAATTATTGAAGACCGGTTCGATTGAACTTCCAAATCTCTCGACCAACACCGGTGAAATAGCTACAATCTTGGATGCCGCACAAGTAGACGAAGCCATCGCGCAAGACAGCGTAAATGGCTACGTATCTACAATTGCGCCACTTCGAGCGAGTGGTGTTGTGAACACCGCAGGCAAAATCGGCATCATGCCAAGCAAGCGCGCCAAGGGGCAGAGCGCTGGATTTGCGGTGTTGACCCTATCTCTTCTGATGATTGCCGTGGGCGGTCTGGTCCTTGCAGCATTTATGCTTGGATTCTTGAAGTAAACAAAGGACCTAAGTGACCGCAACTCCAAAAGCTATTCAGGTAGCAAACATCGCAGCCGCCGCAGCTGCCGACAAGCTTGGCGAAAACATCATTGCCCTTGATGTAACAGAGCCAATGCCGCTTACTGATGTGTTCGTTTTGGCATCGGGTAGAAACGAGCGCCAGGTAGCCGCGATTGCCGACGAGATTGAATTCAAACTTCACGAAGCAGGAATTAAGTACCTGCGTCGCGAAGGCAAAGAGACCGGTCGCTGGATTCTGCTGGACTTTGGCGACGTGATTTGCCACATCATGCACGAGGAAGACCGCATGTACTACTCACTGGAGCGCCTGTGGAAGGACTGTCCAGTGGTCAAACTTGATGCAATTCCGGCAGCGTAGATTGTTGTAAACTGTTGATGTTGCTTGGGCAACACACGGGCCTATGGCGCAGCTGGTAGCGCACCTGCATGGCATGCAGGGGGTCAGGGGTTCAAATCCCCTTAGGTCCACAAGAATTTCCCGCCAACACCGATAGGTTTGGCGGGTTTTCTTTTGCCTAAATAATTAGTGCGCGCGGAATTGAGCGTCGATGGCAACAACCTTCTCAACGCGACGCGCGTATTTAGACTCTGTGGTTCCAAGCCAATCGGTCTGCATCCAGACCTTCACAATTTCGAGCGCAATTGCCGAGCCAATTATCTTGCCGCCCAGGCAAAGCACGTTGGTGTCTGAATGCGAGCGAGCAAGTTCCGCGCAGAAAGAGTCTTGGCAAACCGCGGCAAAGACTCCGGGCACTTTGTTGGCGATCATCGCGCTGCCATAACCAACACCGTCAACAAAGATTCCACGCTGGGCCTCGCCGCTGGCAACCGCAAGCGATGCAGGTAGCACGTGGTCGGGTAGGTCGGCAGGGTCATCGGTGTTGGTTCCAAAATCAACCACGGTGTGACCCAACTGAGAGAGTAGAGTCTTGATTTCCTCTTTGAGTACTCGACCTGCGTGGTCACTAGCCATTGCAATTTGCATGAGGTTCCTTACTTTAGATATCTATCGAGACGCGCTTAATTCTTGACGTGAATCCCGATTCTATGGTGACTCTAGACTTTGAGACCGCAAAATGCTTCGCCAACAGCTCAATTAGGCCTTCATTGGCGGCACCATCAACAGCGCGCTGAAGCAGGTAAACGGTAAGCGACGAGTCTTCATTCGCTTCAACCAGCGGGCCCTTTTTAGAACCCGGCTTCACCATCACAGTCACACGCACAAAACAAACTTAGACTGAAACCATGAGTAAGACTTACCGTGGCTACACCCTTGAGCAAGTAGCCAAGACCATTGACCATTCAATTTTGAAGCCAGACTTCACTTACGCCGATGTAGCTGCCGGGGCAGAGCTCGCCCTGAAATACAACACTGCTTCATACTGCATCCGCCCAATGGATGTGGCCGCGGCAGCAAAGGCGCTAGCCGGTAGCACCGTGAATGTTTGCACCGTGATTGGATTCCCACACGGTTCAACCACCACCGCCGTCAAAGCATTTGAAACCGCGGACGCTATTGCCAATGGCGCAGTAGAAATCGATATGGTGATGAATGTTTCCGCCATGGTCACTGGTGATTTTGATTTTGTTGAGCAAGATATTCGTGCGGTGGTTGAAGTTGCCCACGCCGCGGGTGCATCTGTGAAGGTAATTTTTGAGACCGCATTCTTGAATGATGAGCAGATTATTTTGGCCTGTGAGTTGACTGAAAAGGCTGGTGCCGATTACGTAAAGACCTCAACCGGGTTTGCAAGCGAAGGTGCCACCACTCACAACGTTGCCCTAATGAAGAAAACAGTGGGTGAGCGACTAAAGGTTAAGTCGTCTGGTGGCGTTCGCACTCTTGACCAGCTGATTGATTACATGGATCTTGGTGTGACTCGCTCTGGCTGTTCGGCCACCGCACAGGTGCTCGAAGAATTCATAGCCAAGGCACAGTGATGGTTAATCCACGCGATCTTTCTAGGCCTCACGTTTGGCAGCCAAGTCTGCATGTTGCAACCAGCAAGACCCTTTTGTTGTTGCACGGTTCGGGTGCCGACGAACACGATCTGCTGGGCTTAGGTAAGGCGCTAGATCCCAATGCCAATTTGCTGTCACCTCGTGGCCTGCGCAAGAGTGACGGTGCGAACCGGTTCTTTGCTCTGCTAGAGCAGGACACCTACGACGAGAAGGCAGTGATTGAGAATTCCGCTGAGCTTGCTGATTTCTTGTGGGCTGCGGCGGGCGAGTACGGCTTCAACCCCAATAACGTTTATGCGGTTGGATTCTCGAACGGTGCAAACGCAGCGACCTCGTTGTTGCTGTTGCAACCAGATTCGGTAGCCGGTGTTGTGGCGATGGGGAACAACAAGGTCTTTGATGACACACCATTTAAGAAGGGCAAGCCAGATCTATCTGGCAAGCGAGTCTGGATTGCCAACGGTGCAGCTGACGCGTATTCACCGCAGGTGCGTGTTGATGCATTAATTGAGGAATTCAACTCGCTTGGCGCTAAGGTGGAATTTCTGTTGCACCCGGCTGGACACACTATTTCCATGGATCACGTTCGCCAGATCGCTAGCGAGCTAGCTCAAATTAGCTAAGTGCTTTAATCAGGGCTTCGCTGTTATTCGAAACCTTGCCAACCTCGGCACCAACCTTGAAGAATTCGGCCTCGCCGGCAACCAAATCTGAATCGTTTGCCACCGCGTCTAATAATTCCTTATCGCCTTCAATGTGCGGATCTAGCCAGGCCTCGAAGGTGTCTGGTGATAGCAGTACCGGGTTGCGATCGTGAATGTGTGCCAGCTCAGGTGCTGTGTGCTTTGTAAGCGTGGTTGCCGACAGCAACCAACGTGCAGGATCTTTGGCATCTTTTTCTGGATCGGCCCACCACTCGTAAAGTCCGGCAAGCGCAAACATGCCATCGGTGCCAGCACTTATATAAAACGGTTGCTTGGTGCCGTCGGCGGCGACGTGCCATTCGTAATAACCAGATGCCGGAATCACACAGCGGCGACGAACCACCGAGTCTTTGAAGGATGGCTTCTCCAAAATAGTCTCGATGCGACCATTGATTAGAGGAGCGTGCTCGGTAGGGCTCTTTGCCCAACGAGGTACTAGTCCCCAGCGCGCAGCATGAAGTTCTCGACTCAATTCACCGATGGGCGAACCGTCGGCGGCCTTCTCAAAGGCACGATCCACAATTATGGTGATTGGCTGGGTGGGAGCAACGTTGTAGCTGATGCCCGGAAGATCGCCAATAATTTGGTCGGCATCGAAAATTGTTTGGATTTCACCAACGGTACGCGCGACCACAAAACGACCACACATGATTAGCCTTCGAGGTCGGTGAACTGAGCGGCTTTATCGGTTTCCACCATCTTGATTGCGGTTTTCTCAAGCCGCTTCTTGGCAAAGTGAATTATGGTGACAAAAACCAAAATAATCGCAACGAAGATCAGCCCACCGTATTTTAGGTTGGTGCCAATTTGGTCATAACTGGTGTGTGCCAGATAGCCCACGCTCACATAAGCCGATGCCCAAACAGCACAGGCGGCAAGAGTCCATCGAATGAATACGCGGTAGCGCATTGTGGTGGCGCCAGCAACTACCGGAACCAGAGAGTGCAACACCGGCAAGAATCTTGAAATTGCAACGGCAAGACCACCGCGGGCCTCGATGAACGCGTCGGCCATTCTCCAGTTTGATTCGCCAATTCTTTGGCCAAGCTTGCTGGCGCGAATTCGTGGGCCAAACAGCCGGCCGATCCAAAAACCGAACGATTCGCCAATCAGTGAACCCAAAAGAACAAAGCTCAGCAGCAAGAAGAAGTCGCCAATGTCCTGAACCCCGGTAGAGGCAACCAAAACCACGGTATCGCCTGGAATTATGAGTCCTATGAATAGCGAGGTCTCGAGCATGATGGCGAGGCCGGCCAACAGATTGCGAAGAATTGGGTCCACGCTTTGGACGTTGGTAAGTAGCCAGTCAAGAACTTGATTCACTAAACAATCTTCCCATCAAATCAAGCGCTGTGGCTTAGTCAATGCTGGTCGACAGCATGCGCAGGCGCTTGTTGAATGCCTCCAGGTGCCGGGGAAGACCAACTGGGCCGCCAAGATCAATCCACTCTTCGACCGGCCTGATGCCGTGCAGTGAGCTGAGCCCCCAGATCTCAAGGTCAACTAGGTCGGCCGGCTTTACCTTTTCTGTTCTGGTTTGCAATCCCATTTGCTCGGCAATTGCAAATACCTCTTTACGAGTGATGCTAGGAATCCAATCCAGGTCATTGCCCGGTGCGCAAAGCACTTCGTCGCGGAACCAAACAATCGCACTAAGTGCGCCCTCAAGGATGTAGCCATGGGTGTTTAGAATCACTGCCTCGTCGGCGCCATGCATTTGAGCTGCTCGGCGCATCTGTAGGCCAAGGCTTAGGTCTGGGCCCTTGACCAGCGGATTACTGCGTGGGTCCGGTTCGTTGTAACTCCAAAGTCTCATGGAATCAATTTGTTCCGGTGCCTCGCGCAATCTGAACACTAGGTGACTGGAATCGGTGGCTTCATCAATCAACAATTCAATGCGAGGAAACCAGCGCCCCTTACGCGGAATCGCTGCGGTTACGGCTGCGCAAAATTCGGTGACATCATCGCGATTGGTGATCGCAGCGACCCAGTTGCGAAATCGTTCGTAGTGTTCGTTCAGACTGCGGGCACGACCATCCTCGATCAACCAACTATCGGCTACTGCAAGTTGCCCAACCGGCAAATCTTCAGTGGCAATTTCAGACAGGCGGTTAGCTCTGAACACATGCAATTGTTCCGCATCGCTCATAACCCACCACCTTTCACGCCAGTAATTGAACCGGTTGCCTCTAATCTAGATTAAGAATCTATCCGCCCATAAACCAACCCATGCTCGAAAGGTGCCCCGCATGCAACTTTTCAGCCTGCAATTGCGGGGTTGGGTGCCACCGGCAAACGCGTTCCTACAATTCTTCGCCGGATCGCCGAACGCATTCTGGCTAGATCGCGAATTCAATCAATCAACACCGATATCAGTAATTGGAGCCGGGCTCCCTGCGGCGGAATTGCCGATGTCCGATCTACTGCACGGTCAGCACGAGGACCTGGAATTACCATTTGATTGGCGTCCGGGTGTGGTTGGTTTTTACGAGTACGAGGGAACCCCACGGTTCTTAAATGTTGATCGCGCCATGGTTTTTGATCACGCCAACCGCAAGATGTATCTGATTGGGCTTTTTGAGACTCGTGACGACTTCCGGCACTGGTGCAACGCTGCATTCTTGCGGTTGGGATTGATTGGCGGCGAACTAGCCGCCTACCGACTTAGCATGTCGGCATCTAGCGGCTCGGCAACTTCAAGCCTGCGTCACGACGCCCAGGAGTACCTCGCAATGATTGCCCGTGCGCAACAGCACATCGCGGCCGGTGATGTCTATCAAATTTGCCTCACTAATCGAATCGACATTTCGCATGCCGCAGATCCGCTTTACGTGTACCTGCAACTGCGCGAAACCAATCCGGCACCGTACGCTGCATTTATTCGCGTGGGAGAGTCAACTTTGGTTTGCAGTTCACCGGAACAGCTGATCCAGGTTTCACCAAACGGATTGGTCAGCACAAAGCCAATTAAGGGAACTAGGCCACGTGGCGTCGACGCTGCCGAAGACGAGGCGCTGGCGAGCGAGCTTCAGGCAAACGAAAAAGAGCGTGCTGAGAATCTAATGATTGTTGACCTGATGCGAAACGATATTGGCCGGGTGGCCTTGTCCGATTCGGTGCGAGTCAGCAAGTTGTTCGAAATTGAGAGCTATGCCACCGTGCATCAGCTGGTCAGCACGGTGGAGGGTCAGTTGGCTGATGGAAGAACTGCGAGTGATGCATTCGATGCGGCATTCCCAGGTGGCTCAATGACCGGTGCTCCAAAACTTCGCGCAATGAAAATCATTGGAGAGCTTGAACGCGGCCCACGTGGCGTCTATTCTGGCGCGGTTGGGTTCTTTGGTTTTAACGGTTCGGCAGATTTCGGCATGACCATTCGCAGCGTCGTCTTTGAAGGTGCACAGGCCTATATCGGTGTTGGTGGGGGAATTACCAGCGATTCAGACCCTATCGCCGAACTCGAAGAGACCAAACTCAAAGCTCAGGCCTTATTGCGGGTGCTTAATGCGCCTAACCCGTGGGCTTAGTGTCGCCGGTGAGCCATCAATTGGTAACCTTGTAAGAATGAGTGACGCAACAAACGAGGCCGAGTACGACGTATTCGCTATTCAAGACAAGTGGCTCCCGATTTGGGACGACCTGCGCCCGTTTGCGTCTGGAAATGCTGGCGACAACCGCCCTAAAAAGTACGTGCTCGACATGTTCCCGTATCCATCGGGCGATCTGCACATGGGTCACGCCGAGGCCTACGCACTTGGCGACGTAATCTCTCGTTACTGGGTGCAAAAGGGTTTCAATGTCATGCACCCGATTGGGTGGGACTCGTTTGGTCTACCAGCTGAAAACGCTGCCATCAAGCGCGGCCTTGACCCTAAGGGTTGGACCTACGACAACATTGCTCAGCAGCGCGCTTCGATGCGCCGCTATGCATGCTCGTTTGATTGGGACCGCGTACTAATTACCTCTGACCCCATTTACTATCGCTGGAACCAGTGGCTGTTCCTTGAGTTTTACAACAAGGGTCTGGCGTATCGCAAGAACTCAAACGTCAACTGGTGCCCAAGTTGCCAAACCGTGCTGGCAAACGAGCAGGTTGTTCAGGGTCTGTGCGAACGTTGCGACAGTGTGGTCACCAAGAAGGCACTGACTCAGTGGTACTTCAAAGTTACCGATTACGCCGACCGCCTACTTGATGATCTTGACACGCTCGAAGGTAACTGGCCTTCAAAAGTTCTTTCGATGCAGCGCAACTGGATTGGTCGTTCCTACGGCGCTGACGTGCAGTTTGAAATCGAAGGCCGCGTGGAACCAGTGACTGTTTTCACGACCCGCCCTGACACTTTGTTTGGTGCAACTTTCATGGTTGTTGCCGCAGACAGTGCGCTTGCTGCCGAGTTAGCCACCAACACCGATTCCGAAACTCAGCAGAAATTTGCCGAATACCTGGACATGGTTAAGCAGTCAAACGACATTGAGCGTTTGGCTACCGATCGACCTAAGACCGGCGTGAACCTTGGACGCTTTGCAATCAATCCGGTTAATGGCGAACGAATTCCAATTTTGGTTTCTGATTACGTGCTTGCCGATTACGGTCACGGCGCAATCATGGCGGTTCCGGCACATGACCAACGTGACTTTGATTTTGCAAAGGCACTTGGTTTACCAATTCGCGTTGTGGTTAACACTGGTGAAGAAGATCCAAATGTTTCTGGCACCGCAACCGTTGGTGAGGGCACCATGGTTAATTCCGGTGCGCTTGATGGTCTTGCAAAAAGAGAAGCCATTGAAAAGATGATTTCGATTCTTGAGGCAGACGGCAAGGGTAAGAAGACAAAGAACTTCCGTTTGCGTGACTGGTTGATTTCGCGTCAGCGCTACTGGGGTACTCCAATTCCTATCGTGCACTGTGACAACTGCGGTGAAGTTCCCGTTCCGCAGGATCAGCTTCCGGTTGAGCTGCCATCGGCCGAGGGGCTAGACCTAAAGCCAAAGGGTACATCTCCGCTTGGTGGTGCAGAGGATTGGGTTAACGTTTCGTGCCCAAGGTGTGGCCAGCCAGCAAAGCGAGACACTGACACCATGGACACGTTTGTGGACTCATCTTGGTACTTCTTGCGTTTCCTTTCGCCAAACTCAACCACAGAGGCATTCCCTAAGCAGGCAGCCAAGGATTGGGCACCGGTTGATCAATACGTTGGTGGAGTGACACACGCGATTCTGCACCTTCTATATGCGCGCTTTGTTACCAAGGTGCTGCACGATCTTGACTTCATTGATTTCCAGGAGCCGTTCACTCGTTTGTTGAACCAGGGAATGGTTTTGATGAGCGGCAGCGCAATGTCAAAGTCGCGAGGAAACATTGTTGCGCTTAGCGAGCAACTTGATACTCACGGTGTTGATGCGGTTCGTCTGACCATGTCGTTCGCCGGTCCGCCGGAAGAGGATATTGACTGGGCCGATGTTTCTCCATCGGGCTCTGCAAAGTTCTTGGCTCGTGCTTGGCGCGCGGCCAACGACGTGACCAGTGCTGTAAACACCGATGCCTCGACTGGTAACAAGGAACTGCGCAAGGCCACCCACACCTTCCTTCGTGACTTTGGTCCACTGATTGAGAGCTTCAAATTCAACGTTGGCGTGGCAAAGATTATGGAATTGGTCAACGCGTTGCGCAAGGCAATCGATGGCGAGGCCGGCGGCACGGACCCTGCCGTTCGCGAGGCAGCCGAGACCGTGGCCAAGGCGCTTTCACTATTTGCGCCTTACACCGCAGAAGACATGTGGCAGAAGCTTGGCCACCAGCCTGGTGTTGCGCTGGCGCAGTTGCCCAATGCAGATCAATCACTTTTGGTCGAGAGCAGCGTGATTGCCGTGGTTCAGGTTGATGGAAAGTTGCGCGACAAGTTTGAGGTACCGGTAGACATCACTGAGGACGACCTTCGTGAGTTGGCATTGAGCTCGGATGCCGTGAAGCGTGCGATTGGCGACAAGACGATTGCTAACACAATTGTGCGAGCTCCAAAGCTCGTAAATATTGCCACTAAGTAGTTCTCCACAGATTTGACCTAAACGCCTCGCGGGTTTGCGAGGCGTTTTAGTTTTGACCGGTGGACTGGCTAAAACTAAAGATCGCCGAGGCTATCGGTGGTAAACAACCAATCAATAAAAAATTGCTCTTGGTGGTTGGTGGGGTTGTCGCCACGGCCGTCTTTCTGATCAATGGGGTTTCAACTGGCGGCAGCGACCAGCCAACCGTAAATGCCGTGATGCCCAGTAATCAGCCAATCGTCAAGCCGGCTAGCATCTACGTTCACGTGGTTGGCGAGGTAAGTTCGCCGGGGATCTACGAACTTGATTCAGGTGCCAGGCTGGTAGACGTAATTTTTGCGGCCGGTGGATTTTCCAAGCTTGCCGATCAAGCCAGCGTCAATCTGGCCCGGGAGGTAACCGATGGCGAACAGGTTGTGGTTTTCAAGGTTGGCGGCGCTCCACAACTGACTGGTTCGGTGGCGCCTGGCGGAAGTCCGGGTGCGTCACAAATCAGCTTGAATCGGGCAACGCAGTCGGAACTGGAATCTTTACCCGGAGTTGGTCCGGCACTTGCAGGCCGCATGCTTGATTGGCGCGCGGCAAACGGCGGATTCAAAAAGAAGGAAGACCTTCTGAACGTCAGTGGTATCGGCGACAAGCTGTTTGCCGGAATCAAGAATCAGGTGACGCTGTGAGATCCTGGTTGGCCGCTGCAACTCTTTGGCTCACCCTTGTTTTGCTGATTTTCTTTTTGGGCATTTCTTGAAAAGAACTTTTCTACTTTTAATTAGCTCTCTGCTATTGGGCATATTTTCGTTTGCAGTTCAACATTCGGCATCTAGGCCTCAGCAAATTCAAGCAGCGGTTCAGGGGTATCAAAAACTTGTAGTTTCGTTCGAGGTGCTTGATGAACCCAAGAAGTTTTCGCGAAGCCACAATTACTCTGCAAGTGTAAGAATCCTTGCTGCCTCACCTGGCGGTGAGCAGGTAAAGCTTTCTGCCAAAGGATTACTTAGAGGCGATTCGCAGTTACGAGATCTGCTGCGTGGAGCCAGGTATGTGTGCTTGATGTCACTCAGTCCTACTGCAGCAGGGGAGCGCCCTGGTTACAAGGGCCGTTGCAACGACCTACCAATACAAATAGCTCCGGCCGCCAAGGACAACTCATTAGTCACTGGCTTGCGCGCAGCTTTTATGAAGAGTCTTCGAGGCGTTGATTCCAACTCTGCAGGTCTTGTTGCTGGTCTTGCTATTGGTGACGTGTCGTTGCTTGATCAAAGTTTGCTTGACCAGATGAAGTTGGTCTCGCTTACGCACCTGACTGCGGTGTCCGGGGCCAACTGCGCAATCGTGTTGGCGATGTTCTACCTACTGGTTCGAAAGTTGGGTGGCAATCGTTGGTGGCGTCTGGGTGTTGGAATTGCTGCGCTGATTGGATACGTGCAATTGGTTGGCGCACAGCCAAGTGTGCTTCGAGCAGCGGTGATGGCTGCGAGTGTATTGATTGGTGTGTCACTAGGCAGGAAGACTGCGCCAATGAGTGCGCTGGCACTTAGCGTGATTGTTCTATTGATTGCTGATCCCTGGCTAAGTATCGACTTTGGTTTCGCGCTATCGGTTGCGGCAACCGCTGGGTTATTGGTTTTGACTCAACCAATCGCGACTCGATTACAGTCGTATTTTCCGGGTTGGCTCTCAATTTCGATATCTGTCTCGTTGGCGGCGCAAATCCTGTGTTTGCCAATTTTGTTGCAGTTGCAATCCGGTATCGCCACCTATGCACTGCCGGCAAACGTTTTAGCCGAGTCTTTGGTTGCGCCGGTCACTGTGCTTGGTATCTGCGCTTGCCTGATTGCCTGGCTGTTTCCGCCGGCGGCTTGGTGTCTGACTTACCTCGCGTCAGAGGGAACCTGGCTAATTGCGAAGATCGCGGGCTACTTCGCCGGGCAACAAAATGTCACCCTTGGTTGGCCTACCGGAATCACCGGTGCAGCGCTTGCCATCACTTTGGTAATTGGGTTCCTGCTGTGGTTCAGGGCAGAGCCAACCAGGCTTCGCAATCTTGGGCTTGTGACCTTGGCATTGATCGCTGCATTTAGCGTTGGGTCTATTGGGTTCAATTTAGTTCGCAGCGCAAGTTGGCCGCTAAGCGATTGGCAGGTGGTTGCCTGCGATGTTGGTCAAGGTGATGCGCTGGTCGTGCGATCGCGCGGTCTGGTGGCGCTAATTGACGTGGGTCGAGAAAATCGGCCGGTAGATGAGTGCCTGCGTAAACTTGCGGTGCAACGGATTGATTTGCTGGTCCT
>JBDLVL010000034.1:0-4557 GCA_039804765.1 Actinomycetota bacterium | reverse complement strand
ATGAGCACTTCGGCCAAGCACAAGCGCGCGGCCATCATCTACTTTCCGGGCCGCATCGACCGCAAAAGGTTGGACGCCGCTGTCAACCTAACCCTGTCTTCGCTCAGCTGGGAGCCCACTTTGTGGCTGCCAACTAACCCCAATGAAACCGGCGGGCAACAAGCTCTTCGTGCGGTGGCCCAAAATGCCACTCACCTACTCATTGCTGGTGGTGACGGAACCGTGCGATCGGTGTTGGATTCACTAGCCCGCGAGGAAATCACCGGCGTGACCGTGGGCATCATTCCAATTGGCACCGGCAACGCGCTAGCCAAGAACCTAAAGCTAGAACTTGTCAATATCAATGTGGCAGTGAAGCGCGGGCTGCTTGGCAATCGCCACCCCATAGATCTTGGCTTGGCCAAAGTAATTCGCCCAGATGGCGAACGCGAAGAAATTCACTTTTGCGTAATGGGTGGCTTAGGGCTTGATGCCAAGATCATGCAGAACACCAATGCCCGACTCAAAAAAGCAATTGGTTGGGTTGCCTACTTTGAGGGTGGCATTAGATCAATTCCAACTTTGTTTGAGCGCATGTTTGTGACGGTTGATAATCGTGAACCGCGAAAACTAAAACTTGTTTCACTGCTGATTGGAAACGCGGGTTGGTTGCCTGGCAATTTGTCTTTGATGCCAGATGCAAAACTCGATGACGGACTTCTTGATGTGGCCGCGGTTGGTCCGCGCAGATTTTGGAACTGGATTGACTTTTGGGGTCGCGTTGCATTTGCCAACGAAAACATTCGCCCAAACAGAATTGGTCGTCAGCTAATGGATGCAACCGCAAACGTTAAGACGCTTGAAAACTTAACCGGATCAAGAATTCGCGTGCAACCGGAACGACCAGTTCACTTGCAACTTGATGGTGATGTGTTCGGCATGGTTAGCGAAGCAGAGTTCGTTGTAGTGCCAAAAGCAATTACCGTGCGCGTTTAAAGTTTTGCAATCCACTTTTCGGCCGCAGCGAATGCGGCGTTAGTGTTGTTGCCGGTGTGCACAGACTTCTTCTTATCTGCACGCGCGTAAGAACCAAGGAAGATAACCTTTGGGCTGAATCGGTGTAGGCCCTTCAATGCATCGGCAACCGCGGCGTCATCAATGTGACCCTCGATGTCAATGTTGAAACGGTAGCGACCAAGCTGATCTCCAATTGGGCGAGACTCAATGCGCGAAAGGTTTACACCGCGCACCGCAAACTGCTCAAGCATCTCAAGCAAAGTTCCCGGACGATCAGTTGGCAATTCAACAATCACAGATGTCCTGTCTTTACCGGTTGCCTTTGGGGCTGCACCCTTGGCCAAACCAATTTGCAAGAAACGTGTCTGTGCGTTTTTGTTATCACCGATATTTTTCGCCAGCACTTTTAGCTTGTAGTGCTTGGTGATGGTCGATGCAGCAACTGCGGCGTCGGCAATCGAGTGCTCGCCATCGGTGTCTAAAAGATCGGCGGCTGCAGCTGCGGTTGAAGTTGCCTGCAGGTAAGTGTGCTTCTTTAGGTTGGAACTCAACCATGCGCGGGTCTGTGCGTAAGCAACCGGGTGGGTGGCAACAACGCGAATGTCCTTGAGTGCAACGCCAGGGCGGGCAACCAAATCAAAAGTCACCGGCACTAGGTATTCGCCATAGATGCGAATGTTTGGGTTGGCGGCAAGCGCATCGCTGGTTGCGGTCACGCCACCCTCAACAGAGTTCTCTACCGGAATGATCGCGCGGAACGCACGGCCAGCAATTACGTCGTCGATGGCATCTTGCACGTGGCTCACTGGGTGCGCGATTGCGCCCTTGGCCTCGGCTACTTGGGCTAGGGCAAGCTCGGTGAAAGTGCCGATTGGGCCCAGGTATGAGTAGGTCTTCTTTGTAGAACCGTTACGAGATGCAGATGACATACGTAAAGGTTACGAGCAAAATAGGTCTATGAGTGAGCGCGCCGGCAAAAAAGCCCAACAATCTGACCTAGTCAACATTGAAAAGCTGATTGCGGCCTATTTTGAAATCCACCCCAATGTCACGACTGCCGAACAGAAGGTCGCTTTTGGAACCTCGGGTCACCGCGGCACCAGCCTGAATGGCTCTTTCAACGAAGATCACATCGCTGCTATCACCCAGGCCATCGTTGAATACCGCCGAGCTCAAAATATTCACGGACCCATATATGTAGGTAAAGACACCCACGCACTTAGCGGCCCGGCAGAACAAACCGCGCTTGAGGTTCTGGCCGGCAACGACGTTGTCACCATGGTTGATGCCGAAGACCGATACGTTCCAACCCCGGCGGTATCGGTGGCAATTATTAATCACAACAGCGCTTATTTAAATTCTGGAAACCCGGCCGACCAGGCACGATTGGCCGACGGCCTTGTGATTACGCCAAGTCACAACCCGCCAACCGATGGTGGCTTCAAATACAACCCACCTCACGGTGGCCCGGCCGACAGCGATGCAACCAATTGGATTGCCGCGCGTGCGAATGAAATTATTCTTGGCGGTTTGCGCGAGGTAAAGCGCGCAACTCCAAAGCCAACCAAGTTCCACTTCCGCGAGAACTACATTTCGCAACTTGGCGACGTGCTCAACATGGATCAAATTCGAGACAGCAATGTCTCAATTGGTGCCGACCCAATGGGTGGTGCATCGGTTGATTACTGGGGTGCCATCGGCGAGCAATACAACCTGAACCTCACCGTGGTAAATCCAAATGTTGATTACCAATTTGGTTTTATGACTTTGGACTGGGACGAAAAGATTCGCATGGACTGCTCGTCACCGTTTGCAATGGCGTCACTGATTGAAGATCGCAATAAGTTTGACATCTCAACCGGAAACGATGCCGATGCCGATCGTCACGGAATTGTGACTCGAGATCACGGACTGATGAATCCAAATCATTTTCTTGCGGTGTGCATTGACTACTTGTATCGCAACCGTCCGCAGTGGCGTGCCGATGCGGCCGTCGGTAAGACCATGGTTTCATCAAGCATCATCAATCGCGTCGTTGAAAAACTTGGTCGCAAGCTGATTGAAGTGCCGGTTGGTTTTAAATGGTTTGTGCCAGGTCTGATTGATGGCTCGGTTGGTTTTGGTGGCGAGGAATCCGCCGGTGCATCGTTCTTGCGTCTTGATGGTAAAGCCTGGAGCACAGATAAAGATGGCCTGATCCTTGCGCTTCTTGCAGCAGAGATAACCGCGGTTACCGGCAAGACTCCGTCACAGCGTTACGCAGAATTGACCGCCGAGTTTGGAGCACCTGCTTACGAAAGAATTGATGCACCAGCAACTCTGGAGCAGAAAGCAAAGCTTGGCAAACTTTCTGCAGATGCAGTTACCGCCAGCGAACTTGCCGGCGAGAAGATCACCGCAATTCTTACTCACGCACCGGGCAATGGTGCAGCACTTGGTGGGTTAAAAGTTGAAACAGAAAACGCCTGGTTTGCAGCTAGACCATCTGGCACAGAGAACGTTTACAAGATCTACGGTGAATCATTCAAGGGCGCCGAGCACCTAAAGCTAGTTCAGGCTGAGGCCAAGAAACTGGTTGACAGTGTCATTTAAAGCGCCAGTTATTTAAAGCGCCGGTTATTTAGTACTTAGGCGCCGCTGGCAACCCAAAATATTCTTCTAGCGTTGCAATGTCCTTGGCCTTCATGTCGGCCGCCAGCTCTAGGCCAACGAACCGTAGGTGCCAAGGTTCCCAAACGTATCCGGTGATTGCCGTTTTGCCGTTTGGATAGCGCACCACGAATCCGTATTGCCAGGCATTCGCCGCAATCCACTTTGAGGCCCGGCTGGAGCCAAAACTGCCAATGCGGCAACCAAGTTGAGTGGTTGAAACATCAAGGGCCAGGCCGGTTTGGTGTTCCGAGTATCCCGGGCGGGCAGCCAGTTTTTCACCAGCGGTTTTACCCATCAGGGCAACCTTGGCATCGTGAATCAGTGTTTGGCTATTGAAACTTCGATAACCGCTGTTGATGCAAAGAGTGCCCAGCTTGGCCTTGGTCACTGCCGCTTTCAACAAAACATAGGCATCGGCGGCCGGTTTGGCCACCCAGGAATAACCAATCTGCACCTTGCCGCGTGGCAAGTATTCAACCGGATTCAGCGGGCGCTGCTTATTGACCACAACCTGAAGCGAGCTGGCCATATCGGTGTTGTATAAAGAGGTACGCGGAACATCCGAGGTATTGCGCTCTACTTCGTTGGTGCCACGGGGCACATCAGTGCTGGTTCCGGTTGTAACCGCAGAGCTGGAGGCCGCCGGGAATACCAAGGCAGCCAAAAGCATTGAAATGCCTAGAACAAGTTTCCAATTCTTGGGCGTAGGCTTAAGGTCTTGCTGGGTTCGCATTGAACCAGCCTAACTTTCCCCTCTTATTAACGAATCAAACGAATCGAGTCTCTTAATGGCACGTGCAGAACGCAAAGCAGCTGCTGCGGCATCCACAATTTCAGGTGTGATGACCCACCGCCAGATCATGTTGGTCCTCGTGGGCCTAATGTCTGGCATGTTCCTGTCAGCCCTTG
>JBDLVL010000033.1:0-45084 GCA_039804765.1 Actinomycetota bacterium | reverse complement strand
AGCTGAAGAAAAATGTCTTGCTTGCTAAGTGCCACGCCTACCGCGTTCTGCTCTGCAATTCCATCAGGATCAAAAGCGCGGGTGGCGTGAACAAATTTTGCACCGGCAGCAAGAGCGGTCTGCAAAACAGAGTTGGCAACATCACCGTGCTGAATAACCAACTTGCTATCCATTGATGCACCAAGAGAATCAAGTGATGCATGCAGCGACCACTGACGAGCACCACTGAGTGCCTCAAATTTTTTTAGATCAACTGCGTAAAGACCACAGACCTGCTTGTCGCCATCTGCAATTGCACCATCGATAGCCGCGTTCAGAGCAAGGTTGTCTTGTAGGCGAAGATCGCGTCTGAACCAAAAGACTCTAGCCATTTTCATTGCCTTGAGTCTTGCCGCGAATTGCTAGCCACTGCAGGGTCAGCAGAGCACACAAAATGGATGCGCCCAACATGTGCAAAGCCACCAAGCCAGCAGGAACGCCAAGACGTGCCTGCGCGATTCCAATAATTGCCTGCGCAATTGTGACTACCAACAACCACGCAGAAACTTTCAACTGGTAACTGCGCTCCAAACCAACCTTGTCGCGCTTAGAAAGCAAACCCAATTGAATAACGGCGAGCAAAAGCAGAAGATAGCCAGGGTAGCTGTGCAGGTGTTGCCAAAGGTAAAGATCAAGACCGTTGCGCACGCTTTGCGCGTCACCCGAATGCGGGCCCGCGCCGGTAACCAAAACGCCAATGAGAACGGCAATCGCACCGACGAAAGATATCGGTGTTGCAGTTTTATAGATTCCCTGAGAAACAGCGATGTGCTTTGGTGGCAGCGCGCGAAACACCAAGAGCGCGGCGGTCACAATCATCAAGCCGCTCAAGACGAAATGTGCGCCAACCAACCAAGGGTTCAACTTGGTCAGCACGGTGAAGCCACCAAGAATTGCCTGAGCAGGAATTCCTAGACCCAAGATGAGCGCAGGGGCAATAAGTCCGGTGCGCAATTTTTTACCAAGAGCCAAAATTGTCAAAAAGGTCAGCAGCGCAATGACTGCAAGCACAAAGGTGAGCAGGCGGTTAGCAAATTCGATTACCCCGTGAATGCCCATCTCTGGAACGGTGACAAGCGAATCGGTTGTGCATTTAGGCCAGGTTGGGCAGCCCAAGCCTGAGCCAGTTAAGCGAACCACGCCACCGGTCACCACAATCAGAATCTGACTAATCAGCGAGGCCCACGCGTAAAGCGGAATGCGGGCGCTAGAGAGAATTGGCCAATTGCGGACCTTGTTGATCAAGTGGGCGACCTTTCTGGGCACGAGGGCTGACAAATCAGACCTCGCAGAAGTAAACTTTAGGAAGTCTCGAGTTATTTCAACTCAATCTGCATCCTCAAGGCAATCTTTACACAGGCTTAAAGGCCCGCGTTCAGGCTTGCGGGAATGCGGGGCGCCCGTGGGCAGTTGAGATAAGAGATCCAGGCAGACCCAGATAACCACTGGACTCTGAAACCGAATACAGGAGGCCGGCTTTGTCCGACATCATTATTGAACGTCCCGAACTAGACAGTTTGGGAGTCTACGAATTTGGTTGGCACGACAAGGATTCGGCTGGCGAGACCGCCAAGCGTGGAATCAACGAGGCCGTTGTAAAAAACATCTCAGATCTCAAGAGTGAGCCAGAGTGGATGCTCGAGCGCCGCCTCAAGGGATTCGAGTACTTTGGCAAGAAGCCAATGCCAAGCTGGGGCTCAGACCTTTCAGGAATTGACTTCGACAACATCAAATACTTTGTTCGTTCAACTGAGCGTCAGGCCACCAGCTGGGAAGACTTGCCAGACGACATCAAGAACACCTACGAAAAACTTGGCATTCCTGAGGCAGAACGCAACCGACTAGTTGCCGGTGTTGCGGCTCAGTACGAGTCTGAGGTTGTTTATCACCAGATCAACGAGGAACTTGAACGTCAGGGAGTTATTTTCCTCGACACCGATACCGCCCTGAAGGAACACCCAGAAATCTTCCAGGAGTACTTTGGCACCGTGATCCCTGCCGGTGACAACAAGTTTGCAGCGCTAAACACCGCAGTATGGTCCGGCGGATCATTTGTATACGTGCCAAAGGGCGTTCACGTAGAGATTCCTCTACAGGCTTACTTCCGAATCAACACAGAGAACATGGGGCAGTTCGAGCGCACCTTGATCATTGCCGATGAGGGTTCGTACGTGCACTACATCGAAGGTTGTACCGCTCCGATTTACAACTCTGACTCACTTCACTCTGCGGTTGTGGAAATCATTATCAAGAAGAACGCGCGCGTTCGATACACAACTATTCAGAACTGGTCTAACAACGTTTACAACTTGGTAACCAAGCGCGCAATCGCACACGAGGGTGCAACCATGGAGTGGATCGATGGAAACATTGGTTCAAAGGTGACCATGAAGTACCCGGCGGTAATTCTTGCTGGTGAGCATGCTCGTGGCGAGACGCTATCGGTTGCATTTGCCGGCGAGGGTCAGCACCAAGACGCCGGTGCAAAGATGATTCACCTTGCTCCTTACACCAGCTCATCGATCATCTCTAAATCGATTGCGCGTGGTGGTGGTCGCACTTCTTACCGCGGCGAGATCAAGGTGATGCCTGGTGCACACCACTCTGCCAACACCGTGCGTTGTGACGCGCTATTGGTTGACACGATTTCTAGATCAGACACCTACCCGGCAGTTGATGTTCGTGAAGACGACGTATCAATGGGTCACGAGGCAACTGTTTCGCGCGTGAGCGAAGAGCAACTTTTCTACCTACAGTCACGTGGCTTGCCGGAAGACGAAGCAATGGCAATGATCGTTCGTGGATTCATTGAACCAATCGCCAAAGAATTGCCAATGGAATACGCACTCGAGTTGAACAAACTTATTGAGATGCAGATGGAAGGGGCTGTTGGTTAATGAGCTCAGCTACACAGACAGCCCAACACGGTCTGTCGGAGCACAGCCACGGCGCAGGCGTTCCGATTCAGACTCGCTACGAGCGACTTCGTTCAACTAACGTTGCTGATTTTCCACCGGTTTCACCACGCGAAGAACAGTGGCGTTATCTGAGCGCAGACCGCCTTGCCGGACTTGATGCCGACACCCTTGCCGAGTTCATCGGTGATTTAGCCGTCACCCACACCGACGGCGTGACCACCGCTTGGGTAGGCGAAGAGAACGCCGCTTTTGGTGGCGCCGGAATTCCTGAGGAGCGCCCTAGTGCTGCCGCTTGGGGTTCTGCAAAGCAGGCGTACCTGGTCACCGTGCCGGGCAACCAAAAATCTGACGTGCAGATTGCTCTTTCTTCTGAGAGCGCTGATCCAAGTGCCATTCACATCATCATCGAGGCAAAGCCCTTTGCTGAGGCGACCGTAATTCTTGATCACAAGGGTCACGCTGTACTTGGTGAAAACGTTGAGATTATTGTTGGTGACGAAGCGCAATTAACCTTGATTTCGATTCAAGACTGGGACGACAAGAGCGTTCACGCCTCAACTCAGATGGCACGTCTTGGCAGAAACTCACGACTAAAGCACTTGGTGGTAAGCCTTGGTGGAAAAGTTGTTCGCGTTGCTAGCTCAACCGAATTCACTCAGCCTGGCGGCGACACAGAGATGCTTGGCATGTATTTTGCCGATGCCGGTCAGTACCTAGAGAACCGCCTATATGTTGACCACGCAGTTCCAAACTGCAAGTCACGCGTGACATACAAGGGCGCACTACAGGGCGAGAAGGCACACACCGTTTGGGTTGGCGACGTACTTATTCGAATGGCCGCAGAGGGCACCGATACCTACGAGCTGAACCGCAACTTGTTGCTTACCGATGGCGCACGTGCGGACTCAGTGCCAAACCTAGAAATCGAGACCGGAAAGATCGAAGGCGCGGGTCACGCATCTGCCTCAGGTCGTTTCGATGACGAACAACTCTTCTACTTACAGGCCCGTGGAATCACAGAGATCGAAGCGCGCCGTCTGGTAGTTCGTGGATTCTTGAACGAAATCATCCAGCAGATTGACAACGAAGAAATCAAAGAGCGTTTGTCAAACTCAATCGAAGCAGAGCTAGCAAGGAGCGGTTCATAATGGCAGTTCGCATTTGTGCTGTAGAAGACATTAAGCCTGGCAAGGCAATCCGCGTCAAGGTTGGCGAACTTGCAATCGCAATTGTGCGCACTAAAGCTGGTGAGGTCAAGGCCATCAACGACAAGTGTTCACACGGTGAGATTTCACTTAGCGAGGGATTCGTTGACAACGAAACCATCGAATGCTGGGCTCACGGAGCAAAGTTTTCTTTAGCCACAGGGGAGGCACTGACCCTGCCCGCTTTTGAACCGGTTGCTGTTTACGAAGTGCTCATCGACAACGGTGATATTTTCCTTGAAATCGACGCCGAGTAATCCACCCAATTTTTTGTAGAAGACTTTAGAGAAAAGAAGAATCATGGCAAAGCTAGAAATCAAGAACCTGCACGTAACTGTAGACACAGAGCAGGGAACCAAAGAGATTCTTAAGGGTGTAGACCTAGTAATCAACAGTGGCGAGAGCCACGCAATCATGGGCCCCAATGGTTCAGGCAAGTCAACGCTTGCCTACACAATCGCCGGTCACCCAAAGTACACCGTCACCAAGGGTGAGATTTTGCTTGATGGCGAAGACGTACTCGAGATGAGCGTTGACGAGCGTGCACGAGCAGGACTATTCCTAGCGATGCAGTACCCAGTTGAGATTCCTGGAGTATCGGTTTCTAACTTCTTGCGCACTGCAAAGACCGCGATTGACGGTGAGGCACCCGCGCTGCGCACTTGGATCAAGGACGTCAAGGGTGCAATGGATAACCTGAAGATGGATTCATCGTTTACAGAGCGAAACGTAAACGAAGGTTTTTCTGGTGGCGAAAAGAAGCGTAACGAAATTCTGCAGCTTGAACTATTGAAGCCAAAGATTGCCGTTCTTGACGAAACCGACTCAGGTCTTGACGTTGACGCGCTGAAGATTGTTTCTGAAGGCGTGAATCGCGCCAAGCAAGAAAATGATTTTGGTTTGCTGCTAATCACTCACTACACCCGCATCTTGAAGTACATCAAGCCTGACTTCGTGCACGTATTTGTTGCCGGTAAGGTTGCCGAACAGGGTGGCCCCGAACTTGCCGACCGCCTAGAGGCCGAAGGCTACGACCGTTACGTGCAGGCATAGCCTTGACCGCAACCGAACTGGACCCAACCCTCTATGACAAAGTCATCGAGGCGCTGAAGGACGTAATCGATCCTGAAATCGGTGTAAACATCGTTGACCTTGGCCTGATCTACGGATTACAGAAATCTGAAGACGGCAACCTACTCATCAACATGACTCTTACCTCGGCTGGCTGCCCGCTTACCGATGTTCTAGAAGAGCAGACCGCTGAGTCGCTTGATGGAGTGGTTGACGCATTCCGCATCAACTGGGTTTGGATGCCACCTTGGGGTCCAGAAAAAATCACCGAAGATGGTCGCGAACAAATGCGAGCTATTGGTTTCTCTATCTAATAAAAAAATCCCCAGCCAATCGGCCGGGGATTTTTTTATTGAAAACTTATTAGCCCTTGATCTTTTTCACGCCTGCCCAAGCTAACGGAAGAAGAGCAGCAGCGGCGATGGCCTTTACTGCGTCCCAAACTAGGAACGGGGTCATGATTCCGGCTGCGATTGACAGGTTTCCGCCGGTTGCAACAGCGGCAAGCACTGGAATACCAAAAGCGTAAATAACCAATGAACCAACTGCATAGCTAACGAACATTTTTACAACGTGTGAGCTCCAGTTGCGCTCGGCCAACTTTCCAACCACGTAAGCAGCAGCGATGAAGCCAATCACGAAACCAAAGGTTGCGCCCAAAACAGCCTGCATACCAACTGCGTGTGAACCATCCTTTAGCGGAGCGAAAACTGGTAGACCAACAACACCCAACACTGCGTACAGGGCCATTGAAAGTGCACCGCGCACTGAGCCTAGAGACGCACCCACAAGAAGAACGACCAAGGTTTGAAATGTAAATGGAACTGGTGAAGCGGGGATCGAAATCTGCGCTGCAACAGCAGTTAGGGCTGCACCGGCAGCCACAAGTGCTAGATCGCCAGCCTTGCTGCGAGGTACCACGCGGTCAACGATGGTGTTTCTAGAAATAGTTAGAACAGACATGTAACTCCTTGTGTTGAGGTGAACAACCTTTTGGGCCTTAGTCGATTGTAGACTGAGTCTTTTGTTGGTCGCCCATAATTTGCGACAGATTCAAACCCCGATATTTGGAGATTCCCATGATTAGCGTGCGCGACCTAGAGATCCGCATTGGTGCTCGCACGCTGATGTCTGGAGTGAATTTTCGTGTAGATAAAGGCGACAAGGTAGGTCTAGTCGGCCGAAACGGCGCCGGTAAGACCACGCTGACCAAGATTCTTGCGGGTGACGGACAACCAGACCAGGGTTCAGTAGAACGCGGTGGCGAGATTGGCTACTTGCCCCAGGATCCTCGCACCGGCGACCCAGAAGAACTTGCCCGCACCAGAATTCTTAACGCTCGTGGCCTGGGTGACTTAATGGCTCAAATGACCAAGGCCACAGAAGACATGGGCAGCATCGACGAGAAGATTTTTGACGCTGCCATGATTCGCTACGCCAAGCTTGAAGAGCGTTTTCAATCCGGTGGTGGCTATGCCGCCGAGGCAGAGGCGGCGGCGATTGCCAGCAACCTTGGTCTTAAGGACCACATTCTTGATCAACCGCTAAAAACTCTTTCCGGTGGTCAGCGCCGCCGCATTGAGCTAGCGCGAATTCTGTTTAGTGCAGCAGAAACAATGATTTTGGATGAGCCAACTAACCACTTGGATGCCGATTCCGTTGTGTGGTTGCGCGATTTCCTAAAGTCTTATCAGGGTGGATTAATTGTGATCAGTCACGATGTTGACTTGGTTGAGGAAACAGTGAATCGCGTTTTCTACCTAGACGGCAACCGCTGCGTTATTGACATCTACAACATGGGTTGGAACGCGTACAAGAAGGCTCGCGAGACAGATGAAGAGCGTCGCAAGCGCGACCGTGCCATTGCCGAGAAAAAGGCCAGCACGCTGCAACTGCAAGCTGCCAAGTTTGGTGCCAAGGCCAGTAAGGCCGTTGCGGCCAAGCAAATGGTTCGTCGAGCCGAATCGCTTTTGAGTTCGCTTGATGACGTTCGCGAAGTCGAGCGCGTTGCCAAGATCAAGTTCCCTGATCCAGCACCGTGTGGCCGCACACCATTAATGGGCGAGAACCTAAGCAAGAGCTACGGTTCGCTAGAAATCTTTACGGCGGTTGATCTTGCGATCGATAAGGGCTCAAAGGTTGTAATCATCGGATTGAACGGAGCCGGTAAAACGACTTTGCTTCGAATGCTTGCCGGAATTGATAAACCAGACACCGGAAAAATTATCGAAGGGCACGGCCTAAAAGTTGGCTACTTCGCTCAGGAACACGAAACACTTGACGTTTCCAAATCTGTTCTTGAGAACATGCAGCGTTCGGCGCCGCAACTTGCCGACACCGATGCCCGCAAGGTTTTGGGCTCTTTCCTTTTCACCGGCGATGACGTTAACAAACCAGCCGGAGTTTTGTCTGGTGGCGAGAAGACTCGCCTGGCACTGGCCTCGCTGGTTGTTTCTTCGGCCAACGTGCTACTTCTTGATGAGCCAACCAACAACTTGGATCCAGCAAGCCGTGAAGAAATCTTGCGCGCCCTAAGCACGTTCACCGGGGCAGTGGTTTTGGTTTCACACGACGTTGGTGCCGTGCTTGCATTGAATCCAGAGCGTGTGCTGATTCTGCCTGATGGCGATGAAGATCACTGGAACGACGGCTACGCCGAACTGATCGAACTTAGCTAAGTTCTATTTGACTTGCTTCATAAAACTGCGTCTTCGGCAGCCTTGTCGCTGTCGCCAACTTTCCGCCGTACCCTTGGTTGGAAGTTTGGATCAAGTTTCATACGTCGCGCTTGGGCTTCTTGCTTAATTGCCCAAACCAGCGCAGCCACTGCCATCAGAGCAAACAAAATCCACTGCAGCGCGTAACTTAGGTGATTTCCCTCGTCAAGTTCTGGTCTAGGCAATACTTTCGGAAATTGGTCCGACGAGTACGGTGAAGCCAATCGCACATAGAAGTTTTTAAAAACCTGGCCGGTGAGGCCTTCTTTTTCAATTAGTGCTTGAACGTTGATGGTTGCAACTTGCTTTGCCGGTGCATCGCGATTGAGGGTTGGCTCGCTTGGGCGCACTCGTCCAACAATCTGCTGTTCGCTAGAAGATGGAAGCGGAATCGACTTAGGCGCGTGATTGTCATCGCCGGTTGGCAGCCAACCAGTTTCAACTGCAACTACCTTGCCCGAATCAATTTGAAATGGAATCAGCTGCAGAAAACCGGGAGAGCCGTTGTAAGGACGATTACGAACCAAGACCGCATGCTCGATTAGGAATTTGCCAGAAAGCTTTACTGGCCGCCATTCCCTTGAACTTTCGAATGGCCCGGTTCCTGCAACTTCATCAAGAGCAACCGGTGGCTGATCAAAATTTGTCGCAACCGACTGAATCTTGGCTACCGCCTCTGCGCGGCGATTGAATTGCCAATTCGAAAGAAAGGAGCAGGCGACTGAAAATACCAAGACCAATGCGGCCCACGCCAGCCAGCGCTTCCAGTTTTCGAGTAAGTACATCAGATCTTTTCCGAACCAATGAAGAATGCTCGGTCCTGCAAGTATTCAATCAGATACGCCAAATGCTCGTCACAGGCTAACCAGGTTTTAACTCGGTCCGGGGTGTGCAGCTTTGGGTTTCGCCAAAGCACCTTGTGGACTGCCGCTGAGGAACAACCAGCCCTGGAGCACTTAATCGGCGTGATTGGTTCCATCATTTGGTTTAGCGGTGTTGGTGAAAGAGCTGGCATCAATCACCAGCGTAGGGGCAACTGCCTTGGGTGCCGCTGATTTCTCTTGGCCGGTACCTACGCCGTTGGCAATGACAACCGCAAAATAAGGCAACAGGATTGCGCCCGCAAAGCAAACCCACATCAGCCAGCCTTGCAGAACCATCGCCAAGACGATGCAGACCACACGAATTGTCATGGCAACTGTGTACTTGATCATGCGAGACTTGCGCTCGTCCTCAGGGGACTGCGCAATCGAGGTTAGGCTCTGCGGCGTTGCCACGATGTGTTCTCCCGTCAATTCGCGATAGTCAAAGACTAGACTTCATTTGTTCCAAGCCTAAAAACCCCAGTTCTATTCCTAGAAAGTCCTAGAAAGAGATTTTGCTATGAGCACAGCTAGAACCGTTCTAATTACCGGTGGAAACCGTGGAATCGGACGCTCGATTGCCGAGGAATTCATCGCACAGGGTCACCGTGTTGCCGTGACCGTTCGCAGCGGATCTGGACCAGATGGCTCACTTAGCGTCGTCGCAGACGTAACCGATCCGGCATCGCTCGACAAAGCCTTCGCCGAAGTCGAAGAAAAGCTTGGTCCAATTGAAGTTTTGGTGGCAAACGCCGGTATCACTCGCGACACATTGTTGATGCGAATGACCGACGAAGAATTTGAAGAAGTAATCAATACCAATTTGAATGGCGTCTTCCGCGTGCTTCGTCGCGCAACCAAGGGAATGATCAAGGCTCGCTTTGGTCGCGTGATTCTGATTGGCTCGGTTGTTGGTCTGCTTGGCTCTGCAGGTCAGGTTAACTACTCGGCAGCAAAGTCTGCGCTGGTTGGCATGGCTAGATCAGTAACCCGTGAGCTTGGTACTCGCGGAATTACCGCAAACGTTGTGGCTCCGGGATTTATTGACACCGATATGACAGCCGAACTTCCGGAAGCACAGCAAGAGGATTACAAGAAGCGCATTCCCGCGGGCCGCTTTGCCGCCCCGCAAGAGGTTGCCAAGGTAGTTGCTTGGCTAGCAGGAGACGACGCCGCTTACATCTCTGGAGCTGTTATTCCAGTTGATGGCGGCCTTGGCATGGGTCACTAGTAGTTCACTTTTTAATTCGACCAAATACTCTGGAGTAAAAGATGTCTAATCCACTAAGCAAAGATTCACTAAGCGGCAAGGTTGCACTGGTAACCGGTTCATCTCGTGGCATCGGTGCAGACACACTTGGCTATTTTGCCGAGGCCGGCGCGTCAGTTGTGGTGAACTTTCGCAATAAAGAGGCTCGTGCACTAAAGATCGTCGAAGGCATCAAGGCAAACGGCGGACACGCCATTGCCGTTGGTGCAGATCTGACCGATGCCGAATCGGTCAAGGCAATGTTCGAGGCTGCGAAAGCAGAGTTTGGACAGCTAGACATCTTGGTCATGAACGCCTCTGGAGGAATGGAGGCCGGCCTTGGTGAAGACTACGCAATGCGCCTAAACCGTGACTCGCAGGTAAACCTTCTTAAGACCGCATTACCGTTCCTTAGCGACGGCGCACGCGTTGTATTTGTTACCAGCCACCAGGCGCACTTCATTCGCACCACACCAACCATGCCGGAATATCTTCCAGTTGCGCTTTCAAAGCGTGCTGGTGAAGATGCTCTTCGCGAATTAATTCCAACTCTTGCCGAACGCAACATTGGCTTCGTGGTTGTTTCGGGAGACATGATCGAGGGCACCATCACCGCAACACTTCTTGAGCGCGCTAATCCAGGTGCAATTGAGGCGCGTCGCGAAGGCGCCGGCAAGCTTTACAACGTTCAGGAATTTGCTGCCGAGGTTGCCCTTGCAGCGGTTGAGCCAGTGCCAGCGGAAAACACCCGCTTGGTTGGCGATACGTCCGACTTCAAATAGTTCGCAAGCAAACTATTTCCGATTTTAAATAGCCAATAGCTCCAGAAGCTTGCGAAGGTCCTTGCCTTCGATAACTACATCAGCTTTTTCGCGAACGATTGGTTTGGCATTGAAGGCCACTCCAAGGCCAGCATGAGCCATCATCTCTAAATCGTTTGCACCATCGCCAACCGCAACGGTATTGGTTAGCCCGGATGCGGTTGACCATTCCATTAGCGCGTCAGCTTTGGCGGTGCGGTCGATGATCTTGCCAATAACTTTTCCGGTTAGTTTTCCATCAATCACTTCAAGTTCATTAGCGCGAGCAAAATCAAGATTAAGTTCTGCTGCCAGGGGAGTAAGCAGCTGACTGAAACCACCCGATACCGCACCGGCTTTGCCACCGGCGGCCTGAATAGCGGCAATTGTTTCTTTAGCTCCAGGTGTGATTCGAATGCGCTGTTGCACGTCGGCAAACACTGTTTCCGGAAGACCGGCAAGGGTAGCCACCCGTTCAATCAAGCTTTGTGCGAAATCAAGTTCGCCAGCCATTGCGCGTTCGGTTACTGCAGCTACCTCGTCGCGTTTTCCTGCAACTTCTGCCAGTAATTCAATTACTTCGTCCTCGATGAGAGTTGAATCCACATCAAAAACCACTAGATATTCGGTCACGGAGTAACCAGAACGCCCTTTCCAACAACCGTGATGCCCGATTCGCTGACAAAGAATCCGCGATCGAGATCGCGCTGCTTGTCGACACCAATCGATGCGCCATCTGCAACGACAACGCTCTTGTCGAGGATAGCTCGTCTTACCGTGCAATCGCGGCCGACTTGCACGCCATCCAAAAGTATTGAATCGGTAACTAGAGCCCTTGAGTGCACGCGTACGTTAGGGGACAGCACGCTTCTTTCTACAATTCCGCCGGACACCACAGTGCCAAGTGAAACTATTGAATCGGTGGTTCGACCCTGATTACCTTCGCCGTCGTGCACAAACTTGGCCGGTGGCAAATTAATCTGCTGAGTGTGCACTGGCCACTCGTGGTTGTAAAGGTTGAATACTGGCATCACAGAGATCAAGTCCATGTGCGCATCGTAGTAAGACTCCATTGTTCCCACGTCGCGCCAATATGAGTGGTCGCGCTCAGTTGAACCGGGAATTTCGTTGAAGGTGAAGTCATAAACGCCAGCGTCGTCACGACCCACAAAGTAAGGAACGATATCGCCACCCATATCATGGGATGAATCTTCTAGAGTTCCGTCATGCTCGATTGCATCAATCAACGCCTGTGCGCTGAATACATAGTTACCCATTGATGCCAACACTTCGCCCGGACTATCGGCCAAGGGCTTTGGGTCGCTTGGCTTCTCAAGAAATGCTGCAATCTTGGTTGCGTCGGCATCATCAACTTCGATAACACCAAATTGATTCGCCAAATGTAGTGGTTGGCGAATAGCAGCAACAGTCACTCCGCGACCAGAGGCAATGTGTGCCTTGATCATTTGCTCGAAGTCCATTCGGTAAACGTGATCGGCGCCAACCACAACAACAATGTCTGGGCGCTCGTCGCTAAGTAGGTTCATACTTTGCAAAATTGCATCCGCGCTACCAGAGAACCAACGCTTGCCAAGTCGTTGCTGGGCAGGAACAGAAGCCACATAAGCACCAAGAAGCGGTGACATGCGCCAGGTTTGCGAAATGTGACGGTCAAGACTGTGTGACTTGTACTGCGTCAGCACAACAATTCTGCGAAGTCCAGAATTAATCAGATTCGAGAGTGCAAAGTCAATCAGGCGGTAGCTACCACCAAAAGGAACTGCTGGTTTGGCGCGATCTGCCGTGAGGGGCATGAGTCGCTTTCCTTCACCGCCGGCTAGGACCATACCGAAAACTCTTGGAGTGCTCATATCCAGAATGTTATTCGCTAAATGTTCCAGACAGATAACATTGCGTCATGAGGATCGATCTGATTACCAAGGAATATCCGCCTTTTATTTACGGTGGAGCGGGCGTACATGTCGCTGAATTAGTGAGAGTTCTGCGTCAGCAAATTGACGTTAAGGTCCGTTGCTTTGGTGATGAACGTAATGAAACCGATACATTTGCGTACCGTCACAATGCCGAGTTTGCTAATGCAAACGGCGCTTTGCAAGCCATGTCGACAGACCTAAACATGGTTTCTGACATCGCTGGGGCGGATCTAGTTCATTCACACACTTGGTACGCAAACTTCGCTGGCCAGGTTGCCTCAAACCTGCACGGTATTCCACACCTAATCACCGCACACAGCCTTGAGCCACTTCGCCCTTGGAAAGAGCAGCAGCTTGGCGGAGGGTATCGCTTGTCTTCATCAATCGAACGAACCGCATACGAACAGGCGGCTGGGATTATTGCGGTATCCGATGGCATGCGAAAAGACATTCTTCGCGCTTACCCACAGATTGATCCGGCAAAGGTTTCTGTAGTGCACAACGGCATTGACCTGCAGGCATTCCAAGCCGCCGATAATCCTGACTTGGTGCGCGCAAACGGCGTAGACCCCGATAAGCGTTCTGTTGTTTTTGTTGGCCGCATCACCATGCAAAAAGGCCTGCCGTATCTTTTGAAGGCGGCGAAAGAATTACCGAATGACGTTCAGTTGGTACTTTGTGCTGGTGCACCAGACACCCCTCAGATTCTGCAAGAGGTAACCGATCTAGTTTCTGAGTTGCGTAAAACACGCGCCAACGTTATCTGGGTTGAAAAACATCTAAGCCGCGAAGAGCTAATTGCAATGCTTTCGGCCGCAACTGTCTTTGCCTGCCCGTCAATTTACGAGCCACTTGGAATCGTGAACCTAGAGGCTATGGCCTGCGGAACTCCTGTTGTCGCAACGGAAACCGGTGGTATTCCTGAAGTAGTTGCGCACAATGAAACCGGACTATTGGTGCCGATCGAACAACTCATGGATGGCAGCGGTAAGCCACTTGACGAAGCAAAATTTGTTGCCGATTTCGCTGCCGCACTCAACCAAATGCTTGATAGCGATGATCTACAGAAGTTTGGTAAGGCTGGTCGCGCACGTGTAGAGCAACACTTCAGTTGGAACAGCATTGCTGCAGAAACCATTCGCGTCTATAAGAGCGCGATTCAAGCTAACGCCTAGGCTAGGAACATGTCTCGCGTCATCGATCTAAACAACGTAACCGTCATTCGTGACAATCGACCAATTCTGAACAATGTTGATTGGCAAGTAGAGGCGGATCAGCGTTGGGTAATTGTTGGCCCAAACGGCGCCGGTAAAACCACGCTGCTAAGAGTTGCCGCCGCACAGATTCACCCATCAAGTGGACAGGCAACCATCCTGGGCGAACGCCTTGGCGAAATTAATGTTTTTGAGCTGCGCACCAGAATTGGTTTTGCATCATCGGCTCTCGCCGCTCACATTCCAAATTCAGAGACAGTATTGAATGCCGTAATGACAGCTAGCTACGCAGTCACCGGTCGCTGGAACGAGAAATACGAAGACATCGATGAACGTCGCGCGCGCAGAGTGTTATCGGAGTGGCATTTGGATTCTTATGCCGATCGCGCCTTTGGCACACTGAGCGATGGCGAGCGCAAGCGCACCCAAATTGCTAGGGCCGTGATGCCAGACCCAGAACTTCTTTTGCTTGACGAACCGGTGGCCAGCCTGGATCTTGCCGCTCGCGAACAGACCATCGCAATAATTGGCGCATATGCTTCGGCACCGGCGGCTCCGGCAATGGTCATGGTCACACACCACCTTGAAGAAATCCCAGCCGGTTTCACTCACGCACTGCTTATTCGCGACGGCCAGGTCTTTGCGGCAGGGGACATTCACCAGACCCTTACCTCAGAGAAAATCTCGGAGGCCTTTGGTTTTGGGCTAAATGTGGACTTTACCGAGGGCAGATTCCGGGTCCGGGCCCGCTAAATCCGGCTAAAAGGGCTATCCCAACCGGAAACCCTCTGTTATGCTTGAACACTGTGCCCATTAGGCACAAACCCCAATTTTTGATTATTACGGAGTTTTCCCATGAAGGCAGACATTCACCCAACTTACGAAGCAGTCGTATTCCGCGACTTGGCATCGGGTGTAGCGTTCCTTACTCGTTCAACTGTTTCAAGCAGCAAGACCATCGAGTGGGAAGACGGCAACACCTACCCAGTTTTCGACGTTGAAATCTCTTCAGAGTCACACCCGTTCTACACCGGTAAGCAGCGCATCATGGATGCCGCTGGTCGTGTTGAGCGCTTCAACGCTCGATACAAAGGTTTTGGTGCCTAATCCCAAGGGATTAAACACAGGGTTTTGGTGCCTAATCCCAAGGGATTAAACACAAGGCTTCGGAACGCAAGTTCCGCGAGAACCGCAAGTTGTCCACACAGCTTGTAGGTTGAGACCAAAGAGCTCCGCTTCGGCGGGGCTTTTTGTTTTAACGCGTTTTGTTATATCGCATGCTTTCTAAGAAAGCTTTAGTGGCCAACCTCGAGCAGCGGTGAACTCTGGATTCACGCTTCTGCGCATGTAAGTCTCAAAATCGGCATCGATGGCTGCGCTCCACTGAACCTGAGCATCGTGCAGTTCGGCTGCCGTTGCAGGTAGTTCGCTTGCCCAACGACGAGCAATGGCCTGAGCAACTCGACCAGCGGCAACCGCATCGGCAGTTGCATTGTGAGCATCGTCTAGCGGTACCTGATAAAACTCGGCGGCGTTTTCAAGTCGACGCTTGCCCTTGCGATATTTATCATTGAACTTATCTATCACCAGGGGATCAATCACGGCACCAAGCTTCAGCGGCTCAAGACCATGACGCAGTGCCTCGTAGTGCAAAATGGTGAAATCGTAAGGCGCGTTGTAGGCCACCACTGGTAACCCACGAGCAAAGAAGTCGCGAAGAGTGGTAAGTAATTCACCAACTACAACATCGGCAGGACGGCCATCTCGCACTGCAATCTCAGTGGTAACTCCGTGAACGTCGCTAGCTTGGGTAGGAATTTCGATGCCAGGATTTGCTAGCCATTCGGCGTTAGTACCAACTACGTTTCCAGAAGCATCCAGCTCAACAGCGCAGGCGGTAACGATGCGGGCATCGGTTAGATCAAGACCGGTGGTCTCTAGATCAAAGACGGCAATTTGCTTAGCCCAATCAGGCAGTTGCGAATCAAATTCAAAACTAAGTTGGTCGTTCATAAAATCAGGCTAGGCGTTGCTAGCGACAAAGACCGGCACCACGCGCCAACTCAATGGCTGCGGCGTGATGGTTCAAAGTAAAGATGTGCACACCAGGGGCACCGGCAGCAACCAAATCCTTTGCGAGTTGCGTTGAATAGGCCATGCCAATTTCACGAGCTGCATCATCATCGGCCGCCGCATCAAACTTTGCAATCAATTCGGCCGGAATCGCTGCGCCACTCAATTCGGCCATGCGTACAACTTGCTTGGCGTTATTAATCGGCATCACACCGGGAACAATTGGCAGAGTCGCGCCGGCGGCGCGGGCCGAGGCCACCAAGTCTAAGTAGGCCTGCACGCTAAAAAACAATTGGGTCACAGCAAAACTTGCACCTGCGGCCTGCTTCAATGCCAAAACTTTAGAATCGTGCTCCATGTTTGGCGATTCAGGGTGAACCTCTGGGAACGCGGCCACACCCACTTCAAGCCTGGTTGATTCGTGAACTAGGTCAACCAATTCAAGAGCTGTCTTTAGTTCTCCCTTGCCAAGGGCATCGGGGTCATCTTTTGGCGCATCGCCGCGAAGGGCCAAGATTGCGCCAACACCGGCGCGTTCAAAGTGCTGCAAGATTTCCAAGGTGCTCTGCTTGGTAGCTCCAACGCAAGTTAGGTGGCCAATGGTCAGCACCTGGCCAGCCATGCGATCAACCACTGCCAACGATCGATCGCGATTCGAGCCACCGGCCCCATACGTTACCGAAACATAATCGGGGGAGACTTCAAGCAGCTTCTGGAATGCGCTCCAAAGGTTTGCCTCACCGGCTTCATCCTTTGGCGGAAAGAATTCAAATGAAAGCGTGGGCTCGGCCGCTGCCTTACGAGCCGCCGAAACCTGTGAAATGGTGGCAAAATCCAGACTGTTTAACTGGGCTTTGCGCAGAAGAGTGGTTTCGGACATTCGATAAGTATATTCGACAACCTTTGGTTTCGTGGCCCGGGGCGAGGCGCAAGCCCCTCGGTTAGACTTGAGCCATATGTTTGCTCCCCGTTCCCAAGCCCTAATTGAGGCCGTCCGCTCTCGAGTTGTAGTCGCCGACGGCGCCATGGGAACCATGATTCAAGAGGCCAGCCCAACGCTCGAAGAGTTTCAGGGCCACGAGGGTTGCAACGAGATTCTCAATGTCACCAGACCTGACATCATCGCCAGCATTCATGCTCAGTACCTAAAGAGTGGCGCCGAGGCCATCGAGACCAATACCTTTGGTGCAAACTTTGCCAATCTTGCCGAGTACGCAATCGAAGACCGTATTGAAGAGCTTGCCTATGCCGGAGCCAAGGTGGCCCGCGAGGTTGCCGATGATTTCAACACCGATGAAAAGCCGCGCTGGGTGCTTGGCTCAATGGGCCCGGGTACCAAGTTGCCAAGCCTTGGCCACGAAAAGTTTTCTGTACTGCGCGACGCGTATCAGCTGAGCGCCAAGGGTTTGATTCGCGGAGGTGCGGATGCCATTTTGATCGAGACCGCGCAGGATCTACTGCAGGCCAAGAGCGCGGTTATTGGCTCGAAGCGCGCGATGTCGGAACTTGGAATTCAAATTCCTATTTTGGTTTCGGTGACTATTGAAACTACCGGCACCATGTTGCTTGGTTCGGAAATTGGCGCGGCCCTCACCGCACTGAGCGCTCTGGGTATTGATGCAATTGGTTTGAACTGTGCTACCGGTCCTACAGAGATGAGCGAACACCTTCGCTACTTGTCTAAGTTCTCGGAACTTCCACTGGTGGTTATGCCAAACGCTGGACTTCCAATTCTTGGAGCACACGGCGCGCACTATCCGTTGACCGCAAGCGAACTCGCTACGGCTCAACTTCAATTTGTAAACGAATACGGTGCTGGATTGGTTGGTGGTTGCTGTGGAACCACACCGGCACACATCGCCGAAGTGGCCAAGGCTGTTTCATCTGCAAAACCAAAACGTCCGGCATTGATAGACGAGCCAGGCCTTGCCAGTTTGTATCAGCACCAGCCGTTTGATCAGACCATGACCTATCTTTCGATTGGCGAACGCACCAATGCAAATGGTTCAAAGGCATTCCGCGATGCGATGCTTGCCGAGAATTGGGAAGAGTGCATCGAAATCGCGCGAAGCCAGACTCGTGAGGGCGCCCACCTACTTGACGTGTGTGTTGACTACGTTGGTCGTGATGGAGCACAAGATGCGCGCGAGCTGGTAAGTCGCCTGGCGACTGCAACCACATTGCCACTGGTCCTTGACTCAACTGAACCTGCAGTTCTTGAAGCCGGTCTAGAGTGCATGGGTGGTCGCGCAATGATCAACTCAGTGAACTACGAGGACGGCGACGGACCTAAGTCACGCTTTGCCAAGATCATGCCAATCGCTAGGGAGCACGGCGCCGCAGTGGTTGCGCTAACCATTGACGAAGAAGGACAGGCGCGTACCGCGGCCACCAAGTTTGCAATTGCAGAGCGTCTGATCAACGACCTAACCCAAAACTGGGGAATGCGTTTGGTCGACATCACAGTTGACACGTTGACGTTCCCAATTGCCACCGGTCAAGACGAAACACGACGCGATGGCATTGAAACAATCGAGGCAATTCGAAGATTGAATGAGGCATTCCCAGGCGTGCAAACCACACTTGGTATCTCAAACATTTCTTTTGGTTTGAGTCCTGCGGCACGTCACGTGCTGAACTCTGTGTTCTTGCACGAATGCGTTCAGGTTGGCCTTACCTCGGCAATCGTGCATGCGGCACGCATCATGCCGTTGAACCAAATCCCTGCTCAGCAGCTTGAAGCAGCACTGGACTTGATTTACGACCGCCGCACCTACGACTCAGATGGCAACATTACCTTTGATCCACTAACTAAGTTCCTAGATGTATTCAGCGGGGTTGACTCTGCTGCTTCACGTCAGTCACGCGCCGACGAACTAGCACTTATGCCGATTGAACAGCGTTTGGAACGCCGAATCATTGATGGCGAGAAGAAGGGCCTAGAGCCAGACCTAGACGAGGCTATGGTGGCCGGGTACAAAGCTCTGGCAATTATTAACGACTTCTTACTAAAAGGCATGCAGGTGGTTGGTGAGTTGTTCGGCAAGGGAGAGATGCAGCTTCCTTTCGTGCTGCAATCAGCCGAGGTAATGAAGACTGCCGTTGCTCACCTTGAACCTTTCATCGAGAAAACCGATGACAGCGGTAAGGGCAGAATTCTTTTGGCAACCGTGCGTGGCGACGTACATGACATTGGCAAGAACCTAGTTGACATCATCCTTAGTAACAACGGCTTCGAAACCGTAAACATCGGCATCAAGCAACCAATCAACGAGATCTTGAAGGCTGCCGAAGAAAACGATGTCGACGTCATCGGTATGAGTGGTTTGTTGGTTAAGTCGACCCAGATCATGCGCGAGAACTTGGAAGAGATGAACCAGCGCGGCGTAGCCGAGAAGTGGCCAGTCATTCTTGGTGGCGCTGCGTTGACTCGAAGTTTTGTTGAGCAAGATCTAGCCGAAATTTTTGACGGTGAGGTTCGCTACGCCAAGGATGCCTTCGAAGGGCTAAAACTTATGGATGCGCTGGTAAAGATCAAGCGCGGCGACACATCGGTGAAATTGCCAGAGTTGAAAAAGCGTTTGGTTCCACAAAAGAACTTGTTAGTTCGAACCGAACCCGATCTAATGCCTGATCGCTCTGACGTTGCAAGCGATAACGAAATTCCAAACCCGCCATTCTGGGGAATGCGTGTTGTTAAGGGTATTCCGCTGCGCGACTACGCATCGTTCCTTGACGAACGCGCGACGTTCATGGGGCAGTGGGGGCTAAAGCCATCACGAGCCGATGATGGTGCCAGTTACGAAGAACTAGTTGAGACAGAGGGACGTCCAAGACTTCGCGCGTGGCTAGACAAGGTGCAAACTGACGGCCTTCTTGAAGCCGCAGTGGTTTATGGATATTTCCCAGCGGTATCTGATGGTGATGATCTGGTCATTCTTCACCACGGCGCCGAAGGTGCTACAGACGGCGGCTCTGGTGGCGTACCGGGAACTGAACGCATGCGCTTCAAGTTCCCTCGCCAGGCTCGCGATCGCCACCTGTGCCTGAGCGACTTCGTTGCATCGAAAGAGTCGGGCAAGGTTGACGTGGTTCCATTCCAGTTGGTGACTATGGGAAATCGCGTTTCAGTGGCAGCGAACGAACTTTACGCAGCGAACGAATATCGCGAGTACCTTGAGCTGCACGGACTATCGGTGCAACTCACTGAGGCACTTGCCGAATTCTGGCACTCGCGCATTCGTGAGGATCTTGGCTTCTCTGCCGAGGATCCAAAAGAAGTCGAAGGCCTATTCAAGCTTGATTACCGCGGAGCACGATATTCGTTCGGTTACCCAGCTTGCCCGGAACTTGAGGATCGCGTGAAACTGGTTGATCTTTTGAAACCGGAATTGATTGGTGTAACCCTTTCCGAGGAGCTTCAGCTGCACCCGGAACAATCAACCGATGCGATGGTCTTGCACCACCCTGAGGCAAAGTACTTCTCGGTCTAAAAATGATTCTTGAATCTGCTGAACTTGCATCCAAGGCCTTGGCGCGCTCGAAACCACACAGCATTCAAGTTCTTGATACGGTCACAAGATACTGGTCATACGCCAGCAGCAACCCAAACGCCAAGGTAATTATTTTCATTCATGGCTACCGGGGCAACCATCACGGACTTGAGGCTATCGCTGGAGCACTAGAGGATTTTCACGTCATAATTCCTGACTTGCCTGGATTTGGAGAGTCAACGCCATTCGCAGGTGAGCACAGCATTGATGCGTATTCAAATTGGCTGGCCGAGTTCATTAAAAAACTGACACCAAAACAGAAACCAATACTTTTGGGGCACAGCTTCGGCAGTATCATCTGTTCTGCATTTGCAAGCGTGTCCGACGCAATCGATTTGTTGATTCTAGAGAATCCGGTTTCGGCACCGGCATTAAAGGGTCCAAATGCTCTGGTCACCAAAATTGCTCAGGGTTTTTTCAAACTCTCAGGTTCGCTACCGCTAAAGCAAGGTGAGTGGCTGCTCAAGTCATGGCCCATGGTTCGCGGTATGAGCATAATCATGACCAAGAGCTGGAAGCGCGAACTTCGAAAGTGGGTGCACGCACAGCACGATGCAAACTTCAACGATTTTGCCAACCGACGGGTAGCCATCGAAGGCTACAACGCCTCAATTTCGCATAACGTCTCTGACTATGCAGGCGGCTTCAAAGTGCCAACACTGTTGATTATTGGTAGCCGCGATGACATCACATCACCAAAACAACAATTCGCTATGGCTCAAAAGATTTCCGTTCCACATGCAATTAGCCAGCACATGGGCGTAGGTCACCTAACTCACTACGAGATACCAAGTGACGTGGCCCAGGATATCCGTCAGTTCGTTGCACAGCAGGACTTGGGCAACTAATCGTGCAGGGGTTGTTTTTTGATTGCCGCTACATACGAATCGATCATCACGACGGAATTAGTAGATTCTCTGCTGGTCTGTTTGCCGCACTAAACAAACTAACCAAAGTGACCGCCGTCATTAGCGATCTTAGGCAACTAGACAAACTTCCGGCGGGCATTCAATTCGTCAAAGTCACTTCACCAACATCTGCAGTTGAACCACTAGTGGCGCTGCAATTAAACAAGCTTGGCGCCAAGGTTGTCTTTTCACCAATGCAAACCATTGGCTCATTTGGACGCAAGTTCAAACTAGTTCTCACGGTGCATGACTTGATTTATTATCGCCACCCGGCACCGCCGCCAAGTTTTGCCTGGCCAATCAAATTGTTGTGGCGCTTGTATCACTTGAGCTACCTTCCGCAGCGCCTGCTGCTTAATCGATCCGATGCAGTTGCTACCGTTTCAAAAACCACGCAGTCACTAATCAAACAGAACACCTTAACTAAGCGTCCGGTATCAGTGGTCTACAACGCTGCTGGCGACGATGCGTCTCAACATGCACCCAGCGCGCGACCAAGCAGCAAACAAACCTTGGTCTACATGGGTAGCTTCATGGATTATAAAAACGTTGAAGTGCTAATCAGGGGCATGGCACACTTGCCCGATCACGAACTGCTGCTGCTAAGTCGGATCAGCCAGTCTCGAAAAACAGAACTTCAAGCCCTGGTAACAAACGGAGCCAAGGTCACGTTTCTAAATGGTGTGACCGATCAGCAGTATCACGAACTATTGGCTAATTCGGTTGCACTGGTTAGCGGTTCGCGCGACGAGGGCTTTGGTATTCCGCTGGTTGAATCAATGAGCCGTGGTGTCCCGGTAGTGGTATCCAGCATTCCAATCTTCAAAGAGATTGGCGGCGATGCGGCCGTTTACTTTGATCAAGAAGACCCCGAGTCTTTTGTTACTGCGGTTCACTCGATCGACAGCGAATCTGCCTGGCTTGCCAAATCAAAAACTTCTCAGGCTCAAGCCAAGAAATTTAGTTGGGCCAATTCAGCTAAGGCGCTGTTGGAATTACTGCAGCAAATCTGAATGTAGCGTGCGTGGCTCGTAGCGCTCAACTGACCAGCTGTTGCCATCGTGCATAAAGACACTCATCGAGGCATTTCCCAGGCGCTCACCATCTCTGGGGAATTCACCCTGGCTAACAATGCGAAGCAGTTTGCGAATCAATGCACCGTGAGAGACCGCGAGCACGCGCTTTCCAGCGTGCTGGGTAGCAAGTTTTTCTAGCAAGAGATTTGCACGTGCTTCAAGCTCACTTAGGCTTTCACCACCCGGGACTGCGTTGGTGTCTGCATACTTGACGCGCCATTCCTCGTGACCCAGCCCCTCGGCCTCGCCAAACGAACGCTCTAACAAAAGTTGCTCAACCGTGGCTTCAGCAAAACCATTTACCTCGGCGACAATTGTGGCGGTTGCGCGCGCACGCGACAGGGGAGAGGTGAGAATCAAGTCCCAATCGGCTGCATCAATAACTGCTGCTGCATCGCGAGCCTGTGCAATTCCGGTTTCATTCAGCGGGATATCGGTTACGCCCTGAAGACGGAAATCAATGTTCCAATCAGTTTGACCATGACGCAAAATTCCAACAACGGTCTTAGTCAACGAGCAGCCTTTCAAGCACCAGCGAGGTATTCGCTTCAATTTTTGCGGTAGCCAGTTCGTCCGCCTTGGTTTGTCCAATGTTCACAATAACAATCGGCTTATTCGATCTTGCGGCTCGACGCGCGAATCGCAAACCCGAATTGACCGATAGCGAGGTTCCAGCCACCAACAGAGCATCAGCTTCGTCAAGTCGCTTCATTGCTAACTCCACGGTTGCTGTTGGTACCGATTCGCCAAAGAAAACCACATCTGGTTTTAGCACTCCACCACAATTAGGGCAGCCTGGAATTTGAAAGTCCGCCGCGGCTTCGACCTCGGCATCGCCATCGGGTGTGAATTCAAAGTCGGCGGTTCGGTCAACATTTGGATTCAATTTGGCAAGCATGGTGTCCATGTCGATGCGGCTGAATCGATGACCGCAGTTCATGCAGCGCACCTGATCCAGACGACCGTGCAAATCGATGACCTCTCGAGAACCGGCTTTTTGGTGCAACTGGTCAACGTTCTGCGTGATGATCTGGAAAATCTTATTTGTGGACTCGGCTGCGGCCAGGGCAAAGTGCCCACGATTTGGTTGGGCCTCGGCAATACGATTCCAACCAATGTAGCTTCTGGCCCAATATCTAACCTGCGCCTCTTTTGATCCCATAAAAGTGTCAAAAGTCATTGGGTGCCTAGCCACTCGTCCAGCACCACGGTAATCGGGGATACCAGAGTCTGTACTTATTCCGGCACCGGATAAAACAAGCAGCCGCTTGCCAAAAATTTTGTCGCGCGCAAAATCAACACCGTACAAGGCGGCCGCGCTAAGTGTCTCTCTCTCCGACATTGCCTTTAGTCTAGTTTTCAAATTTCTGCAGTGATCACTAAAGCAACTTAGTTAAATGAAAAACCCTGGTCGTGGAGGACCAGGGTTTAGTGTCCGAAAGGGGACTTGAACCCCTACCCTCGTAAGAGGACTAACACCTCAAGCTAGCGCGTCTGCCATTCCGCCACCCGGACAGGTAACAAAGAACGATGTTACCCTAAAAAAGTTTGCAGATACTAGCCTGCAGCCTGCATTCAAGGTAGTTTAGGGCTATGGCTCAAGACGCACGCATTGCATTACAACAGTTCATCGCTTCACTCGAGCGACACTTTGAAGCAATCTCATCGCGTCGCGGCGCAGAAGACCCTGCAGTCGAGCAGGCGTACTTCCAGGTGGAAGATGCGTTCCTTAATTATGAGGAAGCGTTGGGCGAAAAATTTGAAGAGTATCTGCCAATTTCATTGGCAGAGGATGAGAACGATTGAATCCATTTGATGCGGTAGTTCTTGGCATTGTTCAGGGACTAACTGAGTTTCTACCAATTTCTTCCAGCGCACACGTTCAAATTGCACAACAGCTGCTTGGGCTTTCTAACATCCCCAAGCCCCAACTCACCGCTTTCATCGCAACAATTCAGCTGGGCACAGAGGCCGCGGTCCTGATTTTTTTCTGGAAAGACATCGTCAGAATCGTCAAGGCGTTCTTTGGGTCAATTTTTGCGAAGCAAAAACAAGACACCAATTCCAAACGAGACGCAAAACTTGGCTGGCTGATCATCATTGGTTCACTACCGGTGGTTGTGGTTGGACTGATATTCAAGGACCTAATCGAAAACCAGTTACGCAGCCTTTGGATTATTGCGACAACACTCATCGTGTTTGGTATCGTGCTGGGTATCGCTGACCGGGTTGGTAAACGCGAAAGATCTATCGAACAACTAACCACCAAGCATGGCCTGTTGTTCGGACTCGGCCAGGCACTTGCTGTGATTCCAGGTGTTTCACGTTCCGGTGGAACCATCTCAGTAGGGTTGCTACTTGGCTACAGTCGCCAGGCTGCTGCACGTTACAGCTTCTTGCTTGCCATTCCAGCCGTGCTGGCAAGTGGTCTTTATGAATTTGCCAAGACCTACCATGATTTGAATTCTGCTGAATTGGCAGCAACCGCGGTAGCCACTTTGGTTTCTTTCGCGGTTGGTTTCTCTGTGATTGTTGGCTTGCTCAAGTACCTGAGCAGGGGATCATTTATGCCGTTTGTGATTTGGCGTGTGGTGGTTGGTGTGGCTTTGATTGTGCTACTTAGCACCAACCAATTAGTTGCCTAATCTGTTCTAGCTTCGCCCTCTGGCGGTGTCTCGTCGGAGGCACGCAAAAACTTTTCGAATTCCATCGCTAGCGCATCACCGCTTGCCGCTGGCGATTCAACCTCGTCGCGATTTTTTTCAAGCTGGGCAATGTAACCGGCCATGTCTTCGTCACCCTCGGCTACCTCGTCAATGCCACGTTCCCAGGTAAATGCCTCGTCGGCAAGACTGCCGTGATCAAATTGCACGCCAAGATATTTCTCGGCCTCTACCAACAGGGCAAGGGTTGCCTTTGGCGAAGGGGTGTTGTGCACGTAGTGAGGCACTGAAGCCCAAAGAGCCACGCTAGGAATTCCAGCCTTTTCAAGCGCAATTCCCAAAACACTCAGAATTCCAACCGGACCCTCGTAGTGGCTGCGCTCTAAGTTGAACTCGTCGCGAGCCCGTTCGTTCTGACTGGTAGCAGAAACCGATATAGGCCTGGTGTGTGGAACATCAGCCAGCATGGCACCAAGGAATAGCACGGAATCAATCTCTCGATCTTCGATCATCTCCATGACCTCGGCGGTGAATGATTGCCAACGACGCGATGGCTCAACGCCCAACAAAACGTGAATTCTGCCCAGTTGTGGGTTCTCGGCAACTACCTCAACGGCAGGCGCACACAAATCGGTGCTTGGCCAACTAATTTGACGATTGCCATCGCCATCAAAAGACACCGATGGGCGAGTGAACTGAAAATCGTAGTAATCCTCAGGATCCACGGTGCCAACGACGTCGGCGTTCAGTTTCTCGGCAATGAACTTGGCAGCGGCGCTGGCAGACTCGGCAGCGTCATTCCAGCCCTCGAAGGCAACAATGAGGGTTCGGCCGGCAAAAATGTTCACTATTTCCTAAGGTTTTCAGCTTTATTTCTAGTTAAAACCCTAGGGCAAAGCAACGCAGGTAAAATCGAGTAATTATGTTCGGAAAAAAGTTGCCAGCTGCGGTCCTTTGGGACATGGACGGAACGCTGGTGGACTCTGAACACTATTGGCTATCTAGTGAGAAATCGCTGGCCGAGGCTCACAACGCCACCTGGACTGAGCAAGACGGCCACGATCTAATTGGCAATAGCCTCTATGAGTCATCAAAGATCATCAAAGCCAAGATTGGCAGTGACATGGACACAGAGGCCATCGTTCAGCACCTAACCGATTCGGTAGTGGCCAAATTGGCAGTTGAAATTCCATGGCGTCCAGGGGCACAAGAGTTGCTGCGCGAATTGAAGCGTAAGAAAATCAAAACTGCTCTTGTGACCATGTCACTTCACCGCATGGCCGCCGAAGTCGTGAGCAAGATTCCGTTCGATGCGTTTGACGTGATTATTGGTGGTGACGACGTTGCCCGCGGCAAACCGTTTCCGGACCCATACCTAAAGGCAGCCCAGGCTCTGGGCGTGCGGCCAGAGGACTGTGTAGCGTTCGAAGATTCCAATACCGGTCTGCGTTCAGCCGAAGCAGCCGGCACCAAGGCTATTGGTGTTCCAAATTTCATCGAGATCCCAATGATCCCGGGCAGAATTCTTTGGCCAACTCTCGAGGGAGTTCGCGTCAAAGACCTACAGGCACTTTTTAGTTAGGAACAAATGAACCAGCCAATTTCAAAGGCCAAGCTGCCCACCGGTCCATTTCGCGAAGGCGATCGGGTTCAGTTGACCGGGCCTAAGGGAAGACTTAACACAATTACCTTGCGCGCTGGCGACAAGTTTGGCACTCACCGCGGCGACCTGCTGCACGATGACATCATCGGCAAGCCAGAAGGTTCGGTTATTTTGAACCAAACCGGAATCGAATACCTTGCTTTCCGCCCGCTTCTAAGCGACTTTGTATTGTCAATGCCTCGCGGTGCGGCAATTATTTATCCAAAAGACTCCGCACAAATTGTTGTGATGGGAGACATTTTTCCTGGCGCTCGAGTCGTTGAAGCGGGAGTGGGTTCCGGTGGGCTAAGCATGTACCTGCTTCGCGCAATTGGTGATCATGGCACGCTTGATTCGTTTGAGCGTCGTGAAGAATTCGCCGAAATAGCCAAGGCCAATGTGGCAACCAACCTAGGCATCGTGCCAGACAGCTGGACCATTCATATTGGTGACTTGCAGGATCAGCTTCCAATCAAGAAACTGCCAGGCACAGTTGACCGAATTGTTCTAGACATGCTTGCACCTTGGGAATGCGTTGAGGAGTGCGCAACTGCACTTGTGCCCGGAGGATTGATTGTTGGCTATGTTGCCACCGTGACCCAGTTGTCGAGATTCGCAGAAGCACTTAAGGCGAGTGGTCACTTTAATGAGCCGGAGGCGTTCGAATCAATGACCCGCGGTTGGCACTTGCAGGGTCTAGCAGTTAGACCGGAACATCGCATGATTGGCCACACCGGCTTCCTGATCACTGCTCGGCGCATGGCACCGGGTTCGGAAGCGCCAAACTTTAAGACCAAGAACAAGCCGGAATTCAGCGACGAAGATTTGTCTGCGTGGAATCCGGAACACATGGGAGAGCGCAAAGTCTCTGACAAGAAACTTCGCAAGACCATTCGCAGCGCAGAGGCAGCTGCAGAAGCAAGAATTGACCAAGAATAATGAAACAACCAAACAAAGGACTAAGAAGTGCGTAAAGCAATCACCATCATTACCGCGGCAGCTTTGGCTTTCTCGCTTGCAGCTTGCGCATCGCAGCCGTCAGCAGACCAGAAGCTAGCTGCACCCGATACGCTTTCAACCATGACTAAAGCAAGCGGAGAAGCACAGACACCAGAGGCTGGTTACCCAGCGGTAACACTCGACGCAAATGGCGCACCATCAATTACAGCGGTAAAAGGTGAAGCGCCAACCGAGTTTGGTGTTTCTACCTTGATCAAGGGAGCCGGCGCAGTTGTTGGCGACACTGACATCGTAACCGTGCACTACTCAGGTTGGCTCTGGGACGGCACCCCATTTGACTCATCTTGGACCAGTGGCCAACCGGCACAGTTTTCTCTTGAGCAGGTGGTACCTGGCTTCACCAAGGCAATCGCTGGCCAGACCGTTGGTTCTCAGGTAGTCGCAATTCTTCCGCCAGCCGACGGCTATGGCGAGCAGGGCGCAGGAACCATTCCGCCAAACTCAACCTTGATCTTTGTGGTTGATATCTTGGCTGCGGCGAACCCTGCTCAATAAGGACCACTCTCGGGGGAGATATGAGCGCAAAGTCAGCTGAGGCATGGCAGCCTGCTAAGTCCGATAAATCGGAAAGACTGTTGCAGCTAACCTGTGCTCTACTTTTCTCGGAACGCGGATTAACCAAAGCCGAACTTTTCAAATCAATTCCGGCCTATATTGAGGCAATTCGTGGCGGCACAAGTGAGGAATCACTAAACCGCATGTTTGAACGCGACAAAGTTGATCTGAAAAATACAGGAATTCAGGTTTTCACTCCAAACCCAAACGCAGATTCCGATGAGATTGTTTATGTAATTGCCGACGATACTTTCGTTTGGCCGCAACACACTGAACTCACTGCAAAGCAATTGCAATTGCTTGAACTGGCAGCGCAGGTCTGGTCGCAGGCATCGCTCGAAGCTGACGCTAACCAGGCATTGGTTCGACTAAAGGCGCTTGGCATAGAGCCAGCTTCCAGTGATCTGATCGGATTCGCGCCACGCATTGAGACACGCGAGCCAGCATTTGTTCCACTGAATGAGGCTATTCAAGACTGCGTTGAGGTCACATTCAACTATCGCAAGCCCAATGGTGTGGTTTCAAAGCGCCACGTTCAACCATGGTCGCTACACAACGTTGACGGCCAGTGGCTACTGCAAAGCTTTGACCTAGAGCAAGGGGAAGTGCGCAACTTCCTGCTGCGCAGAATAGTTTCTAAAGTCCAGGCCGTAAAGGTAAACGACATTGAGTCACGCTTTACCAAGCCCACTGAACCGCAACTTGGTCAGGCAGTATTTGAACTTCAAGAACATATCACCAACCAAGTGTGCGAATTAAAGGTCAAGCAAGATTCGCAAGCCTGGTTTCATTTTCACCTTGACGATGAGGCCGACGCCAAAAGAGATTCCGTAACTTTCAATTACATGGATCTAGCGTTGCTGGCCGAGGAGTTGCGTGATTTTGCATTGGACATCAAGGTAGTCCGGCCACGAGAACTAAACGACCTGATTCGCAGCGGCTTCGAGAAGGTGGCATCAGCTCATGCCTAAACTGAACGCCTTCAACGGCGAAGATCGCTACAACTTCATGCTTGCCCTGGTGGCATATCTGCAGAATCGCGGTTCGGTCTCAATTAATGAGGCAGCGGAGCACTTTGGTTTAGATGCAAAATACATTCGCAAAGCTGTTACCTCTATAAACGAGGCCAGAGCCACTGTTAACGAATTCGAAGAGTGGTTCTTCTTCATCGATGTTGAGGCACTTGAGGACGAAGGTATTTTGTCTTTGATTTCCAATCAGGTGATAGACGATGTTCCAAGGTTGTCTACTCGTCAGGCATCTGCAATAGCTGCTGGTTTGAATTATTTGGCAACCATTCCTGGCTTCAGTGACGATGCCGACTTACAGAAACTGCAAGAGCTTCTAGCTGCCGGCGGAAGTCGCGGTATCAACCCGCCGATTGAATCACGCCCAGGCAGTGCCGAGGCCGGGGCAGAAGTGATTCGTGGTGCCATGATTTTGGGAAAGCAAATACGTTGCGAATACATCAATCAAAAGGGTGAGCGCTCGGTTCGCAGCATTGAGCCATTGCGGCTTGACCCTCGGACCGATGGTTGGTATCTGCGCGGCTACTGCCCGCTGCACAAAGAAGTAAGAAACTTCAAGTTGGACCGCATGCGCGGAATTCAGATTCTGGATGAGCCACTGAGTGCCAAGGCTAAAAAGATTGAAGATTTTGAAGAAGCGCTTTATGTTGCTGCGGCCACCGATACCTCGGTAACCGTTGAAGTACAGCCAGAGGGCTACCGACTGATCAGTGAGTCCAAGACAGTTTCCGAACCAGTAACAGTTGATTCCAGCACCGTTCGTGCCGAGATCATGGTTGGTCACCTACCAAATCTTGGCAAGTTAGTTTCTCGTTACGGTGGGGCTGCCAAGGTAATCGCGCCCGCAGAGGCTCGTGAAATTGTCAAGAATTACGCACTCGCCGCGCTTGGTGAAAACATCGTCAACCAAATTGAAAACGAGGACTAGAAATGGGTTTCTGGGCTTGGTTCTGGGTTTGGGTGACGCTATCGGTGCTTGCTTTGACGGCTTTTGGGTTCATCGCAAAGTCACTATTCAATAGGCTGGGCGCGGCCGGGCACCAGGCTGAACGACTGGCTCAGAAGGTTCAAACCCTTGCCGACGCAGCGAAGAATAAGCCCAGCCTAGAGAGGTCTAAAGACTCGATATTGATCGATCCAACGACCACCAGAGCAAGGCTTATTGCGTTGCAAAAGTCCAAGGTAAAGAAACAGCAACAGCGCCAGCGTAGACTTATAGCGTCTCTGAAGCGTTTTGACCCAAATGAAAGCAGGTTCCACTGATGCGACTAAACGGTTGGGAATGGATCATCATTCTTGTTATCGTCTTGCTCCTATGGGGTGGACCAAAGCTTCCTGGTCTGGCCAAGAGCCTGGCTCAGTCACTTCGCATCTTCAAGACTGAAATCAAGTCAGAAGACAAGCCAAAGAAGGACGAAGGCAGCTCAAGCAACTAGTTAGTTGCTGCCACAGCTATTCCTCATGGCAAAAAAACGCAACCCCGATGGCAAGATGAGCCTGGGTGGGCACATCAAAGAACTAAGAAATCGACTCTTTTTCTCTGCCATTTTCATTTTTTCCGGCACAGTTGCCGGCTGGTTCTTGTTTGAGCCCGTCTTCCAAATTTTGCAGAAACCGGTCGTTGACCTGGCTAACAGTCGCGGAATAAACGCGACTCTAAACATTGGTACGGTGGCGGGTGCTTTTGATCTTCAACTTCAGGTTTCGATTTTTCTTGGTGTAATGATGACGAGCCCTATTTGGCTCTACAACCTTTGGGCCTTTGTAACACCGGGTCTCAAGAAACGTGAACGCAAATTCACTCTTGGCTTCGTGTTCTCGGCGCTGCCGCTGTTCTTTGTGGGTTGCTGGCTCGCCTGGGTGTCGCTTCCGGGTTTCGTATCTACGCTGATCGGATTCACGCCTGCCGGTACCGCAAACGTTATCAATGCCAATGAATACATTCTTTTTACCATCAGGATTCTCTTGGTCTTTGGCTTGGCCTTCGTCTTGCCAGTCGTGCTTGTAATGCTGAACTTTGCCAACCTAATTTCTGCTCGCAGCATCCTTAAGTCTTGGCGCCTTGCAGTTTTCGTTATCGCTGTTATCGCCGCTCTGGCTACACCAACCGCCGACCCAATGTCTATGTTCCTGGTGATGATTCCGCTTGTTGCGCTGTACTTCATCGCCGCAGCGATCACATACTTCAACGACAAACGCCGTGCACGCCGAATGGCTAAAGAGTTTGCTGGCTACGAATCATCTGATGAGCCAGAGTCTGCTGTAGAACAAAATGACTGATGAGGCACTGAGTCCAGCAGAAAGATTCGCCAAGGCCAAGGCAAATAAGTCCGATCCTTCAATCGAAAGCTTTGCAAAGCTACTGAAGTTTCCGATGGATCCTTTTCAAGAACAATCTTGCCGAGCCCTCGCCAAAGGCAAGGGAGTCCTGGTTGCGGCACCAACTGGTGCAGGTAAAACCATCGTTGGCGAATTCGCCATTCACCTTGCGATTGAAAAAGATCAAAAGGTTTTTTACACCACACCTATCAAGGCTCTTAGTAACCAAAAATTTGCCGAACTAACCAAGCGCTATGGCGCAGACCGAGTTGGGCTATTGACTGGTGACACCAATCAGAACTCTGATGCACAGATCGTTGTTATGACAACAGAGGTTCTGAGAAACATGATTTACGCGAACTCGAATTCGCTAATCAGTCTGGGTTACGTGGTGATGGATGAAGTGCACTATCTTGCCGACCGATTCCGTGGAGCGGTATGGGAAGAAGTTATTCTGCATCTGCCTAAAGATGTGAAAATCGTTTCGCTCAGCGCAACGGTTTCGAACGCAGAAGAGTTTGGTGCCTGGCTCGATGAAGTACGCGGCGATACAGAAATCATTGTTTCCGAAATTCGCCCGGTTCCACTTAATCAGCACGTCCTGTTTAATGACGAACTACTTGAACTGTTCGATGAAACCTCAAAGGACCCGCGGGTAAATCCAGAGCTGGCTCAAATGCACGCCTCTAAGCTGCGCAACCCCGTAAACAAGCCAAACCGCGGACGCCGCAGTGACTATGGCAACCAGCGCATGCAGCTCAAACAGATTCATCGAATTGCCAAGCCAGAAATCGTGGACATTCTGGAAGACGAAGATCTACTGCCGGCAATTTTCTTCATCTTCTCCCGTGCCGGTTGCGAGGCTGCAGTCAAGGCTTGCCAGAGCCACAACATTCGCTTAACCACCACCGACGAAAAGCAAGAGATTCGTCGCCTTGTTGAAGAGAAGTGTTACAACATCGCTAACGAAGACCTGTCCACTCTGGGGTACTTTGAGTGGCTGTCTGGATTGGAGCGAGGTGTAGCGGCTCACCACGCTGGAATGTTGCCGGCATTCAAGGAAGTTGTTGAGGAACTCTTCCTGCGTCGTTTAGTAAAGGTTGTTTTCGCTACGGAAACCTTGGCACTGGGCATCAACATGCCAGCGCGCACCGTGGTACTTGAGCGCCTAGACAAATTCAATGGCGAGGGCCGGGTGAACCTAACGCCAGGGGAGTACACCCAGCTAACCGGTCGTGCCGGTCGTCGCGGTATTGATACTCAAGGGCACTCCGTTATTCAGTGGAGCGCCAACATGGACCCAAACAGCGTTGCGGGTCTGGCAAGCAAGCGCACCTATCCACTGATCAGTCCGTTCAAACCTACTTACAACATGTCGGTGAACTTGCTTGAGGCATTTGGTCGTGAGCGCGCCCGTGAAGTTCTGGAAACATCATTTGCTCAGTTCCAGGCTGACCGATCGGTCGTTGGTCTTGCCAAGGGAATTCGCGAAAAGCAAGTTTCGCTAGATGGTTATGAAAAAGCCATGGAGTGCCACCAGGGTGACTTTGTAGAGTACGCAACGCTGCGCCGCGAGATGACCGATATCGAGCGAGCGCTTTCTGCCGGTCGAGTTCGTGCCGAACGCGGTAAAGATTTGCGCCAGTCCAAAGGTAGACACCTTCAGGAGCAAAGACTTAATCAACTTAAGCGCGACATGCGTGCTCACCCGTGCCACTCGTGCAACGAGCGCGAGGCACACGCACGCTGGGGAGAGCGTTGGTTCAAACTGAGCCGTGAACTTGAGGGCATCATCGCCCAGATTGAGGGGCGCACCAATCAGGTAGCCAAAACCTTCGACAAGATTTGCGGAATGTTGGTTGACCTGAACTACATTCACGAAGTTGATGGCGACTATGAAGTGCTTGAGGCAGGCAAGACCCTGGCCAGAATCTATGGCGAGCGTGACTTACTAATCTCAGAGTGCATTCGAGAAGGAGTTTGGGCCAAGCTTGACCCAGCCGGTCTAGCGGCCATGGCTGCCGCACTGGTTTACGAGGCCAGACGAGAGGAAGAGTGGGAACCGCGAATTCCAAAGGGCAACTTCCAAGAAATCGTGGAAACCACGGTTCAAATTTGGGACGATCTTGAAAACCTTGCTCACTCACACAAGCTTGGGCAAACCGCACCACTTGATCTGAGCCTGTCACTTCCAATCCACCGATGGGCCTCTGGCGCAAAACTCGACGCGGTTCTAGACAGTGCGGATCTTCTGGCCGGTGACTTCATTCGATGGACCAAACAAATCATCGATGTGCTTGACCAGATGGCGCAGACTGCCGGTCCAGAGCTGGCCGAAACAGCCAAGGCAGCCGTTGACAAAGTAAAACGCGGCATTGTTGCTTACTCTTACTACGGATAGCCGATGCAGCGCGTAAATCTAAAAGGCACACTTTTCAAAATCGCATCCGCAGCACTTGGTGGCGTGACATCAAGCCTTGCCTTTCCTCGCGAAGACATTTCACCGCTAATTTTTCTATCGGTGATGTTGATAGTTGCGTCGGTTAGGAATTCAAAGGTACTGCCTGCTCTTGGAATTGGATTCGTTGGAGGATTAGCGTTCTACCTAAGCCAAATCGAATGGCTGAGTCTTTATCTTGGCCCAGTACCTTGGTTAGCGCTTTCAATTCTTGAGGCAGCAATATTTGCAATCGGAATGATGGCAACAGCCATAGTTTGGCGTTGGCTTGAAGCCAAAATCACTAACAGCAATGCGTTCAAGAATCTGATCATTGCAAGCGCGATAGCCACACTTTGGACATCACGCGAATGGGTATCAATTTCAATTCCATACGGTGGGTTCCCTTGGTCAAGACTTGCCCAAACCCAGTCCCAAACTTATCTCGCCAAATTGGTTTACCTTGGCGGCTTAGGTTTGCTCACGTTTGTGATTGCGCTGGTTAGCGCCATTGCATTGATTTGGATTTTGCAATATCGTGCCAAGCGATTGTTGCCAGACATTGCTTCGGCAACAGCCGTGATGATATTGCTGTTGGTTCCAGCAATTTTGAAACCAGACGCCTCAGCCGAGGCAGGCTCAATCACGATTGGTGCTGTGCAGGGGAACGCAAACGCTGGACTATTTGCAAATGAAACGCCTGGCACAATTCTGCAAAACCACCTAGCCGCAACAAAACTTCTAAAAACAAAGGGCAACTTTAAGGATCTTGATGTTGTGGTGTGGCCAGAAAACGCGTCTGATCTGAGTCCGTTTAGCAGCGCATCCGCTAGCCAGGCAATCAAGAAATTGGTTAATGACGAAATCAAAGTGCCGCTTATCTTTGGCACCATCACCCAGCGAGGCGATGAGTTATTTAACAGTTCAATTATTTGGAAGCCGGGAACCGGACCCACTGACTACTACGACAAAAAGCGCCCGGTTCCTTTTGCTGAATACGTTCCCGACCGTGACTTTTGGTATCGATTAGCCCCCGATTTAATTGGACTCGTGAGTCGTGGCTACACGTTTGGAACTAGGGATGGCATTTTTGAAGTTGCTGACGCCAAACTGGGCGCTCTAATTTGTTTCGAAATCGCGGTCGACGACATTGGTCGTGGCTTGGTTAAAGACGGTGCCCAAATCATAATTTCGCAGACTAACAATGCTGACTTTGGTCACAGCGACGAAACCTACCAGCAGGCGGCATTTGCCAAACTTCGTGCCATAGAGACCGGCAGGGTAGTGGTTAATGTTTCAACGGTAGGAGTCTCGGCAATCTACTCTCCAGATGGATCTGTGATTGATCAGGTTCCAAGTTTTGAACCCGCTGCGATGCTAGACAAACTGCCTTTGAGAAAATCAAATACACCGGCTATGGCCATCGGCCCGGTTTTTGATTTGTTGATTAATTTAGCGGCAGCAATGCTGCTGGCAATTAGTTTTTATAGATCGGCCTGGCCACCGGCACGACGTGCACGGATGTAGTCCAAACGTTCCTGCAAAATTTCTTCTAGCTCTTCGCGACTTCTGCGCTCAAGCAGCATCTCCCAGTGCGAGCGCGGAGTCTTGTCTTCAGAGGCATCTAACTTCACCAACTTGCCATCTTCAAGCAAAACTGCCTGTGCGGTGCAGTGCTTGCACTGCCAGGTCTGTGGAATCTCGGCATCAGCAGAGAAGATCATTTCAGAGACGTGATTGTTTACGCACTGGTAAGAGTGGGTAACTCGTGCCGAGTAATTTACTCCGCGTTCGCTCTCAAGACTCTGGGTGCCAAGTCGCATACCGCGCATTGTCTGCTGTGCCATGTTGATCCTCCTGGTTTGGTTCGCCCTTTTGGGGCTAGACGAGGAACAACTCCGCGTGAACGCTCAATCTTCCCGCATTTGCAAACTTTTAGGCAAACTCACAGGGAGTGTCGTGAATTATTTTTTCAAATCCCAAATTATTACATCGCAGTTATCGGTAACCACTCCGGTGGCGCCAAGTGCCATCAAACGTCGAACCTCAGCAAGATCGTTGATGGTCCAGAAGTGAACCTCAAGCTTGTTGGCCAGAGCAAGTCGAATAAACCTTTTTGAATCGAATCGAATACCAAATTGTGAAACGGGAATCTGCAAAGCATCAACTCGGCGGCTGAGCAGCGAAAAGAGGGGAGTGGCTCGAATAGCAAAACATAGCCAGAACCCAAGCACCCGCAAACTTCCGGCCGAAGTTCGCACTGCACCATCAATCAAATTGCTAGTGCGCCTACTTCGAAAATCACTGAAACTTGAAATCAGCACGCGATCATGTGCCTGCAGATGATTGATTACCTCGGCAACCGGTGCCTCAGCTAATTTACTTTTTATATCAAGGTTGAATCTGGCAGTGGGGAAGTCCGTTAGTGCCTGCTGAAGGCTTGGGATTCTTTTGCCAAAACCAATATCGACCACCGAAATTTCCTTCCAAGTGGATTCAGAAATCTTCTTGGGGATACCGGCAAGTCGGATCAAGTCGTCATCGTGAAAAATTATTGCAACGCCATCTATGGTGCACTGAACATCGGTTTCTATGACGTCGGCACCCGCGTGCAATGCGTCGGCAAATGCCTTGAGCGTGTTCTCTGGAACGAATTCCGAAACCAAACCGCGGTGAGCCAGCACCTGAAACTTGTTCATTTAATCCTCGAGTCAACCGCAAGGCTAGGCTTTAGCAATGCGCTTTGATTTTAAGTCCGTTCGAAGACTTACCCGACTCAACTTTGGCCTAATGCTCTACGGCCTTGGCTTGGCGATGATTGTCGAAGCGCAAATTGGTTTGCCACCGTGGGACGTATTTGCCAAGGGAATCTCAATTCAGTTGGGGATTACCTATGGCATCGCCAGCGTGATCGTGAGCGCACTGGTTTTGATTGCATGGATTCCGCTGAAGGTAAAGCCTGGAATCGGCAGCATTCTGAACGCAATTTTGATTGGGCTGTGGTCAGACGTATTTATTCCGAACATTCCAAAGCTAGACAGCTATTGGGTAAACCTCGCCATGTTCCTGCTGGGAATGGTGATTGTGGCAGCAGCCACCGGTATTTACATCACGTCATACCTCGGCTCCGGACCACGCGATGGCCTGATGATCGGTACGCAAAAACTGCTGGGTTGGCCGCTGTGGCAGATCCGAACCATGTACGAGGTTCTTGTTTTGGTTATTGGCTGGCTGATGGGCGGGCAGGTGCGCGAGGGAACTCTGATTTTTGCCGTTTGCATCGGAGTTTTGATGCAGTGGTCGCTGAAAATCTTCAAATACGACGAGAAAAAGAAGCTTCAGTAGCCATGCAGCCAGGCCAGCATCGCGAGACCGCCAGAGTCATATTATGTAAACCTAATTCCCAGATTTTCTTGCTAAAGACCCACTTTGACCCTGAGGTTGGCCTGCCACCGCGCTGGATTACCCCGGGCGGCGGAATCGATGACGGCGAGACAGTTTTAGCTGCTGCAATTCGTGAATTAGCCGAGGAAACCGGAATAGTGACAAGCGCCCAAGATTTGGGAGAAATTGTCTGGAAAACTGAGGGTCGCTGGGACTGGGGCGACGGAGTAAATCATCACACGTTTGTGGATCATTTTTACCTGCTGCAAATTGACGAATTTGAACTAGACGCATCTGGCTGGACTGACGACGAACATCGTGATGTTTTAGAACACCGATGGTGGAGCCTGAGCGAGCTAAAGGATTCTGGTGAGTCGGTGAGTCCGCCAGGTCTGGTTGATTTCCTCACCAGCCACCTGCTGGACTAAGTCCCTATCGCCGATAATGAACATTATGTCAAGTAGTGTTTATTTGGCCTGCGAGGTCGCTGTGATCCATTCAGCCAACTTCACTTCTGCCGCTCCACTATCCAACGCGGTTGTCACCATTTGCAAGGCGTCGTGGAACCTGGTGTTCAAATCAACTTCGGCCTTGGATGAATCCTTTGCCATTTGGTAGCTGACAACACCACCGGCAGCGTTCAACAAAACGATGTCTCGCACCGCCCCAAGGTTTCCGCTGGTTTTGCGGGCAAATAGGTCCCTGGCAACCTGGGCATTGAATTCGGCATCGCCGCCAATAAGGTCAGCGGTTTCGGCGCGATTAAGTCCCAACTTCACGGGATTTAGCTCGGCTGGGGAGACCACTCCCCCTGAAACCTGCCAAATTTCGTTATTTGACGTGGTCGAGAGCTCGTCTAGGCCGTCATTTCCACGAAAAACAAGCGCAGAACGCCCCCGAGCGGCCAATTCCTGAGCCAAAAGTGGTGCGATCGCGCGATTGGCCACGCCCAGCGAGGTCGCGATTGGCTGAGCAGGGTTGGCCAAAGGGCCCAGAAAATTAAAGGTGGTGGGAATCGCCAAAAGTTTGCGAATCGGGCCTACAAAACGCATGGCTGGGTGGAAAACCTGGGCAAAAAAGAAGCTAATCCCCGCGGTTTTGAACACCTGAGTGACTTGTTCCGGGTTTAGGTCAAGGCTTATCCCCAGCGATTCCAGCATCTCGGATGATCCGGTCTTTCCAGAGGCAGAGCGACTGCCGTGTTTCAAAACCGGCACGCCCGCGGCTGCGGTAACGATTGAGGCCATGCTCGAGATGTTTACCGTACCCAGCAAATCGCCGCCGGTGCCCACGATGTCTACCGCATCAGAACCGGTGTCTAACTTCAACGCGTTGGTCAACATGGCATCTACCAACCCCGATAACTCGTCGACGCTTTCGCCCTTGTGACGAAGGGTTACCAAGAACGTCTCGACTATTCCTGGATCGGTGCTGCCAGCCATGATTTGATCCAGAGCCCAGGCCGCTTCCGCGCGATTCAAATCGGTGTTGGCAATTAATTTGCCAAGGATTTGGGGCCAGGTAATCAGCTCAGTCATAGGGCAAAGTTTATCGGCGAATGCCAACTGCTACTCCAATTGAGAATTAGGAAAAAACATTAAGAAACAGTCGCTAGACGCGCAATAATTGGCGGATTTACTGGGACGGCGGGGTTAGAATTGTACTTATGACGACCATTAGTGCACCTGTCATTAACCGCCCTAGTTCAACCTCAGTTGGAACTATCGTTTGGCTTGGTAGTGAGGTGATGTTCTTTGCCGGTCTGTTCGCTATGTACTTTAGCCTTCGAGCCAACTCCCCTGAGATTTGGTCCAACGACACCCAGATTTTGAACGTTCCGTTCGCTCTGGTGAACACCCTGATTCTGGTGGCATCATCGTTCACCGCTCAGTTTGGTGTGTTTGCAGCCGAGCGCCTACAGCCTCGTGCTACCGGCTTGTCCCCTGTCAAGTGGGGCGTTGTTGAGTGGTTCTTCCTTAGCTACCTGCTTGGTGCAATCTTCGTTGCTGGCCAATGCTGGGAGTACGCAACCCTGATCTCAGAGGGCGTTGCGTTGAATTCAAACTCTTATGGCTCAGCCTTCTACATCACCACTGGATTCCACGCGTTGCACGTGACCGGTGGACTTATTGCTTTCCTATTCGTTATCGGCCGCACCTTTGCGGCTAAGAAATACGGCCACTACGAGGCAACGAGCGCAATTGTGGTTTCTTACTACTGGCACTTCGTGGACGTGGTTTGGATTGGCCTGTTCCTAATCGTTTACGTCCTCAAATAAGAGTTTTCAAACAAAGCTGAAAGACCAAAAATGGCATTCAAGAAAAATCGTCGTAGTCCACTAGCCGCTGTCATTGTGATGGCAGCCGGACTTGCACTTACCGGTGGTGGTTACGCGGCTGCAACCGCGGCAGTTGAGGCAGTAAAGCCTGTGTCTGCCGTTGCCAGCGCAGACCAGATCAGCGAAGGTCGCAAACTTTTCCTAGCTAACTGTGCAAGCTGTCACGGTAAAAATGCCGAGGGCACCAAGGCTGCACCAAGCCTTATCGGTGTTGGCGGTGCCGCAGTTGAATTCCAGGTTGACTCAGGTCGCATGCCTGGTCAGGCTTCTGGTCCGCAGCTTCAGGTAAAGAAGAAGCAATTCACCGATGAACAGATCGACGCCTTGGTTGCTTACGCAACCACTCTTGGCAACGGCCCAGACGTACCTACCGAAGAAATGATTGCCGCAAACGGTGATGCAACTCGCGGTGGTGAACTTTTCCGCATCAACTGTGCAATGTGTCACAACGCGGTTGGCGCCGGTGGTGCACTCACTGAGGGTAAGTACGCTCCAGCACTGAAGGGTGTTCCTGCCGATCACGTTTACGAAGCCATGTTGACCGGACCACAAAACATGCCGGTTTTCAACGATGCGAACTTGACCCCCAAGGACAAGAAAGACATCATCACTTACCTAAAGTTTGTGGAAGAAAACCCTTCTGCCGGTGGTTATGAACTAGCGAACCTAGGTCCTGTAGTTGAGGGTCTATTCACTTGGATTTTCATTCTCGGCTTCATCATTGCAATCACCATCTGGCTTGGCGCCAAGTCAAACTAAAGCTATAACAACGAAGTTTCTACAAGGGAGCAATTTAGAGTGAGCGAAAAGAAGCTGGTCAAGGCCGGTTCACACAACGCAGAGCACGAGTACGAAGGCGGCCTTGCCGTTATTGCTGCTGATGCAGTGAAGGACCCGGGCCTAGAGCCACACCGTACTCGCATGACCGATAAGAGCGTCAAGCACGAAAAGGCTGCTGCTCGACAGGTTGCTGCGCTGTTCCTGGTGTCAATCGCCGGAAGCGCATTTGCTGTTTACGCATATTTTGCCTTCCCAATCACCGAGTCACTTGGCACCGTCCGCAACAACACTCTCCTACTTGGACTAGGCATCACACTTGGGCTCTTTGGAATTGGTATCGGTGCTGTGCACTGGGCAAAAACCTTGATGCCAGATGCTGAAGTTTCAGAGGAACGTCACCAGACTCGCGGTTCAGAAGAAGTTCGAGCTCGCGCAGTTGAGATCATCAAGCTTGCTGATTCTGAGTCAGGTTTCAGCCGCCGCAAGTTGATCCGTCGTTCACTTTACGGAGCGTTGGCTTTGTTCCCGCTTCCAGCGATCATGATTTTTGGTGACCTTGGACCAAACCCAGGTGACACTCTTCGCCACACAATGTGGAAGAAGGGTACTCGTCTTGCGAAGGATCCAACCGGTACCCCAATTAAGGCTTCAGACGTGACCCTTGGTTCTGTGTTCCACGTAATCCCTGAGGGGCTTAGCGAACTTGAACACGGGAAGCTTGAAGAAAAGGCAAAGGCTGCAGTTCTTTTGGTTCGCCTAGACCCTGCAGACCTTAAAGAATCCGATGAGCGCAAGAGCTGGTCATACGACGGCATCGTTGCTTACTCAAAGATTTGTACTCACGTTGGTTGCCCGGTTGCTCTATACGAGCAGCAGACACACCACCTACTTTGCCCATGTCACCAATCAACCTTCGATGTGACCGATGCTTGCAAGGTTGTTTTTGGCCCTGCATCTCGCCCACTGCCACAGCTACCAATCACAGTTGATGCAGAGGGTTACCTAATTGCGCAAAGCGATTTCACTGAACCTGTTGGCCCTAGCTTCTGGGAGCGTTAAAAATGAGTAATGCCGTTGCAACACCAAAGAAGGGTGGCTTTCTAGCCGGAACCGCTAACTACCTAGACGAACGCGTTGGAGTAGCTGGCATCCTTAAGGAATTTGGCCGCAAGGTCTTCCCTGACCACTGGTCTTTCATGCTAGGTGAGGTTGCTCTGTACAGCTTCCTAGTTTTGCTTTTGTCAGGTACCTTCCTGACCTTCTTCTTCCAGCCTTCAATGGAACCGGTCATCTACAACGGCGTTTACGGTCCACTAAAGGGTGCCGAGATGTCTATCGCCTACGCGTCTACCCTGGATATTTCATTCGAGGTCCGCGGTGGCCTTCTGATGCGCCAGGTTCACCACTGGTCAGCGTTGCTATTCGTAGCTGCGGCCGGTCTACACATGCTTCGCGTATTCTTCACCGGTGCATTCCGCAAGCCTCGTGAAATTAACTGGGTTGTTGGTTTCGTACTATTCGTTTTGGGTATGGCTGGTGGATTCACCGGATACTCACTACCTGATGACCTTCTTTCAGGTAACGGTCTTCGCATCATCGATGGAATGATCAAGGGCATCCCGGTTATCGGTGCTTACACCTCTTCACTTCTATTCGGTGGTGAGTTCCCTGGCGAAGCAATTGTCGCTCGACTTTACGGTCTGCACATTCTTCTAGTTCCAGCCTTGATTCTTGTTTTCATCGTTATTCACTTGTTCATGGTGGTCATTCACAAACACACCCACTACTCAGGTCCAGGCCGCAAGGATTCAAACGTTGTTGGCTACCCGTTGATGCCGGTTTACGTGGCTAAGGCTGGTGGATTCTTCTTCATCGTGTTCGGTGTAATCATGTTGATCGCCGCAACTTTCACCATTAACCCAGTTTGGAACTATGGTGGCTACGACCCATCCCCTGTTTCAGCGGGTACACAGCCTGACTGGTACATCGGTTGGCTTGATGGTGCGCTTCGCCTTGCACCTAGCCACCTAGAGGTTTCAGTCGGCGGTGTAACTTGGGCTTGGAACATCTTGTTGCCAATGATCGTTGGTGTTGGCTTCCTAGTTGTGGTAGCTGCGTACCCATTCATTGAGGCTTGGGTAACCGGCGACAAACGTGAACACCACGTTCTTGACCGTCCACGCAACGCGCCAACCCGCACAGCGATTGGTGCAGCAGGTGTGACCTTCTACGCAGTCCTCTGGGCCGGAGCGGGTACCGACTTGATTGCAACTAACTTCAAGATGTCGCTGAACCAGGTTCTAACTTCAATGCAGATCCTGCTGTTCATTGCACCGATTGCGGCTTACATCATTACCAAGCGCACTTGCCTATCGCTGCAGCGCAAGGATCGTGAGATCGCTCTGCACGGTCGTGAGTCTGGTCGAATCGTTCGCCTTCCGCACGGTGAATACATTGAGGTTCACGAGCCGCTAGACGAGTTCGAGCAGTGGAAGTTGGTTGACTTCAAGGATTACCAGCCAACCCTTGCCCGACCAAACGCAGCTGGCAAGATCACTCTTCGTGCCCGCCTACGTGCAGGTCTGTCTCGTTTCTACTTCGAAGACCGCATTGCGCCGGTAACTCAGACTGAAATCGATGCAGCGCACCACCACGGTGACCACGCTGCTGTCGAGGCAGTTGAAGTGAAGGCTGTTGAGGCATAAAAAGTTCTAACGAATAGAGGCTGGGCCATGTGCCCGGCCTCTATTCTTTTGTCAATTAGGCTGACTACATGATTTGCGCGACCTTCATCTTCAAGCAGCACACCAAGAACGCTGAGTTTGTTGCCCTCGACGACGAGATAATGGCGCGAGCAAACGCTAACCCGGGCTTTATTCGCAAGGGCAAGTGGCTCTCCCCCGATGGTGAAACCATTCGAGTGGACTACTACTTCACCAACGACGAATCGCTGCAGGTTTTCCGCAGCGACGAGGTGCACCGCGAGGCCAAGCGTCGCTATGCCGAATGGTACGTGGGCTACGAGGTTGAAATTTCTGAAATCACCTTCCGGCACACCGATGGAAATCTCGCCTAGGCGGAATTAGCAACGAATGCGCGAGTTGGACCCAACTGCTAATCATGCAGACATGTATGCCAATAGCTTCAGCAAAGAACAAAATCAAAAGTTTACCGCTGAGTTTGGCGCAATCACCGACCAATTCAAAGACGCGATGCTCACAGGGACAGCGGCAAGCGACCCACTAGTTCAAGAGCTGGTTCGCCAGCACTATGAGTTTTGCAGACAGTTTTGGACGCCCACTAAATCTGCTTACAAGTCCCTGGCAATGAGCTACCTCATGCCCTCGCCGTATAGGGATACTTATGAAAGTGTTGCTCCAGGACTGGCAAAGTATCACTACGATGCAATCGTCACTTGGGCTGATCAAAACCTAAATTAGTAAACAGTACTTAAATAACTAATCCCGCTGCCTATCTGGGCAACGGGATTAATCAACTAAAAAATTATTAGTGAGCGAAAAGTCCGCGGCTGCGTTCGAATACGAAACCGATAAGAGCTACTAGTGCAAGTGGGAAGCCGATGAAGAACAACCACCAACCAATAGCCAACGCTGCGAAACAGATTGACCCAAATAGACCTAGGAAGAATGGCCACCAGCTCCACGGAGCAAAGAAACCAACTTCTGATTCACCATCTTCAATGTTTGCATCTAGGCGATCTTCTGGAACAGCACCCTGGCGCTTTGAAGTGTTCTTTAGGTAGAACGCAAGGAATGCAGACATGAAGCCAAGCATTGCGATTGCAGCGGTACCGATTGGCTCAAAGCCACCGTTAGAGTTGTTCCACCAAATTGCATAGCCAGCTGCGTCTACAAAGTAGAACACTGTTAGCAGGTAGAAAAGGTTTCCGTTGAACTTCATGAGGTGGTTTAGCCCTTCTTCTTCGCTGAAGCCTTAGCCTCAGGAGCTGCGAATTCTGGGTGGTTCAAATCAAAAGCTGGTGACTCAGAACGCACGCGTGGAATTGAGGTGAAGTTGTGACGTGGGAAAGGTGTTCCGGTTGCCCACTCAAGTGAACGGCCGTAGCCCCATGGGTCGTTTAGCGTGGTCTTCTCACCCTTGCGAGCGGTGATGTAAATGTTCCATAGGAACGGAATCATTGACAGCGCAAGCAACGCAGCACCCACGGTAGAAACCTGGTTCATCCAGGTGAAGCCATCTTCAGGCAGGTAGGTGGCGTAGCGTCGAGGCATACCAATCACACCTAGCCAGTGCTGGATCAAGAATGTGGTGTGGAA
>JBDLVL010000032.1:0-19962 GCA_039804765.1 Actinomycetota bacterium | reverse complement strand
TTTGGATGGAGACACTCATCCGTATCGAGTCCTAATGCTACCAGCCTGGGGCCTAATTCGGCAACCAATCAGGGCTGGAACGCCCTAGTTCATCGGGGTCTGTGCGAGAATAGGGGAACCGTCTAACGGTCCCTTTCAAACAATCCAGAGGTATCTCTTGTCTCCACGCGCCACCCGCCGCCTTGAACCGGCGAAGACCGATCCGGCGCTTATCCGCAATTTCTGCATTATTGCCCACATTGACCACGGTAAATCAACCCTGGCCGACCGAATGTTGCAGCTCACCGGTGTGGTTGACGACCGATCAATGCGTGCCCAGTATCTAGACCGCATGGATATCGAGCGTGAGCGTGGAATCACCATCAAGTCTCAGGCGGTCCGCATGCCTTGGGAAGTAGCTGGCCAGACCTACGCCCTAAACATGATCGACACCCCGGGGCACGTTGACTTTACATATGAGGTTTCTCGTTCGCTGGCTGCTTGTGAAGGCGCAGTTCTTCTGGTTGACGCGGCTCAGGGAATCGAAGCGCAGACTTTGGCAAATCTTTACCTAGCCATGGAAAACGACCTTCAAATCATTCCGGTGCTAAACAAGATTGACCTTCCGGCTGCACAGCCAGAAAAGTATGCCGAGGAACTTGCCAACCTGATTGGTGGAAACCCAGAAGACTGCCTACGAGTATCGGGCAAGACTGGAATTGGCGTTGACGAACTGCTCGACAAGATTGTGGCAACTGTGCCGAATCCAGTCGGCGATCCAAACGCTCCTGCTCGCGCAATGATTTTTGACTCTGTGTACGACAGCTACCGCGGTGTGATCACTTACGTGCGAATGATTGATGGCAATCTAAGCCCACGCGAAAAAATTCAAATGATGTCAACTCGTGCAGTGCACGAACTTCTTGAGATTGGTGTTTCATCACCAGAACCGGAACCAACCAAGGGCCTTGGTGTTGGTGAGGTGGGTTACCTAATCACCGGCGTGAAAGACGTTCGTCAGTCAAAGGTTGGTGACACCATCACTAACCAGGCCAAGCCAGCAACAGAAGCACTCAAGGGTTATAAAGAGCCGCTGCCAATGGTTTACTCGGGAATTTATCCGATTGACGGCAGTGACTACCCAGTTCTTCGTGAGGCACTAGACAAGCTGAAGCTGTCTGATGCTGCTTTGGTTTACGAACCAGAAACCTCAGTTGCGCTTGGCTTTGGATTCCGTTGTGGATTCTTGGGCCTCTTGCATCTTGAGATTATTACCGAACGCCTTGAGCGCGAGTTTGGTCTTGATCTAATCGCAACTGCGCCATCGGTGGTTTACGAAGTAACCATGGATGACGGCAAAGAAATTACAGTGACGAACCCAAGCGAATTCCCTGGTGGAAAAATTAAGCAGGTGCTTGAGCCAATGGTTAAGGCAACTATTTTGTTGCCTAAGGATTACACCGGTACCGTTATGGAACTTTGCCAGCAGCGACGCGGCACGATGATTGACATGCAGTACCTGGGTGAGGATCGCGTGCAGTTGCGCTACACCTTGCCTCTTGCTGAAATCGTTTTTGACTTCTTTGATCAGCTAAAGAGCAAGACCGCCGGTTATGCATCACTTGACTACGAAGAGACCGGCCTGGAAAAGGGTGACCTCGTCAAGGTTGACCTATTGCTGCAGGGCGAGCAGGTAGATGCCTTCAGTGCAATCGTGCACAAAGACAAGGCCTATGCCTATGGCGTGATGATCACTGGAAAGCTTCGCGAACTTATTCCGCGTCAGCAGTTTGAAGTGCCAATTCAGGCTGCCATTGGTGCTCGCATCATTGCGCGTGAGTCAATTCGCGCGATGCGCAAAGACGTTTTGGCCAAGTGTTACGGTGGTGACATTTCTCGTAAGCGCAAACTTCTTGAGAAGCAAAAAGAAGGTAAGAAGCGCATGAAGATGGTTGGCCGCGTTGAGGTTCCTCAAGAGGCCTTCATCGCAGCTCTGTCTTCGGACAGTGAGAAAAAGGGCGAGAAGAAGGGTAAGTAGTGGCCGGCCCACTGCCTATCGGCGACCCAGCTCCTGCAGACGGAAGCCTGCCAGCACAATCGATTATTGGTGCGGCTGAACGCACGTTTCACGCATACGTACATATTCCCTTTTGTAAAGTGCGCTGCGGCTATTGCGATTTCAATACCTACACCGCCAGCGAGCTTGACGGTGCCAAGCAATCTGATTACACCGATATCCTGATCGCAGAAATAGAACTCAGTGCGCAGGTGATTGCTGATGCAGGATTACCAAAACGAAAACTAAGCACAGTTTTTTTTGGCGGTGGAACCCCAACCCTTTTGCCGGCCGCCGACTTGGTAAAGATTCTTGCGGCGCTTCGCGATGCATTTGAAATTGCACCTGGTGCAGAGGTAACCACTGAGGCAAACCCAGACACTGTGAATGCTGAATACTTGCGCGAGCTGCGTGATGGCGGATTCAATCGTGTTTCGTTCGGAATGCAATCGGCAGTTGCATCAGTTTTGGCAACTCTTGAACGCACACACGATCCAGCAAACGTGTCAGTCGCGGTAGCGGCCGCCAAGCAGCTTGGGCTTCGCACCTCGGTCGACTTAATTTATGGCGCACCCGGTGAAACGCTCGACGAGTGGCGTCAAAGTGTAATTGCCGCAATTGAAATAGAGCCTGACCATATCTCTGCCTACGCATTGATTGTTGAAGACGGAACCAAGCTTGCTCGTCAGATCAAGTCAGGTCAGCTGGCAGAACCAGATGAAGATCTGCAAGCAGATAAATATGAGTTAGCCGATCAGATGTTTGCCGAAGCTGGCTTCGATTGGTATGAGGTAAGCAATTGGTCTCGAGGTGAGCAAAACGCCTCGGCACATAATATTTCTTACTGGGCATCGCAAGACTGGTGGGGTTACGGACCAGGCGCACACAGTCACTTTGGTGGTGTTCGTTGGTGGAATGTCAAATACCCAACTGCATACGCGAGCAAACTTGCCGAGGGAAAGTCGCCGGCTGCCGGTCGTGAAACTCTCAGCGATAAAACGCGACTTGAAGAACGCATCCTGCTTGAAATAAGAATTCGTGATGGTCTAAATGTGGATTTGGCCAAACAGGTGAGCGCTCACGCCAGCAATCTAATTGCCGGATTTATTGCCGACGAGTTGGTTGACGCCAAGGCGGCTATCGGTGGCGTTTTGAGGCTAACCCTCAAGGGGCGTCTGCTGGCAGATTCTTTAGTTCGCCAGCTTCTCGCCGACTAATGCCTGGTTGATTAGTTCTTAATAAAACGGATTGAAACTGGGTAGCGATAAAACTCGCCGAGGCTGGCCTTGTATGCAGCGATGATGCGGAACACGGTCCAAATAATTGGTGGCACCCAGAACAGGAACCAACCAATGATGCTGATCGCGAGTACCGCGTATAGTAACAACATTGAGATGCCAAAGTTGAGTGATTCGGTCACGTGGTGACGAATGAACGGTCCGCGATCCTTTAGGAACAGGTAGCCCAGCAGGGGAGCAAAGAACTCCAACACAATGCCGAATGCGTGAATCGCGATGGCCCACAGGCGTTCCATTTCAGGTGAAAGCGGTTCTTGCGGCACTGCGTATGGATTTGGCTCTGTCATTGGTATCTCCTTCTAGCCCGATTAGCCTATCCATTCATAATTACGGCAGGTAATATTGGCACTCGGGGAGTTGGAGTGCTAACTCCGTGGAACAAGATCAGAAAGGCGGTGCGAAATGATTCCAGATAGAAGTCTTGAGGTGCTTCGTGCCATCGTTCAGGATTACATCGCCAGCAAAGAGCCGGTTGGTTCCAAGTCACTGGTCGAGCGCCACTCATTTGGTGTTTCGGCGGCCACCATTAGAAACGACATGGCGCTTCTTGAAGAAGAAGAGCTAATTCACGCACCGCACACCTCTGCTGGTCGTGTGCCAACCGATAAGGGTTATCGACTTTTTGTTGATCGCCTTAGCGAGGTTAAGCCACTCAACGCGGCCGAGCGTCACGCGATTGAAAACTTTATGGTTGGCAGCGCCGACCTTGACGAAACTTTGGGTCGCACGGTTCGCTTGCTTTCGCAGCTAACCAATCAGGTAGCCATGGTGCAGTACCCAACCCTGGGAAAGGCATCAGTTCGGCACATAGAGCTGATTCCGGCGGCGGATACGCGAGTGTTAATGGTTTTGATCACCGACAGTGGCCGAATTCAGCAGCACGTGGTTGAGCTTGGTGCAGCGGTTGATGAAGCTTTCATAGGTGAGTTGCGTGCAAAGCTGAACACTGCGATCGCTGGCGTTGCTCTAACTGAGGTTGCTGGCAACTTGAAGAGCATTGCCTCAGGCATGAACTCAAACAATACAAAAATTGCGAACGTGATTGTAAAGAATTTGCTGGAACAGGTTGATGCCAACCGTCAAGAGAAAATCATTCTTTCCGGAACGTCAAACTTGGCAAAGCGTGAAGAAGATTTTCCGGGCAGTATTTCACCGGTACTTGAGGCAATTGAAGAGCAGGTTGTATTACTTAAGTTGATAAGTGAGATGCAAGCCGAACAGCACGGTGTGAGTTTGAGAATTGGTCGCGAGAATCAGTTTGAGGGATTGGCAAATGCGTCGGTTGTGGTCAGCGGCTACGAAAACCAAGGCAGCGAAATTGCCAAGTTGGGTGTGATTGGACCAACCCGTATGGATTACTCGTCAAATATTTCTGCGGTGCGTGCAGTTGCGCGCTACCTAACCAAGACTTTAGGAAACTAATCATTCATGGCTGATCACTACGAGGCGTTGGGCGTTGCGCGCGATGCAACCGAAGACCAAATCAAAAAGGCTTACCGGAAGCTGGCGCGCGAATTGCACCCTGACGTGAATCCTGCGCCTGAGGCCCAAGAGCGGTTCAAGGCTGTTACTCACGCCTACGAGGTGTTGAGTGATTCGAATTCGCGTCGTCAATACGACATGGGTGGTCAGGATCCGTTTGGCGGGGCCGGCTTTGGTGGCTTTGGTGACATCTTCGACACCTTTTTTGGCGGCGGCGGTTCACGTGGTCCACGTTCACGTGCCGAGCGCGGTCAAGACGCACTAATTCGAATTGATCTAACTCTTGAAGAAGTTGTCTTTGGAATTGCCAAGAGCGTAGAAGTTGACACGGCTGTGCTTTGCGAAACTTGCCAGGGCTCATGTTGCCGCCCGGGTACTTCAATGGCAACCTGTGATATTTGTGGCGGCTCAGGGCAGATTCAACGCCAGGTTCGTTCTTTGCTTGGGAACGTGGTTACCTCGCAGCCGTGTGGCACTTGCCGTGGCTACGGCCAGGTAATTCCCGAGCCATGTATTGATTGTCGAGGCCAGGGCCGCGTGCGTGCTCGCCGCAACATTGATTTGAATATCCCTGCCGGTGTTGAAGATGGTTTGCGTCTGCAGCTATCGGGTCAAGGTGAGGTTGGTTTCGCTGGCGGACCAAACGGTGATCTATACGTAGACATGGCAGTTAAAGAGGATGACGTCTTTGGACGCCAGGGAGATGATTTGACTTGTGTACTTGAGGTTCCGCTGCACGACGCCGTGCTTGGAGCACTAGCCAAGATTCAAACCTTTGATGGGGAAATTGAAATTGAAGTAGAGCCAGGCTCGCAAACTGGTGAAGTACTCACGGTTCGCGGCAAGGGCGTGCAGCATTTGCGTTCTTCAGGTCGCGGTGATTTGCAGATTAAGCTTCAGGTGGTTACACCAAGCAAGCTTGATTCAAAACAAAAGGAACTATTCCGTTCACTCGCTTCACTTCGCAAAGAAGACACCATCAAGCTTGCTCGTGTAACTCACGGACGCTTCTCTGGCAAGAAAAAGAACTAACCGTGGTTGAGCCCATGTTCACCCGCAACTTTGACCAACCGGTTCAGGTTGGTTCAGTAGTTGACCTAACCGGACCAGAGGCAAAGCACGCGGTATCGGTGCGCAGAATGCGTGTGGGTGAAGCCATTCAACTTACCGACAAAGCGGGTCTAAGAGTTCGCGGCCTGGTTGATTCAATTGTTGGAAATAACCTGCACGTACGGGTTAGCTCTGTTGAGCAAGATCCAACCCCGCAGATTCAAATTACTTTGATTCAAGCGCTGGCCAAAGGCGACCGTGACGAACTTGCAGTGCAGGCTGCGACCGAACTTGGCGTTGTTGGTGTAATTCCTTGGGAAGCCGATCGTTCGGTAAGTCGTTGGATTGGGCTCAAAGAGGCCAAGGGTGTTGACCGTTGGCAAAGCATTGTCACTGAGGCGGCCAAGCAATCGCTCAGCAGTTGGCATCCAGTTGTTGCCGCACCGATAAAGAGTGTTCAGGTTGCCGACTTGGTCGAAGCGTTCGACTTAATTTTGGTGCTAGATCCAACCGCCGCAACGGGTATGGGTGTTCAAAGCATGCCGAAGTCCGGAAGAATCGCCTTGGTGGTTGGCCCCGAGGGCGGGATTAGTGAGCCTGAACTTGAGGCATTGCAAAAGGCTGGGGCCGTGCGGGTTAACCTTGGCGCACCTATTCTGAGGACCTCAACCGCGGGCATCGCAGCTATTTCGGGAATCCTTGCCCTTACTGGGCAATGGGGCTCAAAGTAGACTCGTTCCTGGAGGAAAGATTGAACAACCAAGACTGCTTATTCTGCAGAATCGCAAGCAAAGAGATTCAGGCAAACCTGGTCGATGAAACCCAGCACTCGCTTGCCTTCTGGGACATTTCGCCACGTCAGCCGATTCACATCTTGGTTATCCCAAAGCGCCACCACGCGAATATCGCAGAACTTACTAACAGCTCACCAGACGAATTGGTTGATCTAATGCAGCTTGGTTCAAAGATTGCCTTGGACAAATCAACCGGCTCGTTCCGTTTGAGTTTCAATACCGGAGCAGAGGCGGGTCAAACGGTATTCCATGCCCACGGCCACATCACAAGTCGCACGCCAAAGGATCAGGTTGGCTAGTTCATCTCGCGATTCATCGGCCAGCAAGGCTCGCACTGAAAAACTTCAGGTGATTGGCGTTCCAATGGTGTCGCTGTTTGGTACCGAAGATAAATTACTCAAGACCCTAGAGCAGACCTACCCGGACGTTGAAGTGCACGCCCGGGGAAACGAGGTAGTGCTCACTGGTCCCGGAGCACAAGTCAGCGAAGCGAAAAAACTTATTGAAGAAATGGTTGCGCTGATTGCCAACGGTCAGGACCTAGCACCACAGGACTTGACTCGCTCGGCAAAAATGCTTGAGGGTGAGAGTCGCCCGGCCGATGTCCTAAGTCAAAGCATTCTGAGCTCTCGCGGAAAAAGCATCCGACCTAAGACGCTTGGTCAAAAGAAGTACGTTGATGCAATTGACGAAGCAACGATTGTCTTTGGAATAGGACCAGCCGGAACTGGTAAAACCTATTTGGCGATGGCCAAGGCAGTGCAGGCGTTGCAGCGCAAAGAGGTTAGCCGCATTATTTTGACTCGCCCTGCAGTCGAAGCAGGAGAGCGCCTTGGATTTCTACCTGGAACGCTAAACGACAAGATTGATCCATACCTGCGCCCGCTGTTCGACGCGTTGCACGAAATGCTTGAGCCGGAATCAATTCCTAAGTTGATGGCCGCCGGAACCATTGAGGTTGCACCGCTTGCCTACATGCGTGGTCGCACACTAAATGATTCGTTCATCATTCTTGATGAAGCCCAAAACACGACACCGGAGCAAATGAAGATGTTCCTGACTCGTCTTGGATTCAATTCAAAAATGATTGTCACCGGTGACATCACGCAGATTGACTTGCCTTCAGGAAGCTCTGGTCTTCGCACTGCTGTAGAAGTGTTGGGCAAGGTAGATGGCATGCACTTTGCCACCTTGACATCGGAAGACGTGGTTCGTCACTCCCTGGTTGCAAAAATTGTTGATGCCTACACAAAGTACGAAGACGCCAAGAACGCCAAGCAGGCTTCGAAGAAGGTCAACAAATGAGCATCGAAATCAATAACGAAACAGAGATTTCTGTAGACGAAGCGCGCGTTCTGCGCCTAGCACAACACGCTCTTGGTGAACTTAACATTCATCCAAAGGCTGAGTTGGCCATTCAGTTTGTTGATGAGCCCGCCATGGAGGTGCTGCACATTCAATGGATGGACGAACCTGGCCCTACCGACGTACTTAGTTTTCCAATGGATGAGCTTCGCCCAGGTGGCGAGGGTGAGGTCACCGAACCTGGCCTACTTGGTGACATCGTGATCTGCCCACAGGTTGCGATTCGTCAGGCCCAGGTTGCGGGTCACGAACCAATCAATGAGATCTTGCTGCTTACGACTCACGGAATTCTGCACCTACTTGGGTTTGATCACGCCGAGCCAGACGAAGAAAAAGAGATGTTTGGTTTGCAAAAGGCTATCCTGGAGAACTTCTATGCAAGTGAGGCGAGCGTCTAGGTGATTGGCTTAGCCCTTTGGATTGCCGCAATTCTGGCCGTACTCACCACCTTGACCGCAGTGGTCAAAGCAGCCCTTGAGGTTGATGAATCGGCCAAGGCTGAATCGCTGAGCTTTGTTCGTTTGGCTCTAACTGGAATCTTTGGCGTGGTTGCGGGTCAGGCCTTGGCGCCAATTGCGATGGCTTGGTACTGGTCGGCCACCATTTCAACACTGATGATGTTCGCGCTGTTGTTTGGCTCACAGTTGGCCGCAAAGCAACTTGGTCACCACAGCATTGGTCAAAAACTGCTCAAGGCATTCCGCAAGCCGGTGGATTCGATTCACTTACTATTCACACCCATATCGCTACCGAAGCTCGATGAGCCAGAAGAGTTCGAACAGGAGTTGCTTGATTCGGTTGAAGAATTCGGCGAGACCATTGTTCGCGAAATCATGGTGCCACGCATTGATATGGCAACCGTTGCCGCGGATTCAAACTTGACCAAGGCGATGAGCGTATTTTTGCGAAGGGGATACTCGCGCCTACCGGTTGTAGGTAAGAACATCGACGACATCAGCGGAATCCTCTATGTCAAAGATGTTGCTCGAATCCTGCACGAGTCTCCGGCAAAGATGGACAAGACTTTGGCCAGCGATATTGCTCGTCCGGTAATTTTTGTGCCGGAATCAAAGCCGGTTGATGACTTGCTGCGGGATATGCAACTGAGTTCTACTCACATCGCCATCATTGTTGATGAATACGGTGGTGTTGCAGGACTTGCCACAATGGAAGACGTGATCGAAGAAATCGTTGGCGAAATTAGCGATGAATATGATCGCGACGTTCCAGACGTTGATGATTTGGGCGACGGACGATTCCGAGTGAATGCTCGTTTCTCACTTGCCGAGCTTGGTGAACAGTTGGAACTGGAACTAGAAGACGAAGACGTAGATAGTATTGGCGGACTTTTTGCCAAGGAACTAGGTCGTCTTCCTGGTCGCGGTGATGAGGTAACCGTTTCCGGTTTGCAAATCATCGCCGACCGGATTGAGGGTCGCCGCAAGCGATTGATTACCGTCATCTTGAAGAAAGATGAAAACTTGGCCGACGCCCAGTCCGCCTTTGAGCAACTGGAGCCGGAGAAATAATGTCAGAGCCTTATTCAACAAAACCCATAGAGTCGGATCACCGATCGGGATTTGCGTCTTTTGTAGGTCGCCCAAATGTTGGCAAGTCAACTCTCACTAACGCCTTGGTGGGCGAAAAGATCGCTATCACCAGTGCCAAGCCACAGACCACTCGTCGTGCGATTCGTGGAATCGTGCACCGAGACTATGGACAATTGATTTTGGTAGACACTCCAGGCTTGCACCGCCCACGCACTTTGCTTGGTCAGCGCCTAAATGATCTGGTCGAGCAAACTCTTGGTGACGTTGATGTAATCGGTTTCTGCATTCCGGCAAACGAGAAAATTGGCCCGGGCGACAACTTCATCAATGAGCAGCTCAATGAATTCCGACGCGCAAAGTTAGTTGCCGTGGTTACCAAGTGTGAGTTAGTCTCACCTGAACAGCTAGCCGATCAACTTATGGCGGTCTCGCAGCTTCGCGACTGGAAGGCCATCGTGCCGGTTTCTGCAGTCACAGAGGACCAGCTAGAGGTTCTGACCAAGGTTCTGATTGACCTGATGCCGCTGTCGCCGGCGCTATACCCAGCAGATGCCGTCACCGACGAATCGCTCGAGGCACGCATTTGTGAGTTGATTCGCGAGGCAACCCTTGAGGGAGTGCGCGATGAGTTGCCGCACTCAATCGCCGTGACCATCGACGAGATGAGCAAGCGCAAAGGTAAAGACCTCACCGATATCCACGCCAACATCTTCGTCGAGCGCGATAGCCAAAAGGGCATCATTATTGGGCACCGCGGTGCAAGGTTGATTGATGTGGGCAAGCGCGCCCGCCTAGAGATAGAGAAACTGATTGGCCACAAGGTGTTCTTAGGCTTGCGCGTAAAGGTAGCCTCCGAGTGGCAGCGTGATCCTAAACAGTTGGGCAAGCTTGGTTTTTAGGTCAATCCGGCGTAGTCTGAAAACGTGTTCCTGGGTCTACTACTTAGTGGCCGCGGCGAGGCCTAAATAGGCCCTCCTCGTCGCGGGGCCTTCTGCCGGCTGACCACCCACCACACGAAAGACACTTCAAATGAAAAACACCCAAACTCCTTCAGGCATGCCGGTACATAAATATGTCCCATTCCACGAGCAGATCACCGTAGCTCTTCCGGACCGCACTTGGCCTAGCAAGGTAATCACTGAGGCACCTCGCTGGTGCGCGGTTGACCTTCGCGACGGCAACCAGGCGCTTATTGACCCAATGAGCCCAGAGCGCAAACTAAAGATGTTCAAGTTACTGGTGAACATGGGCTACAAGGAAATTGAAGTTGGTTTCCCATCTGCCAGCCAAACAGACTTTGATTTTGTTCGTCTACTAATTGAAGACGGTCACATCCCAGCAGATGTAACCATTCAGGTTTTGACTCAGGCTCGCGATGCACTGATCGAGCGCACCTATGAATCAATAAAGGGTGCCAAGCAGGCAATCGTCCATTTTTACAACTCAACATCTGTGTTGCAGCGTCGAGTGGTTTTCAACCAAGACAAGCAAGGCATCATGGACATCGCACTTTCCGGTGCTCGCAAGTGTCGCGAAATGGAAAAGACAATTCCTGACACCGATATTTACTACGAGTACTCTCCGGAGTCTTACACCGGCACCGAGTTGGAATATGCGGTAGAGGTTTGTAACGCGGTTATTGAAATTATTGATCCAAAGCCAGATCACCAGATGGTGATTAATCTTCCGGCTACGGTTGAAATGGCAACGCCAAATGTTTACGCCGACTCAATCGAGTGGATGCACCGCAACATTGCACGTCGCGACAGCATTTTGATTTCACTTCACCCGCACAACGACCGTGGTACCGCGGTTGCCGCTGCCGAGCTGGGTTATCTTGCCGGTGCAGATCGCATTGAGGGTTGCTTGTTCGGAAACGGTGAGCGCACCGGAAACGTTGACCTGATTACTCTTGGTCTAAATCTTTTTAGCCAGGGAATTGACCCACACATCGACTTCAGTGATCTTGACGAAATCAAGCGAACCGTTGAGTACTGCAACCAGTTGCCTGTTCCTGAGCGAAGCCCTTACGGTGGCGATCTGGTTTACACCGCTTTCTCTGGTTCGCATCAAGACGCCATTAAGAAGGGCTTCGAGTTGATGCAAAAAGAGGCAACCAATAAAGGTGTCTCTGTTGACGACTTGGTCTGGGCAGTCCCGTACCTTCCGATTGACCCTAAGGATGTTGGTCGTTCGTACGAAGCCGTAATTCGCGTGAACTCTCAATCGGGCAAGGGTGGCGTTGCTTACCTATTGAAGACCGATCACTCTCTTGATCTGCCGCGCAAGTTGCAAATCGAATTCTCTCGCGTGGTGCAGAACAAGACTGATCAAGAAGGTGGCGAAGTCTCGTCAGCTAAGCTCTGGGATATTTTCACCGATGAGTACCTTCCGGCTCCGGCAGATCGTGCCGAGCTAAAGTGGGGACGCTTTGAACTGAAGAAGATGCGTACTGCCAGCGATATGGACGGCAGCGTAGATCTAGATATCGTGCTTCGCGATGGCACTGGCGAGCTTGAGGCTCACGGTACCGGCAATGGTCCGATCTCTGCATTCCTTAATGTTCTAGAGAATCAGGGCGTGAACGTGCGCCTGCTTGATTACGTAGAGCACACATTGAGTGCCGGTGGCGATGCTCAGGCAGCCGCCTACGTAGAGCTAGAAGTCAACGGCCACACCCTTTGGGGAGTCGGAATCGATGGAGACATCTCTACTGCATCGCTGAAGGCGGTTATCTCGGCGGTTAACCGCGCAATTCGCGCCTAAAACGGCAAACTTCAAAAGGTTCGGCCCCGGTTCAAGAGTTTCTCTTGGGTAGGGGCCGATACTTATTTGGTGCCCGTATATAAAGATGAAGCAGTTGTGCTGCGCACCCATAAGTTGGGTGAAGCAGATCGCATCGTTACGCTGCTTTCTAGGTACAACGGACAAATCCGAGCGGTAGCCAAAGGCGTGCGAAGAACCGGATCTAAGTTTGGTGCTCGCTTGGAGCCATTCATGGTGGTTGAGGCGCAGTTTTATGAGGGTCGCAATCTTGATGTGGTGAACCAGGTAGAGACCATTGGTTCTTACGGGCGCGAAATCATCGAGGACTATCGGTCGTACACCGCGGCAACTGCGATGGTTGAAACCGCAGAAAAACTTACTGGCGAAGATTCATCACCACAGCAATACCTGTTACTGATTGGTGCGCTTCGTTCGTTGGCCAACAAGGAGCACGATGCTTCGCTGGTTTTGGATTCTTACCTTTTACGTGCGCTATCTATTGCGGGCTGGGCGCCAAACTTCGGCGATTGTTCACGATGCGGGGCAGTGGGACCTCATCAGGCATTCGTAATGCAACTTGGTGGCGTGGTTTGTCGTGATTGCCGACCAGCCGGGGCTGCCGTGATTGACCCGCTAACCGGAGAACTGCTTGGCGCTTTGCTTTCGGGTGATTGGCTGGTCGCCGATTCTTCAACGGAAAACATTCGTGCATCGGCTTCCGGTATCGTTGCTGCATATAGTCAGTGGCACATTGAGCGCGGTCTCAAGTCACTTCAACATGTGGAGCGGGAATGACCAAGTTGCAGGCCACTCAATTAGCGGCAGTAAAGAAGCCTGGCGTAAAGATGCCCAAGTTCGCAGCCGGTTCCGTTCCGCAGCACGTGGCCATAGTGATGGATGGCAATGGTCGTTGGGCAAATCAAAGAGGCCTAACCAGAATTGAAGGCCACAAGGCCGGCGAAGCAGCTTTGCTAGACGTAGTTGCAGGTGCAATCGAGGCCGGCGTTAAGTACTTGACCGTTTATGCCTTCTCTACCGAGAACTGGAAGCGTTCTCCCGATGAAGTGAAATTTCTGATGGGCTTCAATCGTGAGGTGCTTCGTGCTCGCCGCGATCAATTAAACGCCTGGGGAGTTAGAATTCGGTGGGCGGGGCGCAGACCACGCTTGTGGTTATCGGTGATTGATGAATTAAAAGCCGCCGAGAAACTAACTGCAAAAAACAAGACCCTAACTCTAACTATGTGTGTCAACTATGGCTCGCGCATTGAGATTGTTGATGCGGTGAATGCAATGGCCACCGATATCGCCAGCGGCAAGCTCAAGCCAGGCGCAATTACTGAAAAGACCATGCAGAAGTACTTGAACACCAACTACCTGCCTGATGTTGACCTTTTCTTGCGCAGTTCGGGCGAGCAGCGCACCTCAAATTTCTTGCTCTGGCAATCGGCCTATGCCGAGTTCGTGTTTCTAGACACCCTGTGGCCCGACTTCAACCGAACCTCTCTTTGGGACGCGATTTCGCACTTTCAGGGGCGCTCAAGGCGCTTTGGCGGGGCAGTAGACAAGCCAAAACGCGCTTCGTCAAAGTAGACTGGGAACTTCGAACAAGTACCAGGCATCCAGCTTGGGCAAGGAGTTTAAGTGGCTACCCCAAATCGTCTAGATTCAGTAATTTCTCTAGCCAAGCGTCGTGGATTCGTTTTCCAGGCCGGCGAGATCTACGGCGGAAGCCGTTCCGCGTGGGACTACGGACCCCTAGGTGTTGAGCTAAAAGAAAACATCAAGCGCCAGTGGTGGCGCACCATGGTTCAGTCTCGCGAAGACATCGTTGGCTTGGATTCATCGGTGATTCTTCCTCGCAAGGTTTGGGAAGCGTCTGGTCACGTTCGTGAATTCTCTGACCCGCTAATTGAGTGCACCGCTTGTCACAAGCGCTTTCGCCAGGATCACCTAGAAGAGGCCTTCGAAGAAAAGAAGGGTCGCGCACCGGAGTCAATGAACGACATTGCTTGCCCAAACTGTGGCAGCAAGAACACTTGGACAGAGCCAAAGGCTTTTAACGGTTTGCTGCAAACCTTCTTGGGTCCAGTTGCCGCCGAAGAGGGTCTGCACTATCTTCGCCCAGAAACAGCACAGGGTATTTTTGTGAACTTTGCTAATGTGCTTGGCGCCTCGCGAATGAAGCCACCGTTTGGCATTGGCCAGATTGGAAAGTCTTTCCGCAACGAGATCACTCCTGGAAACTTCATCTTCCGCACTCGCGAGTTTGAGCAGATGGAAATGGAATTCTTTGTAGAGCCAGGCACCGATGAAGAGTGGCACGACTACTGGATCGAACAGCGCATGAACTGGTACACCGATCTTGGTATCAACCCAGACAACCTGCGCATCTTCGAGCACCCAAAGGAAAAACTTTCGCACTACTCGAAGCGCACCGTTGACATTGAGTACAAGTTTGGTTTCCCTGGTAGCGAGTTTGGAGAACTTGAAGGCATTGCTAACCGCACCGACTTTGACTTGACCACGCACTCACGCGAATCAGGCACCGATTTAAGTTACTTTGATCAGAACAAGAACGAACGATGGACTCCATACGTGATTGAGCCGGCCGCTGGTCTAACACGATCGCTAATGGCTTTCCTTGTCGACGCATACGCAGAAGACGAAGCGCCAAACACCAAGGGTGGCGTTGACGTTCGCACGGTACTTCGTCTTGACTATCGTCTAGCTCCAATCAAGGCAGCCGTTCTTCCGCTTTCTCGCAACGAAGATTTGTCGCCGGTTGCTCGCAACCTTGCACAGGAACTTCGTGGCCACTGGAACATTGACTTTGATGATTCAGGTGCAATTGGTCGTCGTTACCGTCGTCAAGACGAAATTGGTACTCCGTTCTGTGTGACCGTGGACTTTGACACGCTTGAAGACCAAGCAGTTACCGTTCGCGAACGCGACACCATGCAACAGGAGCGCGTTTCGCTAAGTAAGCTGCGCGAGTACCTTGGCGCAAAACTAGTTTCATAGATCAATGAATTTGGCCAGCACTAAACCAGCGTTGCAGTATGGCAAAATCGCCATCGCAACGCCGGTTGTGCTTGCGCCAATGGCGGGCATCACCAACACCGCGTTCCGCAGGCTCTGCCGTGAGTTTGGTGGCGGTCTGTATGTTTCCGAAATGGTTACCTCTCGTGCTCTTGTTGAAAGAACCGAAGAATCGCTGCGCTTGGTAGGGCATCACCCATCAGAAGAAGTTCGTTCGGTTCAGCTATATGGCGTTGATCCAAAAACAATCGCAGAGGCAGTCACCATGTTGGTGGCCGAGAATCGTGCCGATCACATTGATCTTAATTTTGGTTGCCCAGTTCCAAAGGTGACTCGCAAGGGTGGCGGCGCGGCCTTGCCATGGAAGCAAGATCTGTTTAGTTCAATCGTGAATGCTGCTGTTAAGGCTGCTGGTGAAATACCCCTAACCATCAAGATGCGAAAGGGTATCGACGCGGATCACCTCACCTATATTGAAGCCGGCAAGGCTGCGCGTGATGCTGGGGTAACCGCGATTGCGCTGCACGGCAGAACCGCCGCCGATTACTACTCCGGCCAGGCTGACTGGTCTGCAATTGCCAAACTTCGCGAGGCTCTGCCAGATGTGCAAGTGCTTGGTAACGGTGACATCTGGTCTGCTGGTGATGCAATTCGAATGATGCGTGAGACCGGGGTAGATGGCGTGGTGGTTGGTCGCGGCTGCTTGGGTAGACCTTGGTTATTTGGCGATCTGCAATCAGCTTTTGATGAATACCTGCGCAATCCCAATTCAAATGCCGCGATTAGTCCAATTCAGCCAAGCCTGGGTGAAGTTGCCGATGCCTTCAAACGCCACGCTGAATTACTTGTTGAATTCTTTGAAAGCGAGGTGCACGCCTGCCGCGATATTCGCAAGCACGTGGCTTGGTACTTCAAGGGCTACCCAGTTGGCGGCGAGTTCCGCGCAGCCCTTTCTCAGGTTGAGTCTTTGGCGCACATGGATGAAATTCTTGGCACGCTGGATCGTTCTCAACCTTATCCGGGTGAAGAGGCCGAAGGACCACGTGGTCGTCTTGGCGGCGCAAAGGTTTGTGCATTGCCAGAAAACTGGTTGCAGTCTCGTGAACTTGTTGGAGATCAGCGCAAGGTGCTTCAAGAGGCAGAGCTAGGAGTGTCTGGCGGCTAATGGAAAGAAATTCTTCCGAACTTGGCTACACCCATTCTGACCGCGAGCGTTTCATGCCTGAGACGCGAACCGGTAAGTCGCAACGCGGTGAATTTGCTCGCGACCGCGCACGTGTATTGCACTCATCTGCCCTTCGGCGACTAGGCGCCAAGACTCAGGTGCTATCGCCAAGTGGTGGTGACTTCGCTCGAACACGATTGACTCACTCGCTAGAAGTCGCACAGATTGGTCGCGAAATGGCAATCGATCTTGGTCTGAACGCAGACATCGTTGACATGGCATGTTTGGCTCACGACCTAGGGCACCCTCCTTTCGGTCACAATGGCGAGAAGGGCCTGAACGATTGGGCAGCAGGGTTCGGTGGCTTCGAAGGAAACGCGCAAACCTTGCGTTTGCTCACCCGTATTGAACCAAAAGTGTTCCTCGCCGATGGCACCAGCGTTGGTTTGAATCTAACTCGCGCGAGTCTTGACGCAGCTTGTAAGTATCCGTGGTCGCTGGGTGAAGCCGGCGAAATGCGTGAGCACTCAATCAAATTTGGTGTTTACGACGACGACCTAGAGATTTACAACTGGATGCGGATTGGTGCGCCAAGCAGAGTAAAGAGTGTTGAAGCGCAGGTAATGGATTTCTCTGACGATGTTGCTTACTCGGTGCACGACTTTGAAGACGCAATTGTCTCTGGCTACATCAAGCTTGAAGAACTCGCTGACTCGGCCGCCGAAGATGAACTGTTAGAAAAAATTAGTGAATGGAACGTTGGCGTTTATTCCAAGCCTGTGCTGGCCGAGGCGCTAAACAATTTGCAGGCCTTGCCTAACTGGCCAACGAAGTTTGACCGCACCCCGGCAATGCTTGGCAACCTAAAGAATTTGGCCAGTGATTTGATTGGTCGCTTTGTTAGCCAGACCATCGCGGCGTTCAACGATGAAACCACTGCACGAGCAGTGCCCGTTAGTGCAGTGACTCGATACGGCGCTCGTATTGAGGTGCCGGCAAATGTAAAGGCAGAGATCGCGGTGCTAAAGGGCATTGTCTCGGCCTTCTTGATGTCTCACGAATCGCGCCGGCCAATTTATGAATGGCAGCGCGAACTGCTTGCTGAGCTTGCCGATGCCATTCTGGCTTCAAACGGTGAAAACTTAGATGTTTACTGCACCGCCGCCTGGGGTAAGGCCAACACCGATGCCGAAAAGCGTCGTGTGGTAGTTGACCAGGTTGCTTCATTGACCGACCAAAGTGCAATCACCCTGCACAACCGACTGGTAGTCAAAGGCCCGTCTTTCTAATGGCACGCAGCGAAAGCCTAGGATAAGAGCCATGGCGGGGAAAATTAGGGCGCGAGACATTGAAGAGGTGAAGTCTCGCGTAAACATCGCCGATGTAGTGGGCGAGTACGTTTCACTGAAAAACGCCAGCGTTGGTTCACTAAAGGGGCTTTGCCCATTCCACGACGAAAAGTCGCCTTCATTTAACGTTCGCCCGATGCAGGGTTTTTACCACTGTTTTGGTTGTGGTGAGGGCGGCGACGTCTACAAGTTCCTTCAGCAGATGGAATCGATCAGCTTTTATGAAGCGGTGGAAAAGCTTGCTGCACGAGTTGGCTTTGAATTAACCTACGAAGATGGCGGCCCGGCGCAGGATCAGGGTCAACGCTCGCGAATTCTTGAGGCAAACACAGCTGCCGCAATTTTCTACCAGTCACAACTAATGACCGATGATGCAATTCCCGGACGCGACTTTCTAAAGGGGCGTGGCTTCGACAAGGCCGCAGCCGAACTTTTTGGCGTGGGCTTTGCACCTAAAGGCTGGAGTAACCTCACTGATCACCTCAAGAAACTTGGCTTCACGATTGAAGAACTCGTTACAGCGGGCTTAGCAACCAAGAGCGATCGTGGTGCCTACGACAAGTTCCGTGGTCGTTTGATCTGGCCAATTCGAGATGCCACAAGTCAGGTAATCGGTTTCGGTGCACGAAAGCTTTTTGACGATGACCAGGGGCCAAAGTACTTGAACACCAGTGACACTCTGGTGTATCACAAGTCATCGGTGCTTTATGGTCTAGATCTAGCGAAGAAAGATATTTCTAAGCAGCAACGCGTTGTTGTTGTCGAGGGATACACAGATGTAATGGCGTGCCACCTAGCCGGCATCACCACTGCGGTAGCTACCTGTGGAACAGCCTTTGGTGACGAGCACATTCGCATTCTGAATCGAATGCTGTCTGCCGAGAAAGACACCCCCGCTGAAGTGATCTTTACCTTTGACCCCGATGCCGCTGGCCAAAAGGCTGCAATGCGCGCATTCAACGATTCGCACAAATTCTCTGCGCAAACCTTTGTTGCAGTTGGACCAGATGGATTGGATCCTTGCGACCTACGCAGTCAAAAGGGTGACGAAGCCGTACGCCTGATGATTGAAAACAAGAAGCCGCTTTTTGAATTTGCCATCAAGCAAAAGATTGGCAAGTTTGACCTTGCAACTATCGAGGGCAGGGTAGGGGCGGCTCGTGCAGCAGCGCCCGTGGTCGCGGCCATTCGCGATTCGGCAATGCGACCGGCTTACATTCGTGAACTTGCCGGCTGGGTAAACCTAGATGGCAACGAGGTTGCTGCGCTGGTTGATGCCGCAGGAAAAGAGACTCGCTCAGATGCAGTCAAAGACCTTCGAAGAGATGCACCGGCACCAGCAGATTCTCAGGAGCCGCAACCGGAGCAAGAATTTGCTCTACCTAATCTCGCCGATCCAATTACTAGGTTTGAACGCCAGGTTCTTGAGGTGCTTGTGCAGGTGCCAAGTTCGTATTCGCCGGAACAGTTGATTCGAATTGTGCGCGATGGTTTTAGTGCGCCGGCTCACAATGCGATTCTTGAGGCCATTGGTACCAGCATGGTTTCGCATGGATCGGCAGATTGGCTGAATGTGATTGGTGGTTCAACTCCTGCAGAGCTGCACTCATTGCTTCGTTCAATTGCCGCTCAGGCACTACCGGCAAACAACGATGCCGACTTGATTCGTTACGGCCAGGGTGTGGTTTCCAGAGCTTTGGTAAACGCACTCGCCCACGAAAAGGCAAATCTTTTGGCAGCTCTTCGGCGCACCCATGTTGCCGAAGATCCACAGGAGAGTGCACGGATTCAGCGTGAACTGGTAGACCTTGAAACCGAGCGCCGAAAAGTGCAGGGATTGTAAATCATGGTTCAAGTCGCGATGGAACCAAAGACCTTTCCGGAATATCTCGAAGCCGCTGCCGAGGCAGGGGCACAAGTGGTTCCAATCGACTCAACCGTTAAGGCTTTGATTTGGTTGGACTATTCGCAGCCAAAGGCGCTGGCCCAGCTGCTTGATCAAAATCCACAAATCGAATGGGTGCAATTGCCGTTTGCCGGAGTGGATGCCTTTGCCGACATAATCCA
>JBDLVL010000031.1:0-6111 GCA_039804765.1 Actinomycetota bacterium | reverse complement strand
GCCAAAGATCTTGGTCTGCGAGTGCCAGAAGACATATCGGTAATCGGAATTGACAACCACGACATGGCTGAACTATTTGGCCTCACCACCGTTGACCAACGGGTTCGCGAGCAAGGTGCAGAAGCGGCACGACTGCTTCTTGAAGTACTAAGCGATCCAACCCTGGACAGCCACGTCAACGTAGAAGAAGACGTTGAGTGGAAGGTGAGCCTGCTGGTTCGCTCCAGCACGGCCAGGCCGGCCGTGGGTGCCCGCTAACCCGTTATGGGTGAACCGGTAAGTAAACTAACCACATGGCTGATTCAACATTCGACATCGTAAGCAAAGTAGACAAGCAAGAGGCTAACAACGCCTTGATGCAGGCTCAAAAAGAAATTGAGTCACGTTATGACTTCAAAGGCGTAGGCGCAGAGATCGATTGGTCTGGCGAAAAGATTCTGATGAAGGCTTCAAGCGAAGAGCGCGTGAAGGCTGTACTTGATGTATTCCAGTCAAAGCTGGTTAAGCGTGGCATTTCACTTAAGAGCTTTGTTGACGGCAAGCCTTTCCCATCAGGCAAGGAATACCGCATCGAAGGCGAACTCAAGAATGGCATTGACCAAGAGAACGCCAAAAAGATTTCAAAGATCATTCGCGAAGAGGGCCCTAAGAGCGTGAAGTGCCAGATTCAAGGCGATGAACTTCGCGTGCAAAGCAAGAGCCGCGACGACCTGCAAGACACCATGGCCCTGCTCAAGGGCAAAGACCTTGAGGTTGATGTGCAATTTCAAAACTTTAGATAAGTTTGAAATCAATGGCTTGTCAGAACTTCCGCTAATAACTAATCCTGAATTAGCGACATCGCACCCGTAGCCGGATAAGCAGCATTCAAGGCATCACTGGCTTTTGCACGTTTCGCAACAACACCCGCCAACAAACCCGCGGCTAAGAAAGTCAGCGCAGGGAATATAAATGCCAAAGTCAGTCCTGCATTCAACGCCAGGGCTCCCATCAAATATTTAGCCCCGATGATTGCCACTGAGTTCATGAAACTCATTCGAGCAAGTACTTGCGCAGTGTTTAATCCCTTGACGTATCCGGCGGCACTAAAGAATGATGGGACCATTGGCGCAGAACCTAATCCCGCGATGAAGAAGAAAATTACGACGAGCACAAGTGCGACGTCTTGATTAGTGGCAACGAGCGAGCTTCCTAGGAATACTCCAATTGCCAGAGATGTTCCACCAACTAATCCAGCCACGCGTGCAACAGAGCTTATGTGCCACTTCTTGCCAAGTTTGTTAATTGAAAGGCGGCCAATAATCATGGCTGCCGAGAATGCTGCGTAAGGAATTGCACCGCGACCCGCATCAAGCAAGAGAACATTCTTCGAGTACACCGCCGACCAGTCCATCATCGCCAGTTCGCCAAACACTCCCGTGAACAACCCTCCGGCCAACAGCCATACTTGGCCCGGCATTTTGAAGAACGAAGTCTTTTTAGACACTGCCTGCCCCGCGCCATGGCCGTCTTCGCTGGCCACAAGAAGCTTCTGACCAAAAATTATGAGTGCAATAATTCCCAGACCCGGAATCAATATCAGGTGCAGCCAAAGTGGCAAGAATGTTGCTAGGAATCCACTGAAGATTGCAGAGATTGTTGCGCCAATACTCCAAGCAGCATGGAAGCGTCCAATGATCACCCGGTTCAGAGCCTTTTGCAAGGCAACGGATTGTGAGTTGATTGAAATGTTTAGCGTGCTGCCACTCAAGGCACCCAGTGCAGTGAACAGTAGGTAGGTTAACGGGTCATGAGCCAGCACCAGGGCCATCACGAAAAGCGCCTGCCCTGCACCACCAAATATGGTCACATTCTTGGTGCCGAAACGGGCAATCAATCTTGAGGTGTAGAGCAGACCCAACATGCCGCCAAGTCCGGAAAGACCAGAAATTAAACCCCAGACTCCAAAGTCCGCGCCGACTTGCTCAATCAGTTCTGGGATGCGGGGAATTTGTGTAACTCCCACAATGCCCTGAATAAAAAAGATTGCGGCAATTGCATTGTTGGCCTGCTGCGCGCGTGCCTTAGTCATTGCCATTTGAAACCTTCTTTGAAAATTAGTTGGTGCGGTCAACTACCGCCTGAGCAAAAAGCTCAAGGGCGTTCTTCACAGAGCCCGCAGGCAACGTTGCAATAGATTCAATTGCGTCATCAGCCCAACGCTTTGCCTCTTGGTACGCCGCCTCGGCAACCGGGTGATTGCGCAGGCGAACCAGGGCTTCTTGAAGTCTGGCGTCATCTTGCAGACCGCCATCAATAAGCGCCAAAAGTGAAACGGCCTCACCGTCGCCAAGTGCAGCCGCTTTGCGCAACAACAGCACCGGCAGAGTTGGTACACCGGCACGAAGATCTGTACCTGGGGTCTTACCCGATGGCCCGGCCTCAGAAATATCAATCACGTCATCAATTAGCTGAAAGGCAACTCCAACTTTTTCACCGTAGGCACCCAGTGGCTCAAGGTATTCGCGTGATGCTCCAGAGAGCATGACACCAAGTCGAGCCGACGCTGCAATCAACGATCCAGTCTTGTCAGCCATCACTTGAATGTAGTGAGCAATTGCGTCATCGTCTTCTGACGGACCAATAGTCTCGTGCAGTTGACCAAGGCAAAGCCGTTCAAAGGTATCTGCCTGCAGCTTTAGCGACTCTTCACCTAGGTGTGAGCCAACCTGTGATGCACGTGCAAACAACAAGTCGCCGGTCAAGATTGCAATTGAGTTTCCCCAAATCATTTGTGCCGTTGGTACGCCACGACGAGTTGGTGCATCATCCATCACGTCATCGTGATACAAAGTTGCCAAGTGAGTTAGCTCAACCACAACCGCAGCATCAATAATCTCTTGCTTCTTTGCGTCACCAAGTTGTGCGGCTAGCAAAACCAAAGTTGGGCGCACGCGTTTGCCACCGGCGTCAACCAAGTGTCGCGCCGAGGCTCCAGCAATCTTGTCTGCGTGCTGAGTTGCCACCTGCAGATGCGCTTCAACAACTTCAAGGCCAGACTCAAGTGACTTAAGTAGCGCGCGATCCGAAACTTTTTTTAGCTGGCGAGGCAGCGAGATTGCGGTCACTTTGCTACGCCCTTGGCAGCCTTGAAACCCTTGTGTACTGCAACAATGCCAAAGGTTAGGTTGCGGAACGAAACATTGGTGTAGCCCGCTTTTTCAATCTTCAATTTCAATTCGTTCTGGTTCGGCCAAGCCAAGATTGACTCCGATAAGTAGCTGTATGCCTCTGGAGTCTTGCTTGCCAAGCTAGAAAATGCCGGTAGCAACTTGTTGAGGTAGAAGTTGTAGAACGGCGCAAACCAAGCGCTTGTCACCTTAGAGAATTCGCAAATCACGATCACGCCACCTGGCTTGGTAACTCGGTGCATTTCGGCGAGCGCCTTTGGAACATCAACCACGTTTCGCAAACCAAATGAAATTGTGACCGCATCGAACTCGGCGTCAGCGAATGGCAGCGCGGTGGCATCGGCATAAACAAATTCAATTTCCGGGTGGCGCTTGCGGCCAACTGCCAACATGCCCTCAGAGAAATCGCCGGCGACAACCTTTGCGCCCGGAAGTGCAAACGCAACCGATGAAGCCCCGGTACCGGCAGCTAGATCAAGAATCTTTTGACCACTCTTTGGTGCCACTGCCTTGCGCACAATTTTGCGCCAGCGAGCATCTTGCCCGAATGAAAGTAGTGCGTTGGTTAGGTCGTAGGTTGGTGCCACATCATCAAACATTGCGGCAACATCGGCCGGCTTCTTGTCTAGGTTGGCTTTACTCACCTAACAAGTCTACTTGCGGCGAATTGACCTGGTAGCGGCAATCAAAGCAAGAGCAATGGCTCCAACACCCATTGCATAAAGGCCTACCTGAGCAGCCTGCAGGAACATGTCGGCCGGCGTCTTCTTGGAGAACTGCGCCTTGCTGATATCGATTGGTGCATTCTGCTTTGGATTCACCAGCGTGCCAGCCTTTGAGGTGACCAAAGAATTCTTAGCGGCTGGGTTGATGGCAATGAAACCCGCGCTTGCCTTGCTGACTCCGGATTCAGACCCCGATGATTGACTCGATGAGCCAGTGCCATTGGTACCCGCGGTCGCCGAGCCGGCCGAGGCCTTGCCAGTCTTGTCGATCTTGGTGGTGCTGGTTGTAGCAGTCTCAGACGAATCGTCATCGTCCGCTACATCGAGGGCACTGCTCTCGGTGACTTCATCGGTATCGCGCTTTGGGCGAATCACCAGCGGTGGCAAAGACAAGCGCCCCTGTTTGCCGTACTTCTGCTCCAACTCATCGCGCTTAATGTGCGGCTCTTTCGATGGCTTTGGTCGAGGCGCATCGGTGTGTTCTGGGCGCGGTGCCTGCGGCTTTGGGGGGCTGACCACCTCAGTGGTCGAGGTATCTTCCTCATCGTCCGCCTGGGCGGGAGTGGCAACAAAAAGCCCGCCGAAGACGAGAATTCCAGATATCAGAAAGGCTGCTGGGGCAAGCTTTCGCATTCTGGGGCTCCTTGGCGGGTTTAGGCTTTTTTAGGCTGCAAGTTCAGATTACCTGCGGCGTTTGGCCCATTCACTGGGCCCATCAAGGTTCACAGATAACACTCAGAAAGGTGGGAGCATGGCGCAAGCGCAAAAACTCGTGCTCACCACCCGTGAACTGAATACCCATAGCTTCAAGTTGCTCGCTCACCTGCCCGAGAACCCGCTGGCCTTTGTGCGTGGTGGCGATGGAATCGTTGGTTGGGGCGAAGCGGTTCGCCTTGAAAGCAGCCAATCGTCGGGGCGCGTTGCAGATTTGGCCGCACAGTGGCGTGCGTTGGTTGCGGACGCAACCGTGACCGACGAAGTGCAATTACCGGGCACGGGCCTGGTTGCCTTTGGGACCTTTGCATTTTCTGATCTGAGTAATGCCGCCAGCACACTGATAGTTCCCGAGGTAATTCTTGGCAGTCGCGATGGTCGAGTTTGGTTGACCACCGTCGAGGGCGCCGCTGCCGGTGATTTTTGGTCGCATGCTGCCGAATACAAAACCAATTCGTCGGTTAATTTCGAAGCCGGTGAGGTCTCGGCCGATCGCTTCAAAGCATTGGTCGCCTCGGCGGTAGAAAAAATTGGGGCAGGCACAGTTGCCAAGGTCGTTTTGGCCCGTGACGTGATTGCAAAACTGCCTAACGGATTTGATATTCGCAGCGTGCTGCAAAAACTTGCACACAAATACCCAACCTGCTGGGTGTACTCCGTTGATGGCATGTTTGGTGCCTCGCCTGAACTTTTGGTTCGCGTATCGCACGCACAGGTTTCTGCACGAGTGCTTGCCGGAACAGCTGGTCGTGGAACAGACCCAGGTGTTGATCAGGCAATCGCGATTGCACTTGCAGCCTCTTCAAAGAACACCGCCGAACATGCCTTTGCGGTTGACTCGCTGGTGAAATCACTTGAGCCCTTCTGCACTCACGTGGATGCCGATCCAACGCCGTTCAGTCTTGCGCTGCCAAACGTTTGGCACCTGGCTAGCGATGTACACGGGGTGCTGCGCGAAGATGCTTCTGTTCTTGACGTTGCAGCTGCGTTGCACCCAACCGCTGCCGTTGCAGGAACACCAACCACGGTTGCCCAGAATTTAATTTCGCAACTTGAAAACACCGATCGCGGCCGTTACGCCGGACCGGTTGGTTGGATTGGTGCCGACGGCGACGGCGAATGGGCAATTGCATTGCGCGGAGCGCAAATTACTAATTCTGGCGAAACTATTCGCGCGTTTGCCGGCTGTGGAATCGTGGCCGAATCAGAACCAGAAGCAGAGCTCGCCGAAACCGATTTGAAGTTCCGCCCGATTCGCGAAGCTCTTAGTTAAGTCTTACGTCAATCAATACACGGCCGGTGGTTGCCAGCGCGGCGATAAGTTCGTCAACACTCTCAACGCGAATGTAGTTCCAGCCATAGGCCTGCGCCAGGTGCCAGATATCAATTTGCTGCGGAGTGGTGAATAGTCGCTCAAAAGTTTTTGCATCTAACGATTCGGCCATCTCTAGACCCGCAAAGATTGTTCCGCCGGCATCATTACCCACCACAATTTGAATGTT
>JBDLVL010000030.1:0-13865 GCA_039804765.1 Actinomycetota bacterium | reverse complement strand
TCATAATTCGTTCCTATAGATAGGTAAAAGGGAATTTGGCCAAGGCGTCGTTGCGCGGACCTAGGTCAACAATATCGCAGTTTTAAGCCTTCAACCAAACAGTGGCATTTGCCGGCAATTTGCCGTCAACTATGGGCTGTGAGGCTGCTAACACCTTGCCTGCTGGCAACTTCACCGGCTTATTGCCGAAGTTGGTCACGCTGTGCCATCCGCCTGGGCGAGTGAAGTGCAGCACCTTTGGAGCAAACCAATGCTTGACCCAGCTGTACTGCTCAGGAGCCAAGAGTGTCTTGCGCAGGTTGATCAGCTCACGGTAAAGCTCAAGGGTTGAGCCCTTCACGCCATCCTGTGCCTCCACCGATACGCTGCCGTACCAAGCCGGCTGCGGCAGGTGCGAACCGTTGTCGCCAAAACCAAATGATGAACCGGACTTGGCCCACGGCAGTGGCACGCGGCAACCATCACGGCTCAATCCAAGTTCTGGATTGCGAAAGAACTGTGGGTCTTGCATATCTTCTGCCGGAATCTGCAGTGCCTCTTGTAGGGCAAGTTCTTCGCCCTGGTAAATATAGGTACTTCCAGGAAGCGCAAGCAGCAACATGGTCATTGCATTTGCGCGAGCCGTGCCCAGAGCGATATCTAGATTCGCAGTGAAACGATTGTCTTTGTACCAGCTGAAAAAATCCTCAACGTCAGGCAAAGCAAAACGAGTCGCGTGGCGAATGATGTCGTGGTTTGAGAGAACCCAGGTAGTGCTGCTGCCAGATTTCTTTGCCGCAGTTAGGTTGTAGTCCGCAATTTCGCGAACCTTCTTTGGGTTCCAACCGGCACCCAACATGTCAAAGTTGAAACTCTGGCCAAGACCCTTGGTGCTTGCATAAGCCGGGCGACGATTCGCATGCACCCAGGCTTCTGCAACTGCCATGCGTGGCGGATCGTACTCGTTGAAAACTTTTCGCCATGACGCGTAAATTTCGTGAACCTCATCGCGGTCGAACAGGTCATCGGTGCCGTCATCTTTCATCACCTTGACGTCGTACGACTGGCGCTCAGGAAGGTGACCGTTCTTTAGGTCCTTAACGAGTGCGTGCGCAACGTCAACGCGGTAACCATCAACACCGCGGTCACTCCAGAAACGAAGTGTCTTAATGAAGTCATCTCGAACTTCTTGGTTGTCCCAGTTCCAGTCCGGCTGCTCTTTGGCGAACAAGTGCATGTACCACTGACCAGGAGTGCCGTCTGGCTCTGTAATTCGAGTCCACGCGGTTGGGCCAAAGTGGCTGGCAAGTTCAGACGGACGAATCTCTCCGTTCTCACCTTTTCCATCTCTAAAGATGTATCGGTCGCGCTCTGGCGAACCAGGGGCAGCCTTGAGTGCAGCTTGGAACCAAACATGCTGATCACCAGAGTGGTTAGGCACAAGGTCGGCAATCAATCGAATGCCATTCTTGTGAAGTTCCTCAACCAGCTGGTCAAACTCGGCCAGGGTGCCAATGCGAGGGTCAACGTTGCGGTAGTCGTCTACGTCGTAACCGCCATCGGCCAACTGCGATGGGAAGAACGGGCTCATCCACACGGCATCAATACCCAGAGCCTTCAGGTAAGGGACTCGGCTGATGATTCCCTTCAGGTCACCAATTCCGTCGGCATTGCCATCGGCAAAGCTTCGAGGGTAGATCTGGTAAATCACGGCCTGACGCCACCAGTTCTTGTCACCTTTAAGGAATGTGTGTTCGGCCATCGGGGTGCCCCTCGCTATGTGTAATAGGTCCACAATATCGCAGGTTCAGGAATGAAATTTGCGCCCGATAGGGTTGTACCTATTATCTGGGTATCCCCAAATTCTCTATGAAAGTTGTACTTTTCACATGGCCGCTCTGCTTTACCGTCTAGGTTCCTTTTCTGCCCGTCGCGCCTGGTTCGTAATTCTGGCCTGGGTGCTGATTTTGGGTGCAGCCGGAGGGGCCGCTCTCACCGCAGGTGGCAAGTTCACTTCTAGCATGTCAATCAACGGCGTTCCATCACAGGTAGTTATTGACCAGTTGAAGAAGAGTTTTCCTGCCGCTAGCCGTGGTTCCGGCCAGGTTATTTTTCAGAAGGCAGACGGTTCAAAATTCAACACCGATGACCGTGCGGCAATTACTGCCGCGTTGACCGAGGTCCAGACTCTTGAGGGTGTATCGGAGACGCTCAACCCTTTCACGATTGAAAGTGAAATTAATCAAAAGCGCGCCGACGTTGCTGACGGTTGGAAGAAAATTACCGACGGTGAAAAAGCGCTTGCCGATGGCAAGGTTGAAATTGCCGACAACAAAAAGAAATTGGCCGATGGCCTAGTCAAGCTTGATGCGGCCGAGGCAAAGCTAAAAACTCAGTCGGCTCAGCTTGAAGCTGGAATTAAGCAGGCTCAGGCCGCTGGTGCCCCGGCGGCACAAATCCAGGGAATGATTGCCGGCCGTGCGCAAATCGCAGGCGGCTTTGCTGAGATCAAGAAGCAGCGCGCGGCAATTGTTGCTGGTCAGAAAAAGATTGTGGCTGCCGAGGCAAAGATTGTCACCAGCGGTGCTGACCTTGTTTCTGGCAAGGCAGATCTTGAATTAGCAGATCAGCTTTTGAAGGTCAGCAAGAACTTCAGCACGGTTTCTAACGATGGTTCAGTTGCGCTTGCAACGGTTCAATTCACCAAGCCAGGTGCCGAGCTCGAAGAACCAATCAAGATGGCGGTAGTTGATTCACTGACACAAGCAAAAATTCCGGGAGTCAACATTGAGTTCTCTCAAGATCTTTTGAGATCTGTTTCAGGAATTCTTGGTGTTGGTGAAATCGCTGGTCTAGTAATTGCCGCAGCGGTTCTGTTCGTAATGCTCGGAACCTTTATAGGTGCGGGCTTGCCGTTGATACTTGCAGTGGTTGGTGTTGGTATTTCAGGCGCCGCTACCTTTGCGTTGTCGTCAGTAATAGAGATGAGTTCAACCACACCGGTTCTAGGAGTGATGCTGGGGCTAGCCGTAGGTATTGACTATGCGCTTTTCATCTTGAACCGTCACCGTCGTCAACTAAAGGCTGGCGTTGAATTGCGCGAGTCAATTGGCCTTGCAACCGGCACTTCAGGAAACGCAGTCCTGTTTGCGGGAATCACAGTGATCATCGCTCTGGCGGCGCTGAACCTTACCGGTATAGATTTCGTTGGTTTGATGGGTTCAATGGGTTCACTCTCAATCGCGGTTTCGGTGGCAATTGCGATCACTGGAACCCCGGCCGTTCTGTCTTTGGTGGGCACTCGCATTCTCTCTAAAAAAGAACGACTTGCAATCGCTGAAGGAACGCACTTTAAGGAAAACGCCGAACCTAAGAATGCCGACAAACCGGTATGGGCAAATAGGCACCCTTGGGTGGCTCTAGTTGCTGTTGTTGCCGTTATGGGTATTGCTGCAATTCCGGCATCTTCTATGCGACTTGGCTTGCCTGATGGTTCGGCTGAAGACAAAGAGTCTTCCGCGTTCAAGGCTTATTCAATAACAAGTGAGGCATTCGGCCCTGGCTTCAACGCCCAGATTCCAGCCGTGCTTACTCTTGCGGCTCCGGTTAGCGAAGATGAGCAACTTGCCCTGCAGGCAAGTGTCTCTAACCAGCTCTTTGAGCTCGATAACGTGGCGGCAGTTGTGCCAGCAGCGATTTCAGACGATAAGAAGACTCTGTTGTTCCAGGTGGTGCCATCGGTTGATCCGTCAAGCGAAGAGACAGAGACACTCGTTTATGCAATTCGTGATCTAGGAACGAAACTGAAAGCAGACAAGGTTGGTGACCTTGGTGTTACCGGTATTACTGCAACCAACATTGACATCTCAAAGAAAATCGCCGACGTGCTGCCGCTATACCTGGGCACAGTTCTTCTGCTGTCAATGCTGCTCTTGGTTCTAGTTTTCCGTTCAATTCTTATTCCACTTATTGCCGCCGGCGGATTCCTGCTGACAATATTCGCAACCTTTGGTTCCGTGGTTGCGGTTTACCAGTGGGGTTGGTTGGCTGACTTGTTTGGAGTCAACACCCCGGGCCCAGTACTGAGCTTCCTGCCTATTTTCTTGATTGGAATCCTGTTTGGGCTGGCGATGGACTACCAGTTGTTCTTGGTTTCCGGAATGCGCGAGGCCTACAGCCACGGCAAGAGCACCAACGCTTCAGTTAATTATGGAATTCGTTTGAGTCGCGCAGTAGTTATTGCAGCTGCACTGATCATGATCACCGTATTTGGTGGCTTTGCGTTCTCTCACTTGACCATGATTCGCCCAATGGGCTTTGGCCTTGCCACCGGTGTTCTTGCTGATGCCTTCTTGGTCCGACTGCTATTGGTTCCTGCCGCGATGACTATCTTTGGAAAAGCAACTTGGTGGATTCCTAAGTGGCTTGACCGCATTCTTCCGGACGTAGATGTTGAGGGAACTAAACTCGAGGGTAAAGAGCTCCACTAAAAATTCCTTGGGGGATAAATGTTTGCAACACCTCGTTCGCTATACAAGGCCTTTGCATTTAGCGAAGGCGTAACCTGGACCCTGCTTCTTGGTGGTTTGGTATTTCGCGCAATCTTCGGCGCACCACAGTTGGCGCTGACTATCATTGGTGGAATTCATGGTGCGGTTTTCTTGGGCTACGGAGTATCGGCCGCGCTGGTGGGCGTAAATAACCGTTGGGGGCTGGGACGCACAGTCTTAGCAATTGCGCTTGCAATCATTCCTTTTGCCACCGTGCCATTTGAAATTTCAGCAGAGCGCAAGGGTCGCCTAGTGGGCGAGTGGCGCCGCACCAAAAGCGCAGACCCAAGAGATGCCAACTGGTTTGATTCACTATTCCGTTGGTTCATCAACCGCCCAGCCCTTCTGGTAATTGCAATGCTTGCGGTGGTATCGGTTATCTTTGCCGCCTTGCTAGTGATTGGACCTCCTGGCGGATGGCCACAGAGCTAATTACCTATCCGGCTGATCTTCCGGTTAGCCAGCGCAGGCAAGAGATTCTTGAGGCCATTCGCGACAACCAAGTTGTTGTAATCGCTGGCGCTACCGGCTCAGGTAAGACCACTCAGATTCCAAAGATGTGCCTAGAGCTTGGGCGCACCAGCATTGCTCACACCCAGCCTCGACGAATCGCCGCACGTGCGGTTGCCGAACGCATCGCCGAGGAACTCAAAGTTGAGCTTGGTGGGCTGGTTGGTTATCAGGTGCGATTCACCGATAAAGCCAGCGCCGAAACCAAAGTCAAGGTAATGACAGACGGAATTTTGCTCAACGCAATGCAGCGTTACCGAAACTTGGAACCGTACGACACCATCATCATCGATGAAGCGCACGAAAGAAGTTTGAACATTGACTTCTTGCTTGGTTATCTAAAGCAGTTGCTGCCAACGCGTCCGGATCTAAAAGTGATTGTCACCTCAGCAACGATTGATCCCGAATCTTTCAGCAAGCACTTCAACGATGCGCCGATTATTGAAGTGAGTGGTCGCACGTTTCCGATTGAGATTCGCTACTTAGAAACCGCGCGTGAAGCCGGCGATGATGCCGACCCGGATGAAGAAACCACGGCCAGCGATTATCTAGATGGAATCGTTAATGCGCTTGATGAACTGAAGAGCGAACCGGATGGCGACACCTTGGTGTTCTTGTCTGGTGAATCAGAGATTCGCGATGCGCAGGAAGCAATTGAAGGCCGCATCACTTCCGGTGCACTTGGTAAGGGTGTTGAGGTGCTGCCGCTTTATGGTCGCTTGAGTGCCGCAGAACAACACCGAGTTTTTGAATCCAGCAAGATGGTAGGACTAAAGCGACGAATTATTTTGGCTACCAACGTTGCTGAGACATCGCTGACGATTCCAAACATCAAGTACGTGATTGATGCCGGAACCGCACGCATCTCGCGCTACAGCCCGCGAGCCAAAGTTCAAAGACTTCCGATTGAAGCCATCTCAAAGGCCAGCGCCAATCAGCGTGCTGGTCGTGCGGGTAGAACCAGCCCCGGTGTCGTCATTCGTCTTTACTCAGAAGAAGATTTTGAATCGCGCCCAGAATTCACCGATCCAGAGATTCTGCGCACCAACTTGGCATCGGTTATTTTGCAGGCGGCGCAACTGGGTCTTGGGGATATCTCGGCTTTCCCGTTCTTGCAGGCGCCAGATGCCCGCGGCGTAAAGGATGGCCTTGGCTTGCTGGGTGAGCTGGGTGCGGTCAAGGACCCCAAGGGCAAGACCGTTGAACTAACCAAGGTGGGGCGCGACCTAGCCCGGTTGCCAATTGAGCCGCGCTTCGGCCGCATGTTGCTTGAGTCTAAGAAGCACGACCTGGTGCGCGAGGTAATGATCATTGTGGCTGGGTTGACTATTCAAGATCCGCGCGAGCGCCCGCTGGTAAAACGCCCACAGGCAGACCAATCGCACGCGCGTTTTGCCGACCCAACCAGTGATTTCTTGAGTCTGTTGAATCTGTGGAACTACATAGAGGAACAGCAGCAGAAGCTATCGTCGTCGGCATTCCGTCGTTTGTGTAAAAACGAGTTCCTCAACTATTTGCGCGTGCGCGAATGGCAAGACTTGATCAAGCAGTTGAAGTCAATCGCCAAACCACTGGAAATCATTGGGGGTAATGCCAAGGTAAACCCCGATGGAATTCACCAGTGCCTACTTGCGGGTCTTCTAAGTCAAATTGGATTGAAGCAACTGAGCGACAAGAAGGCCGCCGACCAGGTTAAGAAATCTGCCGAAAAACCGGCCAAGGTATCAAACGAATACCTGGGTTCTAACGGAAAAAAGTTTGTGGTGTTCCCGGGTTCAACTTTGGCCAAGAAACCACCGGCTGCAATCATGAGTGCCGAGTTGGTGGAGACCAGCAGATTATTTGCGCGCATGAACGCGGCTATTAATCCTGAGTGGGCAGAACCTCTAGCCGGCGACTTGGTGAAACGAAGCTACAGCGAACCGCACTGGGAGAAATCCCAGGGCGCAGTAGTTGACTACGAGCGAGTCATGCTATTTGGCGTGCCAATTGTGGTTTCGCGCAGAATGCAATATTCGCGAATTGATATTTCGCTTTGTCGCGATCTATTTATTCGTCACGCGCTGGTTCATGGTGAGTGGGATTCAAAGCAAGCTTTTGATCGCGCAAATCAGCAACTGCTGAAACAACTTGAAGCACTTGCTGATCGCGCGCGCAAACCGCAGTTTGCGCCGGACGACGAAGATGTTTTCCGCTTCTATAACGCACGAATTCCGGACGATGTTTTCTCAACCCGAACCTTTGAGGGCTGGTGGCGCAAGACCAAGAATGAAACACCAGATTTGCTCACCATGACCCGCGACGACTTGCTGCCGCCTGATATCAAGGCGCCAAGCGATGCGGATAACCCAAAGATTTGGCGTTCAGGTGATCAGGAATTCAAACTGCGCTATCGCTATGAACCAGGAGCACCAGATGACGGCGTCACGGTAGATATTCCTGTCACCGCGCTGGCGAGCATTGGGGTTGATGAATTTGATTGGCTGGTGCCGGGCATGCGCGTGGAGCTTGTGGCCGAGCTGATTAGGGGACTGCCAAAGAGCCTGCGTCGCAATGTGGTGCCAGCCGTGGACTGGGCGAAAAAGGCGTTGGCTACGCTGCCTGAGCATCCGGATGAACCGCTAGTGGCCACGCTGGCCAAGACTCTGCGTACCCTAAGTGGCACCCACATGACCGCCGAGGATTTTGACTTTGGTTCGTTGCCAACGGCGCTTCGCATGACTTATCGGGTGGTTGATGCAAATGGGCGCACGCTGGGCCTTGGGTTAGATCTGGCTGCGTTGCAAAACAAGCTGGTTCCAGTGGCTCATGGTGAGGCACCAAAGAAGGCAGCGGTGAATACCGCCAAGAAGACTTCGGAACTTGTTCAGCTAGTGCGCGAAAAAATTGCATCGCCAGCCGACTACGTTGCCGAGCACCTAAGCAAAGAAGAGAAGCTTTCACTGGTTGCCGTGGGGTATAAGCACACTGCGGCCTTCGTTGACGATGTAATAACCGCGTTGATTGATCAGGAAATTTCCGGGCGCGGTGTGGAGGCTAACCCCGATGAGATTCGCGCTGTGGTTGTTGAACGCAGCATTGAGCAATGTTTTGCCGCGGCAAAAGTGATGGAAAAGATTGCCATTAGTTTCCGTCAGGCAAGCAAGGCAATTTCTGAGGTTCAGGATATGTCTGTGCTGCACGTATTGACTGCCGAGAAAATACACATTGCCCAGTTGATGAGTGGCAACGTTGTAAGTTCTACTGGGTTAGGGCGAATTACAAGAATTCCGGTTTACTTGCAAGCTAGCAAGCTGCGCATCGAAAAACTTTTAGAAAATCCAGAGCGTGATCGCATCGCCGAGATTGAACTTAATGAGGCGCTTGCCTTAGTTGCCAAGGCCCCGGGTGACAAGGTCGCCGCCGTGCGCTGGATGCTTGAGGAATTACGTGTGAGTTTGTTTGCTCAGGTGCTTGGTGCTGCCGAACCGGTATCGGTTCAGCGAATTAAAAAAGCGCTTACTTAACGGCCTTTTTTATAAGTGCTGTTACCTGCTTCTCAACAGATTCATTCCAGCCAATCACCGCAAATGATGTTGCCCACATGGCATCTTTGTCTAGGTTGGCAGCATCTTGAAAACCAAGGGTCGAATAACGAGCTTTGAATTTTCCTGAATCTTGGAAAAACAGAACAGTTTTACCCTCGTCATTGCAGTAGGCCTGCATGCCGTACCAGGTCTTGGCTTGTAACTGCGGAGCAATTTTCTTGACTAGAGCGTGAACCTTTTTGGCTATCGCTTTATCGGCCGGGGCCATTTTGTTGATTTTTTCAACGACTTCGGCCTCTAACTGCTCAGGACCCATCTTCTTGCGGGCCTTGGCGCGCTCGGCCATAGTTTCTTTGAGGGCCTGCTTTTCAGCATCGCTCATTGCCATCTTGTATCCCTCTCGCTAGCCCCTAGGAATCTAGCGTAATCTCAAATAATGAGCGATTTGAATGAAGTGGGCGAAAGAGACAACTGGATTTGTTGGTTGTGCGATATGCCGGTTGATCCGGAGGCCTCGGTCAATTCAGATCAAGGTCCCAGCACCGATAGCTACGCTGCCGCCAAAGCCAAGAAGGGCGCCGACGTTATTGAGCGTCTCGCTCACCGCCAGTGCAACACAATGCGCGGCAAGATTGCACCAGTAGTGCCCTGGTCAAAAGACTTATTTGTGGTCGACCCATCGCCGATTTTTGAGTCGGTAGAGCGTTTGAAGGCCAAAGGCGGCCGCGAGATTGTTGCCCGTTGCCCAGATGAGCGTGATGCTAAGCAGGCATCGGATTGGCTTCTAGACCGCCTAACTCGTTTGGCTCCCGGAGTGAAGTTCGGCACTGAGTTAAAGCCTGGTGGCGGACAAGTAATGCTTGCACTAAAAATCAACTAATAAGGGAACCCAAGTGGCCAAGGTAAACAAGAATAAAGTCACGGCGATTAGCGACAAAGATTTCGTTGTTTTTCTCATCGGTATGCGCATCAACAATCTGTTTGCAATCCACCGTTGGCTTCCGGTATTTCTTGCGATGGGCAAAATGCTTCCTGAGCTATATAAGAATCCGGACCTTGGTTTCAAGTCCTACGAGATGGCTTTTGGCCGCACCCTAATTTTGGTGCAGTACTGGGAAAGTACTGAAAAGCTGATCTCGTATGCAAAGGCAAAAGATGCCGAGCACCTGCCTGCATGGAAGGCGTTTAACAAGATGGCTATGAAGAGTAGTGCTGTGGGTATTTGGCACGAAACCTACGTGATAGATAAAAACAAGACCGAGAATATTTACAACAACATGCCACCGTTTGGCTTTGGCAAGGTGGGTGAAATTCAGCCTGCAGCTGGTAAAAGAAACTCCGCTGCGCAGCGACTTGGCGAGTAAGACTATTTATTGAACGTGTTCTGGATTCATCCAGAAGAGGTCCCACAGGTGACCGTCGAGGTCTTCGAAACCCCAGCTAAACATGAAGCCATGATCTTCCGGTTCATTCAGCTTGCGTGCACCTAATGACAGGGCCATCTCAGTCATTGTGCGGACCTCATCTGCTGAGCCCAGGCTGAAGGCAAGAATGGCTTCAGTGGTGCTCTTGTCGGCAATTGGCTTTGAGATAAATCCTTGAAACTTTTTGTGCTCAAGGAGCATCACATAGATCGTGTCATTTACGATCATGCAAGTTGATTCTTCATCTGTGAATTGCGGGTTGAATTTGAAGCCAAGTTGCGTGAAGAAATCCACTGACTTAGTAAGGCTCTCGACCGGCAGGTTCACAAAGATAGATGAAATCATGACTAAAGTTTACTTCGAAGCCCTTTATGTTAATAATTTTTAGCTTCACTAAATCCGTATCTAAGAGAGTGAAGACAACATGAATGAGCAAAAGAAACAACAGAAATACCAAGAAATGTCTGAGTGGGTAGAAACCCGTGATTCCTGGACCAGAAAGCGTTTTGATTACCAAGAGCGCTGGCATGGATGGGCTTCGCCAGTAGGCCTCGGCCTTGGGTTCGTACTTAGCTCGGCGGCAATATTCTTGCTGAGTTTGGCCTGGGTTAATTTCTTCGGCTAAAAAAATTGGAAAGGCCCCTGACGAGAGTCGGGGGTCTTTCTATTTGTTGAAGCGGCCGAAACCAAGGGCGTAGAGCATCGGCAAGGCAGATGCCCCAATGAACGCGTAGCCAAGCGTGCTGTTTGATGGCAGCACTATTACGCCGGCGATCACCATGGCTGCGAACACCACCGATGCACTTGCTCGCCGCACGCTTGAATCAAGCACTCTCATTCGGCGTTCCAGTTCCGGATTTCTAACCACTAGGTCACCGCGCTCCACGCGGCCAACTAGTTGTTCTAAGCGGCCGGGCAGGCGGCTGAGGGTTAGCAAGTTGGCGTATAGGTCTTTACCAAGTCGCTTAATGGTTCCGGTTCCAGAACCGTTCAAAAGTGAGCGGGCGAACGGGTCTACCGCATCCCAGATATTGAATTCGCGATTTAGGGAACTGGTCACTCCGGAGATTAATGACAGTGCGCGAATCAGGAACAGGAAGTCGTTAGGAAGCTGGAATGGAAGAGTGCGAATCAGCTCGCTGAACTCAATTGCAAACTCTTTGATTTCCTGTGGGTCAGTTTGGATTAGTTCGCCAACTCTGACTCCGCCGAACCTGTCGAAAAGTTTGGTTACTGCTTCTTCTAATAGAACGCTGTCTGCTGTGGGTAACAAGACTCCAAGTCTTTCGCAGGCAACCAACCAGGCGCGGGCGTCGCGTGATGCAACAGCAAACAGGAAGCGCTGCAGATTGGCGCGCTGTTCTTCGCCGACCTGACCCATCATGCCAAAGTCAATGTAGGTCAGGGTGAAGTCAGGGCCGCTCTCAGCCTGGTTTTTAGTTATAAAGATATTGCCGGGGTGCGGATCCGCGTGAAAAAAGCCAGTCACAAAGAATTGTTCGAAGGTCGCCCGGGCCAATTCGGCAGCTACCGCGTTTGGGTCGATGCCCGCTTCGATTAGGGCATCAACGTCGGAAATCTTGATTGCCGAAACATCGGTGAGGGTAAGGACTCTGCGTGCACTTCGTTCCCAAACCACGCTAGGTGTTTTGATGCGCATGTCATTTTCAAAGTTACCGGCAAACCTTTCAAGGTTCTCAGCCTCTTTAAGGTAGTTGATTTCCTGCAGCGTGATTTCGGCAAACTCCTCGACCAGAGCAGGGGCATCGGTGCGCCTTGAAACCAACTTGACTCTCGACAACCAGCCGCCAACTTTAGTGAGTGCTGCAAGGTCCACTTCAACAATGTCCTCGATGCCAGGGCGCAAAACTTTAATAATGACGTCGCTATACCCAAGATCTTCTGCCAAACCCGTAGAAATTTTTGCACGGTAGGCCTGACCAAGAGACGCAGCAGCTATTGGTTCAGCATCAATTTCAGCAAACGCAGTGTCAGGTTGCATTCCAAGTTCTGCCTCAATTACTTGCAGAATTCGCTCGAAAGGTTCCGGTGCAACCTCATCTTGAAGCCCCGAAAGTTCTTTGGTGATTTCCTCAGGCAGAACATCAAGCCTTGCCGAAAGAAACTGGCCAACCTTGACCATAAGACCGCCAAGGTCAGCTGCTAGGTCGTGAAACTTTCTGGCTAGCTTCTGAAATCTTTTGATGCGCCCATGAGCGGCAAGTTTTCCTAACCCAAATTTAGGTAGCACAATTTCAAACCACCAGGCCTGAGCCAACGCTCTGGCGGCAAATCTTAGGATTCTGCGATAGCGGGCCTTGAGCGGACCACTCTGTGACAGGTTTTTACTTTTCGGCAAGGACAACGTGCAGGTCGTGACGTGCTTTATCTAAGATCGCAGCCGCCTTCATCTGCTGTTCCTTGGTGCCGGTCTGAGCAATGTCCAACATCACCGGAGGCAACTTAGAGGCGGCGGTCAAAAATTTTGGATCGCAGGTAATCCAGTTGAAGTTCATGTTCATTTTTGGGGCAGTAGACACCGATGGCGCTTCGGCCATTTTCTCTCGAGCCTCATCAAGTGCGGCTTCGCCCTTTTTAGTTAACGAGTAAGTCTTGCGGTCACCCTTTGTCTTGGCCGATACAGATTCGGACTCCACAAGGGTGGCAAGTGACCGGTTTACTTGACCATCGGTTGGCGCCCAGGCCCCGCCTGCAGCCAGGCTGATTGCCTTAACAATTTGGGCCGCAGACTTTGAGCCTGATTCCAAAGCCGCTAATACAGCGGCCTCCACGCGGACTGCATCTGGCTGAGCCTTCACGCCGGTCTTGAGGGTGCTAGTGGCCATATCTTTCACATAGCCAAACAAGCCCTCGATAGCCTGACGTGGATCAAAACTGCTGTTTGCTGTACTCATTGGAGTCCTTTTTTGGTGACGGCGGGTTCTTACTATTTATAAGGCAATTATTAGGCTTTTCATTCCTTAGAAGAGCCGGTTTAGGCTTAGATCAAATGCCAATCATGCCCATGTTTCCGCTCAACACCGTGCTGATGCCAGCCATGCCGCTGTCGCTTCGCATTTTTGAAGAGCGCTATTTGAAGCTAACCGGAGACCTGATTCTGCAAGAGAACCCAGAGTTTGGTGTGGTGCTGATAGACCGTGGACCTGAAGTCGGTGGCGGTGGGAAGCGCCTAGGTATCGGAACGCTGGCATCGGTGCAAGATATTGGAACACTAGATCAGTTTTACGGAGTTGAGTCAATTGGTACTCAGCGCTTTCGCGTCAACGCTTGGTTACCTGACGATCCGTACCCAATTGCAGACATTGACTTCATACCCGATTTGGTATGGGATGAGGCGCTAACCTCGGCCAAAGATCAGCTTGAGGTAAAAGTTCGAAACTTACTGGCTTTCGCAAGCGAGTTCGGAGACTTGCAATACGGTGCCGATATTGAATTCAGTGATGACCCAATGCAGGCCTCTTGGCAACTTGCGGGTGTGCTGCCGGTTGGCCCATTGGATCAGTTAGATCTATTGCAGTCGCTGTCCACAGCAGAACTCATTTCAAGCACTCAAGAACTTGTAGCCACCCTCGACGAGGCGCTCAAAGCAATGCTTAATCAAGACGTTGCTGGTGAAGGAGATTTCGCAGGAAATTGAAAAAGCCCCATCCAGATTGATTTCGTCTGGTGGGGCTAATTCGATTGGAGCGGAGAATATGGGATTCGAACCCATGAGGGCTTGCACCCAACCAACTTTCCAAGCTGGCGCCATAGGCCACTAGGCGAATTCTCCTGGAGATAACTTTGTTGCTCGTGGACGAGTTTATCGCCACTAGCGATGGAAATGTTCCGGGTAGTCGCTAGTGAAGTACCAC
>JBDLVL010000029.1:0-4835 GCA_039804765.1 Actinomycetota bacterium | reverse complement strand
GCATCCTCCCTGGCCGCTGGCGATGTTTGTGACTTGGGGAGCGCCTTCCGTGCCACACACATTGCATTTGACCCGCCACTTAGTTGTTGCACTTTTGTAGGGCTCCAAAGGTTCCAAGTTCGCAGCTCTAAGCATCTGAACCGCTTTTTCTGAGGTCCAAACAGCAGTCGGCTTGCAACGTTGGCAATATCCCTTTGAGGATTTAAGAGACCTTGGGGTTGCCCTGCCCGTGGCCCCACACCTTAGGCATTCCATGAGAATTGGGGTTACTGACCCCTGGAATTCGTCCAATAGTTTGCGATTAGCATTTTTTGCCACTGCAGCTGCGTAGCGACTGCTCCACGGCGCGTTCTTTGCACAGTGTCGGCATCCGCTACCTTCCTTGATTCCTTTCGCTGTAGGAGAGCTAGTAATTCCGCACTTTAGGCATTTAGCCTTCCAAGGCTTTGCAAAACCTTCGTAAGTGCCGATTGGGACAAACGAAGCTCTGGTGAACAGCCGCATTGCTTCTGGAAGAGTTCGCGAGGCAGAAGCTTCCACCCTCTTCTTTTGAGTGCAGAACCGACAACCAGTTTTTTGATATCTGAGACTATTAATAATCGGCGAACTCGTTTCGCCACATGTAAGGCATCTGGATTGCCAGCCCACTTCATTCCCAGGGAAGGGAACTAGCGGTACAAAGCCAGCGGCTTTCAATTCTTTTACTACGGCTAATGCAAAAGCCTTGTTTCGCTTATCTGCGCTGCAATTAGAGCAAGCAGAAACACTTTCCATTTGATTTAAGTGCTTGAAGATTTCGGCCCCACATTTTTTACATTTGCATCGCCAAGGAGTTTTAGTGTGGCCAGGGTATGGTTCCAAAGGTTCCAAACCAAGTTTTGCCAGTCGCCCTAACGCTTGCTTAGTTGTCACCGCGCCTTCTAACTTGACCGCTTTCAGGCCACAGGCAGCGCATCCTGGGTAAACGCGAATAGCCAAGCGATGCACTGAGGTGGTGGATTCGTAGCCACACAATCCGCACTTTACTTTCCACTTGGCCCCAATCGTGCCTGGGTATGTCTCAAGGGGAATAAGTTGTTTCTCTGTCAGGCGAGCCAGGGCATCCTTATCTGAAATTCTGTTCTGGCTCTTTGAGCAACAGTCAGCACAGCCTGGCCTAGAGCGTTTCTCTAACTTGTGCAAAGATTCCTGGGTCTGTTTGCCACAAAGGTCACACGAAAGCACCCACGGTAGGCTCCCAAAACCTGGAAACGGTTCTAGGGGTGTCAAGCCCCTGCCTTTAAGTCGTTTTTTAGCATCCTGGGCCGTTATCCCCATAGAGTCGCCACCCAAGACTCATCTTTACCGAATCGCAAATTCAATCCCCTTAAAAGCTTCAATCACAACTGTAAATTGAAAAACACGCATTGGGAGAACAATCAACCTTTCGTGGCCAAAAGGCCTTGAGGTAGACTTGCAAACTGAGCCTCAAGTTGTTGTGCAATTTAGAAGGTACGAGCATTTTTTAAGATGAACTTGCACGTATGTTGCACGATTTAGAAATTTGCGGCTCTGCTACAACCCCAAAACGGCCTTACTTCACTGTAAATAAGCCGATTTGCCCTCGTAACTCAGTGGATAGAGTAGGAGCCTTCTAATCTCTTGGTCGCAGGTTCGATTCCTGCCGAGGGCGCTCTAGCCGAGAAGTGCCTTCATGTTCTTGTAAATCAGATTTGCAGCGAAGTCTGGAGCCAGGCGAGTCAAGTAACCCATCATCTTGGCGTCGCTGCCAACGTAAATTCGTCGAGCGTTTGACTCAATTGCATCAACAATCATTTTTCCAGCTGCTGCCGGCGCGGTAACACGTGCCGCGGCTTTCTTTTGGGCCTCGGTTAGCTCACCGCTGCCAAAGGTGACTCCAGAGTTTGCCGAGATGTTGGTACCAATCGCTCCAGGCCAAACCAAGGTTAGGTTCACACTGGTTTCCTTGAGTTCAGAACGAAGGCCCTCGTTGAGCATATTCAGCGCTGCCTTGGTGGCACCGTAAAGAGTTTGCCCTGGAACCGGAGCGTAAGAACCCATCGAGGAAACGTTTAGTAGGTGTGCCTCTGGACGAGAAATTAAGCCAGGCAAGAAAGCCTTGATCATGTTCAAAGGCCCAAAGAAGTTAACGTTCATCACGCGATCGATGTGCTCAAAATCAAGATCATTGATTTTTACGAACGGCTGAATGATTCCGGCAACATTCACCAACCCATCGATTTTGCCGAGCTTGGCTTCAATCTCTGCTGGCAGTGCGGCTACGCGAGATCTATCGGTGATGTTGACATCAAATGCGAAGAAGTTCTCAGCTTTATCGCCGGCAAGCTTCTTGGTTTCTTCAAGGAACTCGTGCTTTAGATCTAAACCAGCAACCATTGCTCCACGGCGAAGAAGTTCAAGCGAGACTTCACGACCCATGCCATTTCCGGCTCCGGTGACTACAAGTATTTTTCCCTGAACCTTCATGCTGGTTTCCTTAAGCTAGTTCGAACTGGCCGCCGTCAATCTGCCCCTGCTTGCGGTACAGATCTAGTTTCTGGCGGGTGTCTGCAATGTCTAGGTTGCGCATGGTCAACTGACCAATGCGGTCTTCCGGACCAAAGGCAGAATCTTCGTTGCGCTCCATTGAAAGCTTCTCTGGGTGGTAGCTGAAGTTTTCTCCGCGGGTATCAACGATTGAGTAGTCGTCACCTCGACGAAGTCGCAACGTGACCGATCCAGTAACTGCCGAGGCTACCCATCGGGTTAGTGATTCACGGAACATTAGAGTCTGAGGGTCCAACCAGCGACCTTCGTAAAGTAGGCGGCCCATCTTGCGACCTTCGTTGTGATAGTTCGCAACAGTGTCTTCGTTGTGGATTGCAGAAATCAAACGCTCGTATGCAATGTAGATCAAGGCCATTCCCGGAGCTTCGTAAATTCCGCGGCTCTTGGCTTCGATGATTCTGTTTTCAATCTGGTCTGACATTCCAAGACCGTGACGACCACCAATTACGTTGGCCTCGTGGAATAGCTCAACCTGGTTCTTGAATTCCTTGCCGTTAATGGCAACTGGCTCGCCCTGCTTGAAGGTGATGGTTACGTCTTCGCTTTCGATCTTCACCGATGAGTCCCAGAACTTTACGCCCATGATTGGGTTTACTAATTCCATCGAAGAACTCAGAAGCTCAAGGTCTTTAGCCTCGTGAGTTGCACCAAGCATGTTGGCGTCTGTGGAGTATGCCTTTTCCACTGATGCGCGGTAAGGCAGTTTGCGAGCCTGAAGCCATTCAGACATTTCGTGACGGCCACCAAGTTCTTCAACGAAGGTACTGTCTAGCCAAGGCTTGTAGATGCGCAGGTTTGGGTTTGCCAAAAGTCCGTAGCGGTAGAAACGCTCGATGTCATTGCCCTTGTAGGTGCTGCCGTCGCCCCAGATGTCCACGCCGTCTTCGTGCATGGCACGAACCAACATGGTTCCGGTGACCGCACGACCAAGCGGGGTGGTGTTGAAGTAAACCTTGCCTCCGGTACGAATGTGGAAAGCTCCACAGGCAATCGCAGCAAAACCCTCGCGAACTAGTGCAGCACGGCAATCAATTAGACGCCCCTGCTCGGCACCATAATCTTTGGCGCGGTCCGGAATCGACTCAATGTCGTCTTCGTCATACTGACCTAGGTCAGCTGTATAGGTATAAGGAACCGCGCCCTTTTCGCGCATCCAAGCAACGGCAACAGATGTGTCGAGACCACCAGAAAAGGCAATACCGACTTTTTCACCAACAGGGAGGGATTCAAGAACCTTAGACATGGATACAAGGTTACCCGGAATAACCTGGGCTTAATAGGGTTTGATAAGGGTATGAGCCTAAATGACGCCGAATTGACCATGCTGGATGGCCGCAGGACCACATTCTCCGAGTTTGCCGGTAAGACAGTGCTGGTGGTCAACGTTGCATCGCGCTGCGGCCTCACGCCGCAATACGAGGCCCTCGAAGCGCTGCAGAAAAAGTATGCCGCCAAGGGATTTACGGTTTTGGGCATGCCTTCAAACCAATTCATGCAGGAGCTTGGAACTAGCGAAGCTATAGGTGATTACTGCTCAACAACCTGGGGAGTGACTTTTCCGATGACTGAGAAGATCAAGGTCAATGGCCGCGGTCGTCACGAGCTTTACAAGACCCTGGTCAAGACCAAAGATCACGCCGGATTGGCTGGTCCGGTGATCTGGAATTTTGAAAAATTTTTAGTCTTGCCAAACGGTGAAATTCAGCGATTCAGACCAACTACCAAACCCGATGCGCCCGAGGTAATTGCTGCGATTGAGAGCGCGCTTAACTCTTAGAGCGCAAATTCGCCGAGGTCAACACCTAGGAAATCGGCAATTACGTCGGTGACTAGCTTGTGGTCCTCGCGCTGAGGGAGGCCAGAAATTGTTGCGGTGGCCACAATGCCTTCGCCTTCAACGCGAATAGGGAAGCAGCCACCGTGCCAGGCATAGTTGGACTCGTCTAACCCCGATATTTTGTGTGCAGCATCAGCAAACTTTATTTCTAGGCCAACCAGGTATGAACTGGTGTGCATTAGGTTAACTAAGTTGCGCTTGCGACGCGCCCAGTCGGCGTTTATGGCAGTTGTGCCGGGCATTGCGGTGAAGAACAAGATGTCATCGCCACGGCGAATATCGATAGCAACGCCCTGATCGTACTTTTCGGCTTCAGCGCGAAGGGCAGCGCCAAGCTTCCAGGCGTTGGCCTCGTCAAAACTTCTAAACACCAAGAGTTCTTCTTGACGAATTACTTTTTCAATATCTGACTCGCGCGGCTCATTCATAA
>JBDLVL010000028.1:0-5145 GCA_039804765.1 Actinomycetota bacterium | reverse complement strand
ACTTGATTAAGCGGTAACAAGTCGCCTAAACTTATGAGGTTGCTTTGAGCAGCACAGTTTTTGTACCCAAGCCAAAACAAAACCCAAATCCTGGGCTTCATCTGGCTTGTTAACGAGGAGAAGAAATGGCAGCCTACTGTCAGGTGACTGAGACCAAGCCACAGTTTGGTCACGCGGTTTCACACGCGCAGAACAAGACCAAGCGTCGCTTCAACCCAAACATCCAGAAGAAGACTTACTTCGTGCCTTCGTTGAAGCGCAACGTAACCCTTCAGGTAAGTGCCCGTGGCATCAAGGTAATCGACGCTCGCGGCATTGAGTCCGTTGTAGCTTCACTACTTGCCCGTGGCGAGAAGATCTAAGGAGCTATAGCAAATGGCTAAGAAGGACAAGGACATCCGTCCAATCATCAAACTGAAGTCGACTGCCGGCACCGGTTACACCTACGTAACCCGTAAGAACCGCCGCAACGACCCAGACCGTATCGTGCTAAAGAAGTTCGACCCAGTGGTTCGTCAGCACGTTGAATTCCGCGAGGAGCGCTAGAAATGGCTAAGAAGAGCAAGATTGCAAAGAACGAGCAGCGCAAAGTTATCGTTGAGCGTTACGCAGAGAAGCGCCTCGCACTAAAGAAGGCACTTGTCGACCCAACCTCAACCGACGCTCAGCGCGAAGAGGCACGACTAGGCCTTCAGAAGCTTCCTCGCAACGCATCACCAGTTCGCGTTCGCGGACGTGACGCAATCGATGGTCGCCCACGTGGTTACCTCGCAAAGTTTGGTGTTTCACGTGTTCGCTTCCGCAAGATGGCGCACAACGGTGAACTTCCAGGCATCACCAAGTCTTCTTGGTAAGACCCTAAAATCCTTGAAAAACCAGCCTTCGGGCTGGTTTTTTGCTTTAAAACCGCGGAAAATCAAGGATTTTTCCGAGCAACACGCCGAGAGCCTAGCAAACACGCGGAACTACACGGTTGTAGTTTGTTTCAGACGGAACGTCAAACACGTATCAAGAAGTCCAGGAGGACAACATGTCAGCACTAAACAAGGGCGAGCTCGTAGCAGCTATCGCTGAGCAGACCGGCGAATCACAGGCTGCAGTCAACCGCGTAGTTGACGCATTCTTCGACATCATCTCAAAGACCGTTGCCAAGGGTGGCAAAGTAACCATCCCAGGTTGGTTGTCAGTTGAGAAGGGTCACCGCGCTGCACGTCAGGGCCGTAACCCACAGACTGGTGCAACTATCCAGATCGCAGCAGCGAACACCGTAAAGGTTTCAGCTGGTTCAAAGCTAAAGGCTGCAGTTAAGTAGTCAACAGTTTTATTGAAAAGGCGTCGACTTCGGTCGGCGCCTTTTTGCTTTCCCTTTTGCTTTGTACCATTGATAAATGAGCGCAATTATTAAACCTTCACGTGCGCTCTTTTTCTTTTTAACTTTTGTCTTGGTCTTCGCCACGATAGTCGGACTTTGGATTAGTGGCGCTGCAAATCCTTTCAAGTTGGTTGACCCAGGTGCCTTGGTACGTTGGGGTTTACCGATTACTCGATCAATTACCGACATTGCAATGGCAACCAGCATTGGTGCATTGACTGTGGCCGCATTTGTTTTTGCAGAGAACAGTAAGCAACTCAAGACCGCAATGAATGTGGCATCAATAGCCGCTGTGGTTTGGACGCTTGCCGGAATGTTGCAGTTTAATTTTGTCTACTTAAATGTGACCGGATCGGCGTTTACTTTTGAGCAGAGGCACGGCGATGGACTCTGGTTATTCGCAACTTCCGTGCAACTCGGCCAATATCTAGCACTCAACATTTTGGGGGGTGCGCTTATTGCGGTATTGGCACTGGCCTTCCAGCGCTTGACGGCGGCTGCTTTGATTGCTGCTCTTGGCATGCTGAGCTTGGTACCGCTGGCACTCACCGGACATGCGGCTGGCACAAACAATCACGGCATGGCAGTGAACGCACTTGGGCTCCACCTAGTGGCAATTGTGATTTGGGTTGGTGGCTTAGTTTCAATTGCACTGGTGCGTTCTCGAGGCGAAGTGAGTCAGGCACACTTCAAGCGCTATTCCTCATTGGCGCTATTTGCCTATGTGGTCCTAGGTGTTTCGGGCCTAATTTCTGCAGTGCTGCGAGTGGGCGATTTCGAAAATTGGTTCACCAGTTACGGATTGCTGATTGTCTTGAAGACGTCTCTGTTTGTGGTGCTTGGAATCTTTGGGGCCATCTACCGCAAGCGCCTGATGCTCAAGGGATCGAGTTTTTTTGGACTGGTTGCTGTTGAGATCTTGCTCATGGCTGTGGCAATGGGATTGGCCACCGCTTTAAGCCGAACCGCCCCACCACTCAATGCCATCGATCTAGTGGGTAATACCCCGGCTGAACTATTGACTGGATCCAAGCTGCCGCCAGAATTTAACTACGTAACTTTCTTTACGCAGTGGAAACCTGACCTTATTTGGGCGTTGGTTTCACTTGGCGGAATATTCGTTTACCTGGCCGGGGTGCGTCGCCTACGCGCTCGCGGAGATGTATGGTCTATCAGCCGAACCATGTCTTGGGTTGTCGGAATGCTGTTCCTGTTGTTTGTCACGAACGGATCGTTAAACGCCTATCAGGAGTACCTATTTAGCGCACACATGATTGGCCACATGATGCTGGCAATGGGTGTGCCAATTTTCTTAGTTGCCGGAGCTCCGATTACGTTGCTATCCAGGGCAGTTGAAAAGCGCAGTGACGATTCGCGCGGGGTACGCGAATGGGCACTCTGGGCAGTGCACACAAAGTATGCAGGCTTTGTGGCTAACCCGATTTTTGCGGCGATTATGTTTGCCTCCTCACTTGTGGTTTTTTATTTCACTCCTTTGTTTGCTTGGGCAACACACGAACACATTGGGCACGAGTGGATGGTCGTGCACTTTTTGATTACCGGTTATCTCTTTGCGCAAGCTCTGATTGGAATCGATCCTGGACCGGTGCGACTCTCGTTCCCGCTTCGACTAATGTTGCTCATCGGCACGCTAGCGTTCCACGCGTTCTTTGGATTGAGTCTCATGTCGGGAGATTCACTCCTTCTCCCAGATTGGTATGGAGCGATGGGGCGCACCTGGGGCGCCACTCCAATCGAGGATCAACATATTGGTGGCGCGATTGCGTGGGGCATCGGCGAATTGCCGACCGCAGCGCTTACGATTATCGTCTCGATTCAATGGTTTAAATCAGACGCACGTGAAGCGAGACGATTGGATCGCGCTTCTGATCGTGGGGGAAATAAAGACATAGAGGATTACAACGCCATGCTCAGCAAGTTAGCCAAAAACGACGAGCAGTACCGCTAGTGGACATCGTCACCCTGTCCGATGAGCAGCAGAAGCTGTTCGAATACATCGAGTCAACCGATGCGCATGTCTTTGTTACTGGCCGAGCCGGCACCGGAAAATCAACTTTGCTGAGTTACTTCATCGACAACACAGAGAAAACCGTGGCCGTGGTTGCGCCTACCGGAGTGGCTGCCTTGAACGTGGGCGGCACCACGATTCACTCTCTATTCGGCTTCCCCTTTGGCATCCTAGGAAACGTAGACCTGAGCAAGCACATGCGTCGCTACACCCGCGAGGTTCTTTCGGCAATTGACGTGTTGGTGATTGACGAAGTTTCTATGGTCAACGCCGACATCATGGATGCCATCTCTCGTTCCATGGGAATCGCGCGCGGAAAGCGCAAGGTTCCATTCGGTGGCGCACAGGTAATTATGTTTGGCGACCCTTACCAACTCGCACCGGTGCCACCTCGCGACCCAGATGACATTATGTACATGGGCGAAAACTACGCGAGCGCTTGGTTCTTTGATGCCCACGTGTGGCGTGATTCACAGCTTGAGCGATACGAACTGATTGAAATCTTCCGTCAGACCGATGGGCACTTTAAAGACATCTTGAACGCACTGCGCGATGGTTCGGTAACTCAAGAGATGATCGACGAACTAAACAAGCTCGCGGTGCGACCAACCCCACACGATGAAGTGCTTCGACTTGCCACGATTAACGCAACTGTTGATCGACACAACATTTCAAGACTTGGCGAAATTGGCGCAAAGGGACGCAAGTACGTTGCTGCAATGACGGGTGACATGGCTGCATTCAATTCGGCCAAGCCAAATGATCCAGAAATTGAACTCAAGGTTGGCGCTCAGGTGATGTTCATCAAGAACGATGATTCGAGCCCGTTCAAGGACGACGACGGAATGGCGATGCGTCGCTGGGTAAATGGAACCATCGGCCATGTTGTCGAACTGAAGTCAGACTCACACGTAGTGGTCGAGGTTGACGGAGAAACCTTTGATGTGGGCCGAGCCACCTGGGAAAAGGTCAAGTATTCGGTCGAAGAGTATTTCGACGAAGACACCAGCAAGGTGAAAGAAACTCTGGTTGCCGAGACCGTAGCCGAGTTTAAGCAGATACCGCTGCGCCTGGCCTGGGCTGTAACCATTCACAAGTCACAGGGCCAGACCTACGACGAGGTGCAGATCGACCTGGGTGCCGGGGCCTTTGCCCCCGGGCAGGCCTATGTGGCGCTCAGCCGCGTGCGCTCCCTCGAAGGGCTTTACCTGTCTAGAGCCTTGAAAATGAGCGACGTGAAGATTGACGCGCGAGTGCTTGAGTTCATGAATGGCCACCACGACTCCCAAACGCCTGGAGGCTCGGGACCTGTGGCCAAAAAGAATCCGCCATCGGTTTCGGGATTTATCCCAGACGACGAAGAACCCCCGCTGTTCTAGTACCCAGCTGACTGAGAGAATGAACCTATGAACGCCTGGGCTGAACTTGTTGTGCGTCACAAGAAGGCAGCGTTCTTCTCTTTCGTGGCGATCATTCTTCTGAGCACAGTTTGGGGCTTCCAGAGCTTCGCTAATCTCAAGGCCGGCGGCTACGATGATCCGACTTCAACGTCGGCTCGCGTTACAGAATTGCTCAGCACTGATTTCAAAACTGAGAATCCAAATGTGATTCTGGTTGCCGATATGCCAGATTATGTCGATTCAAATGCGAGCAAGAAATTTGGTGCCGAGTTAACTTCGAAGCTCAAAACCTACGAGGGCGTAAACGAAGTTTCAAGTTATTACTCGTTGGGCAATCCGCCTTC
>JBDLVL010000027.1:0-6669 GCA_039804765.1 Actinomycetota bacterium | reverse complement strand
GTTGGTTCACGTGCCATCATCATTGCATCACTGATTGGTTTGATTATTTCTGGAACCTGCGTTTTCGTCTTTGCAGGCAATGGCGCGAGCGCTTATTGGATCTTTGGTCTTGCGCTTTGTTTGTTTGTTGGACCTGCGCAAGCGTCATCAAGAACTTTCGTCTCGCGCTTTGCGCCTAAGGGTCGCGAGGGTGAAGTGTTTGGTCTTTACCAATTCACCGGACGTGCAGTTAGTTTCTTGTCCGGTTCAATGTGGAGCTTGAGCATTGCGTTTGCAGGAGTTATTGGTGTGACAACAGGTGCTACCGTCTGGGGTATCTGGGGAATCATCTTGATTCTTGCCGTTGGACTGGTGCTCTTGCTTCGGGTAGATCCAAACCCTAAAGTCACAGAAGTTATTTAGTTCTACACAGATTTAGTTCCCAACAGTTTTCAAAGTCTTTGCCGTCATAAAGTCGGCAAATGGAAATTGTGATTGGTGCTCACGCTCTTGAACGAATGCTTGAGCGGAGCGTCACAATATCCGACATCCAGTACGCCCTTCACAGATACAGCATGAGCTTCTCAACAGGCGACGAAAGTAGCCAGCTGCGGGCTATGTTTCCAGATGGGCGCGTTCTCAAAATATGGATTAGTGGTGGCGTTCCGTTTACTGACCCTGTCATAATCAGAACAGTCGCATGGATGGAGCCAATAGATGAGTAAAGAACTAAACATCGTTTATGAAGACGACATGTCTATCGGCTACATCAAAATTGCTGAAGGGCAAGTGGCCCAGACAATTGAGATCTCTGAGGACCTGAACCTTGACCTTGACAGTAGAGGCAAGGTGCTGGGACTTGAATTGCTCTCCTTGCCTGCAAAATTGCCTGAGGAGCGGTTAATCACCGAATTCAACCTTGATGCAGATTTAATTCACAGGATTAGCCACGGGTTCGCAGCTTAACTAAAGAGTTTTTCGGCAATTACTTCGCCTGGTTCAACCCCGCCGGCGATTGCGAATACCGATGAACCAATCGGCACTGTCCACTTATTCAAGAGGTCAAACTTTGCTAAGCGCTGTTGCACGGGAATGTACTGTTCTAGGTTCTTCATGTAGGCGGTCCAGAGCAGGCCAACATCGGGAGTACCGTCCTCAGCGACGCCAACCTCGTAATTGAACGGGCGTCTGAAAAATCTTTCGTTCGGATTGCTTGGACTTGCTCGTCGAATGTGGGCAAACGGAGGAATCACTGACAGTCCGTCTTCGCCAGTCCCCGCGAAGTTGGGGACATCGGTTTCATTCTTTCCACCCAGTGGAGCACCATTGCTTAGGTTTCTGCCGATCACCTGTTCTTTATCGGTGCGGCCAAGTTGATCCCAGGTGTTCAGTTGCATTGCGATTCTGCGCAACACCAGGATGGTTCCGCCAACGGCCCATTCCGGACCTTCGTTAATCCAAACTATTCTTTCAAAATCGGCGCTGCCCAACGCAGGGTTATCAGTTCCATCTACCTGACCCATCAGATTGCGCTGGCGAGTTCCAGATGCGCTTACGCCTTGAGCGTTGCTGAATCCCTGTTGCGAATATCGCACCGATGCAAAACTCATTGAGTCTCGAACGATTGCGCGAGATGCATGTGACAAAACAATTGGATCATCACAAGAAACTTGAACCAAGACATCGCCATCGCTGAACTCTGATTTCAACTGGTCGATGTCGAAACCTGGTAGCTTTGCAAAACTTTTTGGAGCAAGGCTTTGGAGTTTTAGTTTTTGAAACAGAGAGGGGCCAAAGCCAACGGTTGCGGTTAGGCGAGCTGGCCCCAGTGCAAGCTGCGGTTGGGCATCGGCAAGAACCGGTTTGCCTTCACTTAGTTTTGCAATGTCATCTGTAATCACAGACATCCAGCGAAGCATCGCCGGTTTATCGGTGTCATCATGAATGTCGAAGGCTATGAAATTCGAAAAGGTTTGAAGTTCCAGTTCAATTCCATTTTGGTATTTGCCGAAGAAGTTTTCTGTTTTATTTAGCGTTGCCGTTTGCGCCTCTAAAGCTGCGCGCTTGGTTACGGCATCTGACGTAAGTGCGACGGCCGCACTGGCAGAAACCACACCTGATGCGGTGGTCGCAGTTGCAACGCTAAGAAAATCGCGACGGGAAAACTTTTTGGGCATTACTCTGCTGGTTTGTATTCTTCGTCACCAGCTGCAGACTCTTTTGCTAACCAAGTTACTGTCTGGTCGTCTGCGCCTTCAAAGTCAATGGTCAAAGTGATTTCATCACCGGTTGCAATTGCTTTCTTCAGGCCCATCAACATGATGTGCAATCCGCCTGGCTCAAGGGTCAATGACTCACCGGCGGGAATAACAATGCCGCCTTCTTTTGGCTGCATCACCATTTTGCCGCCAGACATTGCAACTTCGTGTGCCTCAACCATTGTTGCGATTTCGGCGGAACCACCAAGGATCTTGATATCTGCATCGGTGTTGTTTGTGAAAGTTGCAAATGCGCCGGTCATGCCGCCAACGTGATCACTGTACTCAGAAACACGGACCCAACCGTTGTCAATGCCAACGGCAGCAAGTTTCATCTCTGAGGTAGAAGAACCGGTTTCAGAAGTGCTTGCGCATGAAGTTAGTGAGGTCGAGATTAGAAGGGCAGCGGCGATTGCCGAGAGTAACTTGTTCATACTTCCAGTCTAAAACCGAATGCACTACTGCTCTAGCGGCGCGTTACCTACGTCGGTGCGGTGAAAGTTCATGAATGAACGCGAGGCGGTTGGGCCGCGCTGACCTTGGTATCGGTTTAGGTATTTTTCTGAACCGTATGGGGTCTCTGAAGGCGATGACAACTGGAAGAAACACAGCTGACCAATCTTCATTCCTGGCCAAAGTTTGATTGGCAAAGTTGCCATGTTTGAAAGCTCAAGGGTGACGTGACCATTAAAGCCCGGGTCAACAAAACCAGCAGTTGAGTGGGTCACCAAACCCAGACGGCCCAGCGAGCTCTTGCCCTCTAGACGAGCGGCGATGTTGTCTGGCAGCTTTACGAACTCGTAGGTTGAACCAAGCACGAACTCACCCGGGTGCAGAATGAATGGCTCGTCAGGGGCAACTTCAATGAAGCGGGTTAGCTCTGACTGGTCCTCTGCTGGGTCAATGTAGGCGTACTTGTGGTTATCAAAAAGTCTGAAGAAGCGGTCAATTCGCACGTCAAAGGATGACGGCTGAAGAAGATCCATGTCTAGTGGCTCAAGGCCAATCTGGCCGGCCTCAATGGATGCGCGGATATCGCGGTCTGACAAAAGCATGGCTCTAGATTACCGCCTCTGCAAGGAGCATGATTCCCTGTCTTCTTGGCCATGCGGGAGTTAAAACTAGCTAAAACAACTTCTCGATAGGTGCCTGGCGGTGGCCGCCCATAAACCTGAGCACATCGGTGTCAACCATGATGTCGTTCATGCGAATCGCGCGAGTTAAGTAAAGGCCCTCAAGCGAGCGCACACGAGACAGCGCAACGTAGGTCTGGCCAGGGCTGAATGCTCCGCGACCCATGTCGATCACAACCTCGTCGTAGGTCTGTCCCTGCGATTTGTGAATGGTCACGGCCCAAGCCAAACGCAAGGGAATCTGCTGGAACTCGGCCAGGGGCACCGCAATCAATACCTCTTTGGTCTTGCCGGTTGCCTCGTCAAATTCTTCTTCAATCTCGTAGCGAACCTTCTCCCACGTCGAGCGGCCCACATCAAAAATTTCGCCGTCTACGTCAACCTTTACGCCGCCGGATTTTGGCATCTCAACTACGTGACCAATGGTTCCGTTCACCCAACGACGAACCGATGAACCGTCGCTGGCCTTCTTGCCGCCGTCATCGTTCTTGATGAACATGACCTGGGCGCCAACCTTTAGTTCAAGCACAGGCTCGGCCGGTAGGTTGCGGCCAAAGGCCTGTTGATCTGCCGCGCTATAAATGGCGTCAAACTTTTTGGACTCTGTCTGCAATTTATCCATGCGAGTGCGGTTTACCGCGTTTACAGATTCGTTGATGGTGGCAAGACGAATTACTTCTTCGTTTTTAGGAAACCGATTTCCGCACTGGTTTAGGTAATCCAGCATTTCTTGCGTGCAGGAACCGTCACGAATCGCGTTCAAAATCTCTTTGAAGTGTTCGTCGTGCTGTCTAAAGATTTCGTTTAGCTCGTAGCGCTCAAGAGTGTCTTCACGCCAAACGTGCGCATCAAAGAACCAAGAGCTCTGATAGTTCTCGGCCATATAGGCGCGCTCTTCGTTGTTGCCGGGTACCGGTGCAAGTTGGTATGGGTCGCCGAACATAACTACTTGCGCGCCACCAAAAGGAATCTTGCGTTTACCGCGTGCGATTCCCATTGCTCGTGAAATGGCGTCCATCATGTCGGCATTGACCATTGAAATTTCATCAATCACCAAAACATCAAGCGTCTTCAAAACTTCGCGGGTGCGGCGATGCATGTGACGACCAAGATCTTCGTTGGCCAACAAGCCAAACGGAAAACCAAAAAGCGAATGAATGGTTTGACCGCCAACATTCAATGCGGCAACTCCGGTTGGTGCACAAACAGCAACCCGCTTCTCAGTATTTTCAATAAAGAATGTAAGCAAGGTTGATTTACCAGTTCCGGCACGACCGGTTACGAAAATATTGTTCTCAGAATTTTCGATGTAATCAAAGAGATTCTGTTGCTCGTTCGAAAGTTCAATGATTTCCATTAGTTGCGGCCGCCGTTCCCAGATGAGCGCGCATCGCGGGCCGCAAGCTTGGCCAGCATCTTGTTGTATTCATCAACGTCTTGGTTTCCGCTTCGATCGCTCGCACGGTCAAGGCGCTTTGCATCTCGGGAATCAGATTTGAACCACTGCACAGAAACAATGATGGTTAGCAGAGCGGTAGGAATTTCACCAATGCCCCAGGCGATCGCACCGCCGGTGTGTTGATCATCGATTGGCGACTCCCCCCAGGTTCGGCCCATAGCCCCATACCAATCGGCGAGTAACAATCCGTTGCCACTCATCAGGCTTAGGCCAAAGAATGCGTGGAATGCCATGGTGGCAATCAGCAGCAATAAACGTGCGGCGTAAGGCAAGCGAACCGGACCCGGATCAATACCGATAAGTGCCTGCGCAAATAGGTATCCGGTAATCAAGAAGTGCACGATCATCCACTCGTGACCAATGTGCTCATGAGTTGCCCAGGCAAAAAGCGGTGTGTAGTAAAAGGTCACCAGCGAGCTGGCGAAAAGCACGGCGGCAACTATGGGGTTGGCTACAAATCTTGCGTACTTAGTGTGCACCGCCCAAAGCACCCACTCGCGAATACCGCGCGAATCATCGTGGCGCTTCTCTACCGCGCGCATCAGCAGCGTGACCGGAGCGCCCGGCACCAACAGCACTGGAATACCCATGGCCAAAATCATGTGACCAATCATGTGAATGCTGAATAGGTATTCTTCATAGGCATTCAATGCACCCGATGTTGTGTAGAACAACACCAACATTCCGGTAATCCAAGATGCAGTGCGGGACCAAGACCATTTGTCTCCGCGCTTTGCCAACTTGCGAACGCCCAATAGGTAGGCACCAATCGCACCAAAGCAGATAATTGCCCAAACTAAATCAATGCGCCAAGCGGTAAAGAAGCTCGCCGCTGTTAGTTCTGGCGGCAAAGGTTCGCCGGTTAGCAGTTGAGCGGGTGTCACGTTGCTGATCCACTTGTCGCCACCCGGAGTTGGAGTTTTACCAAGCGCGGTTGCCAGGCCCATTGCGGTGCCCATGATTACAAACTCAACTAGCACTAAGCCAAGAAAGTTCTTTACCGCAGGAGCGCTTGCCGCCAACTTGCCGATTAGTCTGGTGCGGTAAATCGCACCCAGCACGCCAAGCAAAATAAGTGCCGCAATTTTTAGCGCCACAAGTAGGCCGTAACTACTGAAAATTTTCTCAAAAGTATTTATGCGAATCAGTGCAGAGGAAATACCTGACACCGTGACCAGGCCAAAAGCCACCAAAGCCAGCGAGCTATATCGCTTAGTCAGAGTGCTTGATTGCTCGGCAGTCGTGCCGCGCAATGTGAAAAGCGCTACCAGGCCACCAACCCAAATCACCACGGCCACCAGGTGCACGCCAATTGAGTTCACTGCTTGCGAGTGGTTCGCAGTTCCGGCCGCGTGCCCAATCAATGCAAGTGGCACCAGCGCCGCCAACCCCAACGCAGCAATCAACGCAGTTGCAGGGAGTGATCTAAATGAAATTGCTAACACCGATACCAGTACCGCAGCAGCAACATTCAGCGTCAGTGCTGTGCCAAGTTCAATTGAGGTTGCAAAAAGAAAAAGGCTCTGGCCGAAGGTTGCATCGGTGCTAATTGAAGTACCTGAAACGTATAGATACGTGAGTAGAAAATTTAGTGCGCCGGAAAGTGCCCAAACAATTGCCGCGCCTGCGGCTAGGTCTAGTGCACGGCCAAGCAGGGGAGTTTTTTCGGGCAGTGCTTTTTCAGGCAGTGCAAATGCGGCGAAGACCAGTGTGCCAACGGCAACAGCCATTGAGAAGTTCATAATTAGTTTGGCAATTGGTTGACCTAGACGAACAACTTCGCCGGCGTCGGCCAGCGCGGTTGCCGCTGCTCCCCCGCCAATCACCAAGCCAATAATCA
>JBDLVL010000026.1:0-8412 GCA_039804765.1 Actinomycetota bacterium | reverse complement strand
GCCTGATACACGCTTAGAACCTCGTGATAGCCGTTCTCTTGAAGCGCACCAACCTTAAAGAAGATGTTGATTTTTCCTGGTGCACTCACAGTCACGCGATTGCTCACTTCTGATCCAATCTTCTGTGCATGCCGGCCAAAACGTCTTGCCAGTATTGCTGGCGTGGCTTAATTTCCGATTCACTCTTCAATAACTCGTGAACAACATTTGCGCGCACGCCGCCTTGGATCATTTCAAAAGAAATGATTGCTCGGCTGTTGTCTTGGAAAGCCAACTTCACTTCGCCATTCTTTGCCGAGATTAATCTAGGCCGGTCAAAAACCACCCACGACGATACGTCACTGAGCACGGAAAAAAGTTGACCCATGCCAGACTCAAAATCTTCTTGCACCTTGAAAGCAATTGCCATTAGCGCGCCTTCGCTATGGCTAGGAACTGGTGAACAGTGAGTTCTTCACCACGTGCCTGCGGACTAATGCCTGCGGAAATCAAAATGCGTTCCGCCTCGGCCGGTGAACCAGCCCAGTTGGCAATTGCCTGTCGAAGTGTCTTCCGACGCTGACCAAAGGCTGCATCGGCTACCTCAAAGGTTGCCAACCGCAAAGCTTCGTCACCAAGCGGCACCGCACGCTTTGAGAAGTAAACCAAGGCGGAATCTACATTCGGTACCGGCCAGAAAATGTTGCGGCCAACGTTGCCCGCCAAATAAGAATCGGCATACCAAGCCAACTTCACACTTGGGATGCCATAAATCTTTGAACCTGGTTCGGCGGCTAATCTGTGTGCCACCTCTGCCTGAACTAAAACCAGCCCAGTTTGGATTGAAGTAAAGCGCTCCAAAAAGTGCAGCAGCACCGGAACAGAGATGTTGTAAGGAAGGTTTGCCACCAGAGCATCCGGCGCGGCAGGCAGTTCGTTTACCTTGAGCGCATCGTCGCGAACCAAAATGAAGTTAGTGCCCGGTGCGCGCTTGGCAATTGTTGTCTCAAGCTCGGCGGCCATCTTTGGATCAATCTCAACTGCGATTACATTTTTGGCAACTTCAAGGAGTCCAAGGGTTAGTGAACCAAGACCCGGACCAATTTCAACTACAGTCTCGGCGCCGGTAAGTTTTGCTGCAGCAACGATGCGGCGAATGGTGTTTGGATCGGTGACAAAATTTTGACCAAGTTTTTTGGTTGGGGTCACGTCAAGTCGTGATGCCAACTCGCGAACATCAACTGCACCTAAAAGATCAACCACTAGAAACCCGCTGCCCAATCGCCGTAGACGGTCTCAGTGTTTAGCGCCAATTGCTCGCATAGTTCGTTCAAGTCTTCGCCACGCACCTCTGCCATGAATCTCGCGGTCACCGGCACCAGATACGGAGCGTTTGGTCGGCCACGGAATGGCTCCGGAGCCAAGAACGGCGCATCGGTTTCAATCAGAATCAATTCCTTTGGCGCCATCGCAAGTGAGTCACGCAGGTGTTGATTGCGCTTGATGGTGATGTTGCCGGCAAATGACATGTACCAGCCGTTGTCGATACAGATTTGAGCAAGATCGGTTTCACCCGAGTAACAGTGGAAGATAACTTTTTCCGGAGCACCAACGCGCTTCAAGGTGGACACCACTTCGTCGTGGGCATCACGGTCGTGAATCATCAGCGCAATGTTGTTTTCCTTGGCGATGCGAATGTGCTCTTCAAAACTGTGCTGCTGCAGTGCAATCGAATTCTCGCCCTGGGTTCTAAAGAAATCTAAACCGGTCTCGCCAATAGCACGCACGCGAGGTTGCGTTGCTAATGCTTCAATCTCGGCAATCGCGGCATTCAATGCATCTAGGTTTTCGTAGAGCGGAGCCTCGTTTGGGTGCAGCGCCACCGCCGCCAAGACTCGCACGTCCTTGGTTGCCAACTGGGCACACCACTTAGAACTTTCTAGAGTCACGCCAACCTGAACCACGCCTTTGATGCCAACGCTCTGGGCGATGTCTAGATTTTCATTCCACGGCATCGCGCCAAGATCTTCATCGAAAACAAAATCAAGGTGACAGTGGTTGTCATAAATTGCTACTTCAAGAGGCTCAGGCGCCGCAGGAAACGCTGAGGCAAACGCAGGTGCTTTGCGTTGGCTCATGACTACTTGGCTTCTTCAGTGGTCTCTATGCGAGGGAACAATGCCTCTAGCTCGCCAATCGCGGCACCGGCAGTGAACTGCCCCCACTTACCGGCATCGGCAGTGTGCTGGTCATCGATTGAGCCAAGTGAAACTCCAATGGCCGCCCAAAGCTTTGCGGTTGCTTTAGGGGTGATTGGGTTCAACAGAACTGCAAGCACGCGTAGGCCCTCAACGGTGGTGTTCAAAACGGTTGCCAGGCGATCGCGAGTTGCTTCGTCCTTGGCAAGTACCCAAGGCTCTTGCACAGTGATGTAGTTGTTTAACTCATCAACCAAAGTCCAGATCGCGCCAATCGCGTCGTGAATCGCAACCTTTTCAATTGCGGCATCAGAATCGGCAACGGCGGCAGCGGCAATTCTTTGCACCTGCAAGTCGGCATCGGTGTATTCGCCGGCGGCTGGAAGCACACCTTCGAAGTAGCGGTGCACCATTGCGATCACGCGCGAGGCCAAGTTTCCAAAACCGTTGGCAAGCTCGGCCTGGTAGCGGGCAGACAAGTCCTCCCACGAGAACGAACCGTCACTTCCAAAAGCGATTGCCTTCATGAAGTAGTAGCGGAATGCGTCTGAACCAAAAGTGTCGGTGATTTGCGAAGGCGCAATACCGGTGAGCTTTGACTTTGACATCTTCTCGCCACCAACAAGCAACCAACCGTGACCAAACACCTGATTCGCCGGAGCAAGACCGGCAGCCATCAACATGGCTGGCCAGATAACTGCGTGGAAGCGCAAGATGTCTTTTCCAACTACCTGCACACTTGCTGGCCAAAGTGATTCAAACGTTGCCTTGGCATCGGCTGAGTCCTCGCCATAGCCAATTGCGGTGATGTAGTTCAAAAGCGCATCAAACCAAACGTAGGTGATGTGCCCGTTGTCCCAAGGAATGTCGATGCCCCAGTCAAACTTTTCCTTTGAACGCGAGATTGAAAGATCATCAAGTCCGCGACGAACGAATGCAACAACCTCGTTGCGCGCAGAATCTGGCTGAATGAAAGTTGGGTTGGCTTCGTAGAAATCCAACAGCGGCTGAGTGAATTCGCTCAGCTTAAAGAAGTAGTTGGTCTCTTGCAGTTTCTCAACCGGCTTCGAGTGAATCGCACAAACCTGCTGACCGGCAAAATCGCCTTGGCCATCAATCAGATCGCCCTCAGTCTTGTATTCCTCGCAACCAACGCAGTAGTTGCCTTCGTAAGAACCCTTGTAAATGAAACCGGTGTCGTAAAGGTGCTGCAAGAAAACCTGCACGTTCTTTTCGTGACGTGGCTCTGTAGTGCGAATGAAGTCTTGGTTGTTGATGTCAATGGTTTCAAGCAGTGGCAACCACGCTTCTTCAACCAGCTTGTCTGCCCACTCCTGCGGCGTGGTCTTGTTGGCTGCTGCGGTGCGCAGGATCTTCTCGCCGTGCTCATCGGTGCCGGTTAGCAGGAACGACTGCTCGCCGCGCTGACGGTGCCAGCGAGCCAAGACGTCGGCAGCCACCTCTGTATAGGCGTGACCAATGTGCGGAGCGTCATTGACGTAGAAGATTGGGGTCGTTACGTAGAACGACTTTCCCTTGTTTGCAGGCATGGGTTCAATCTTAACCTAGTGAGTTGCCTGCCTTGCGGCGGTCTAGCACCAGCTGATACAGGTCGCTCTTGCTGGCTCCGGCAGCAGAAGCAATCTCTGCCACTGCTTCTTTGAGCTTGGCGCCATCCCCCAACAAAGCAAGCACCTGCTCAACCAAATCTTCAATCTGTACTTCGGCAACCTGCGCGCCGGCAATTACCATCACCATCTCGCCCTTTGGCTCGCCCTTGGCCCACTCAACCAGCTGCGCCAACGTGCCGCGCTCGGTGTGCTCAAACTTCTTGGTCAGTTCGCGAGACACCGTTGCTGCTCGATCAGCACCCAATTCCAGCACCGCGTCTTCCAGCGACTCCAAAATTCGGTGTGGCGATTCAAAAAACACCATGGTGCGTGGTTCGCGTGCCAACGATGCAAACATCTTGCGACGGTCGCCTTGCTTTCGCGGCAAGAATCCCTCAAACGTGAATCTGTCAGTTGGCAACCCCGATACGGCGAGCGCGCTGAGCACTGCAGACGGGCCAGGAATTACAGTGACCTCAATCTTGGCCTCAACCGCGGCACGCACCAGCAGGAATCCCGGGTCGCTCACGGTTGGCATTCCGGCATCGCTGACTACCAAAACGGTTTCGTCCTGCGCTATCTCCAGAATTTGCCTTAGGCGATCACCCTCGTTGTGTTCGTGCAGGCTAAATAGTCGGGCGTTTAGTTTTACGCCCAACGAATTGGCCAGCTTCAATAGACTGCGGGTGTCTTCGGCAGCGATGAACTTGGATTGCACCATGGCCTCGACCAGGCGCGGCGACGCATCGGCAAGATTACCTATTGGGGTCGCAGCAAGAATAAGCACGCTCTATTGTCCAGCATTCTTGTCTAGCATTAGGGACGTGATTGCTACCCTGACCAACTACCTAAACCGCACCGATGTGCGCAAGTTCATCGATCGCTTTGGTGCTTGGCTAATCATTGCCCTGGCCGCGGTGCTGCGCCTTTGGAATCTGGGCTATCCGGGCAAGTTGGTTTTTGATGAGACCTATTACGTAAAAGATGCTTGGACTCTTTGGAACAACGGTGCCGAGCGTGCCTGGCCAAACGATGCCAATCTAGCTTTTGAATCCGGTTCGGTAAATACATATCTGACCGACCCAAGTTTTGTAGTTCACCCGCCACTGGGCAAATGGATCATTGGTTTGGGAATGTGGTTGTTTGGTCCGGAGCACTCATACGCGTGGCGCATCACGACCGCACTAATTGGCATTGCGGCAGTTGGTCTTTTGATAGTGATTGCCAAACTTATTTTCAAGTCAACGGCCTGGGCACTGGCTGCCGGTTTCCTATTTGCCATCGATGGTCACGCAATCGTGCTGGCCCGCACCGCGCTGCTAGACAACTCGCTGATGTTTTTTGCGCTACTGGCTTTTTACTTTTTACTTCGCGATCAACAACTGCGCGATATTGATCGCCTAGTGCGTTTTAGACCCTGGCTAATAGCCGCCGGCCTAAGCCTTGGTGCCGCTACTGCCGTCAAGTGGTCGGGGCTTTACATCATCGCGGCATTTGGAATTTACGTTTTGGTCAGTGAGGCACTTGCCAGACGCGCCGCAGGCCAAACCGATTGGAAAACTACTGGATTACTAAAACAAGGTGCGTTCACCTTCGTAAATCTGGTTCCAATCAGCGCACTTATTTACCTGGCCAGTTGGTCTGGTTGGATCTTCACCAGCGGCGGATACAACCGAAACGTGACCGGTAATTGGTTCACATCGCTTGTGGAATATCACAAGGCCGCCTACGGCTTTCACGTGGGCCTACACACGCCGCACAACTACGCTGCCAATGCACTCAGTTGGTTATTCGCAATTCGCCCAACCAGCTTCTTTTACGAGGGGCTGGATCTGGGCCAAGATTCTTGCAACACGATTGGCGGTTGCTCGAGCGCCGTAACTGCACTCGGCAATCCGTTCATCTGGTGGCCGGCGGCGGCATCGGTGTTTTTCTTGGCGGTCTGGTTTGTGAAGACTCGTCAGCGCACCGCAGGAATCATTTTGCTTGGACTTGCCGGCGGCTACCTACCGTGGCTTTTGTTTTTGAATCGCACAACTTTTCAGTTCTACGCAATCGCCTTCTTTCCCTGGATGATTCTGGCGCTTATTTTTGTGGCACGGCACTACGTGTATCAAGCTGCGCGCCCAATTCGTGCGCAGGGCCTGTTCGTGCTCTACGCGGTGCTTTGCTTGCTGGCCACGATATTCTTCCTGCCAATCTGGAATGGCGCCTGGATCCCTTACTGGTACTGGCATGCCCACATGTGGCTGCCAAGCTGGATTTAAAACACCCATACCGCTTCGCGCCACCGCGTTTAGGCTGGTCTCATGCCTACCTACGCCGTCACTTATCACTACACCGCAACTCCGGAGCACCTAGCCGAAGTGCGACCAATTCACCGAGCCTGGCTTGCCGAGCGTCTTGCAGAAGGAACTTTGCTGGCAAGCGGTCCAATGGTGGATACACCTACATCGCTTTTAATTTGGCGCGCAGATTCACTCAAAGAAGTTGCCGAAACTTTAGACAATGACCCCTTTGACATCGCCGGCTGCATTGGCGAACGGGTAATTCAGGAATGGAATCCGATATTTGGGCCTTGGAGTTAACCATGGATGCGAAAACAATCAACAACCCCAAGGTCAAACTAAACAATGGCCAGCTGATTCCGCAGGTTGGTCTGGGCGTTTACAAACTGAATGGCGAATCGGCCGAGCCGCTAATCCTGAGTGCGTTTGAGGCAGGCTATCGCCGCATCGACACCGCCGCCTTCTATGGCAACGAGGCAGAGGTTGGCAGCGCGGTTAGGAACTCTGGAATATCCCGTGAAGAGATTTTTATCACCACCAAGATTTGGAAAGACGATCACGGTTTTGATCGTGCCCTCGCGGCGATAGACGAAAGCCTTGCTCGACTCAACATTGAATACATTGACATGCTCTTGATCCACTGGCCTAGCCCCCAGCTAAATAAATTCGTCGACACCTGGGCTGCCTTTGAACAGGCGCAGCAGTCGGGCAAGATTCGCGGCATAGGTGTTTCAAACTTTCAGCCGGCTCACCTTGAGCAACTATTGGCAACCGGAGGTGCGGTTCCTGCACTCAACCAAGTTGAGCTGCACCCGGGCCTGCAGCAGGCAGAGGTGCGCTCTTTCAACGCGGCACATGGAATTGCAACAGAGGCTTGGTCACCGCTTGCTCGTGGCCGCTTCAACGACAGCGCGGTGATCCAAACAATTTGCACAAAGCACAACCGCACTGCCACTCAGGTACTCGTGCGCTGGCACATTCAACTTGGCAATTTGGTGATTCCTAAAACCGCGACTGCATCTCGCTTGGCCGGAAATATCTCGGTCTTTGATTTTGAACTTGATGACACCGATATGGCCGCCATCGCAAGCCTGGATTCAGGATTGCGCACCGGCCCTCACCCTGAGGAGTTCTAAATGCGCGTTCTGATTTCTGGTGCTAGTGGATTGGTTGGCAGCGAGGTTGCTCGCCAATTGAAGGCTGCCGGTCACGAACCAATCAAGTTGGTGCGTCGACCAATTGCAGGCCCTGGCGAGGTCGAATGGGATCCAGCCACCGGAACTATTCCAGCAGAACTGATGGAAAACATCGATGCTGTGGTGAACATGGCCGGAGCTACCACCGGAAAAATTCCATGGACCAAAAAGTACAAGCAAGAGATTGTTGCATCGAGAATTGATTCAACTCGCACATTGGTGAAGGCCATGGCCGCGGCTAAGAATCCGCCAAAGGTTTTCGTCAGCGGATCGGCATCGGGGTTCTATGGTGACAGTGGTGACCAGGTGCTGACAGAGTCCGCAGCAAAGGGCTCTGGGTTCTTGAGCGACTTGGCCAACCAGTGGGAGCAAGAAGCGCTTAAGGCACCAAAGGGTGTTCGCGTAGTTCTTGCCAGAACCACAATGGTGATGTCTCGCCAGCTTGGCGCGCTTGGACGACTATTGCCGCTGATCAAATTGGGCGTCGGCGGACCACTTGGATCCGGCAAGCAATGGTGGGCCTGGATTAGCCAGGTAGATGAAGCCGCGGCCATCATTCATTTGATCAATACCCCGTCGGCAACCGGAGCGTTCAACCTAACCGCACCGGAGCCGGCAACTTGTAAAGACATTGTGGTTGCACTTGCCAAGGAACTTAAGCGTCCGGCAATTATTCCAGTGCCAGCTTTTGCACTGAAGATGATCCTGGGTGAAGCGGCAACCGAACTGTTGCTGTGTAGCCAAAACATGTCTGCAGAAAAACTGCTTGCAACTGGGTTCAAGTTTCAGCACCCAACTCTAAGTAGCGCTGCTGCCTGGGTGGTTTCCAAAAACTAATCAGTTAAGCAAAAAAGAACCCTGCCTTTCGGCAGGGTTCTTTTTATAAAGGTTTAGAAGAATTACTTCTTCTTTGCTACCTTGCGAGCTGCTGGCTTGCGCGCAGCAGTCTTCTTTGCAGGAGCCTTCTTAGCAACAGCCTTCTTTGCAGCTGGCTTACGTGCTGGAGCCTTCTTTGCAACTGCCTTCTTTGCAGGAGCCTTCTTTGCTACGGCCTTCTTAGGAGCTGCCTTCTTTGCAACAGTCTTCTTTACAACCTTCTTAGCAACAGCCTTCTTTGCAGGAGCCTTCTTTGCTACGGCCT
>JBDLVL010000025.1:0-14795 GCA_039804765.1 Actinomycetota bacterium | reverse complement strand
CCAAAGGGTGACACCGGAGCAACCGGCGCCAAGGGATCTACCGGAGACAAAGGCGCAACAGGAGATCGTGGCCTACAAGGTATTCAAGGTGTTGCCGGAAAAGACGGTGTCGACGGAATTGACGGTAAAGATGGTTTGAGTGCATTCGATATTTGGAAAACTCAAACCAACCAGCGCTATGCAACTACCAGTCAATTCTTGGCAGCTCTAAAAGGCGCGGACGGCAACGATGGTTCCGATGGTGCACAAGGCCTGCGTGGACTTACCGGCGCAACAGGCGCAACCGGTCCGGCAGGTCCAACTGGCCCCGCGGGACCTGTAGGACCAAAAGGTGATTCAGGAACTTCCGGATACAACGCACTAACTATTTGTGTCGCCAGCGACGGAACAATCAAGTTTGGAAACTGCACGGTTTATAAAGGCAAGATGAGTGGCACCGAATACGACGTGTTAGGAAAACAATGACCAACGAAACCTATTTGAGCGATCCCCCTAAACGCCTAGTAATGCCAAAATCAGGATCCAAGCCCTACTCCTTTGGCGAACCAACCTGGACAAAAAGGTTTGCCATTCGAGTGACTGCTGGTGCCGCGCTTGCAGGCGCGCTAATTGGCGGCGGCCTAACTTTTGCAATCACTTCTATAGGCGCTTCAAATGTGACCGCTGCCGGGGCAACGCTTGGCCAGGTGGCGCTTACTGAGGCCCAACTTCGTGACCAGGTAATCAGCAATAAGCTCAACGCCTACTGGGTTGGGCCAATGGACGGCGCAAAATACAGCCTGATTTCTAATGCAAACGGCCAAGTATTTGTGCGCTATCTACCTAACGGCCAAGGTCTCGAAGACACCAATGCGGATTATCGGGTAATTGCCACCTACCCGCAGAGTGACGCTTTTTCAATAACCAAAGCAGCCGGAAACCAGGCCAACGCAATTTCATTTACCAACGCCGACGGTGCCCAAGTTTTTTACAGCAAGACCTACGCTGCAAACGTTTATGTTGCCTTTCCTGATTCACCTTATGAAATTGAAATCTTTGATCCAAAAGATGGCGGTGCTCTTAACCTTGCAACCAATGCCGGCACAATTTTGAAGATTAAATAATCATGAATTCAAAATCAAGCGATCTGCAGGCCCTACGCGAACAATTGCAAGGTTGGGCGCAAAATTTTGGGCACACCCAAGATGCATATTTGGTTGGGCTTGATGCTGCATTAGATGCCAATAAAGATTTGGAGTTCTGGCAAGGAATAGAGCCTCAAGACTATTTACCCAACTACAACGCTCTAGGCAGTTCTGGGATTTTAAGAATTGCGCGGCTGCTAGCTGGCATTAGGAACATAATCATTTTTGTTCCAGTGGCACTTACCTGGGCAGCAGTAAGTGAAGCAACAAAAGCATTCAATGAATTTGTACTTCAGAACACGGGAACGCCGGCGAATTTTTTGCAATTCTGGCAAGACGGATACGGGTTACTAGATAAGTTTTGGAGCATTGGTTCAATAGCCCAGCTTGACTTTGTGATTGTGGCCATGGTTATTCTTCTGACAGCAATTGTTGGCGTAATGCAATCTAGAGGTCAAAATAATCTTTCGCGTGCCAATAAATATTTCGCCACTACACGAAACGCTTTGGCCCTAGAAATTAAGGCTGCTCTTTTTGAATACAAACCAATTACCAGCGGTTCTGTCTCAGCCGAAGTTTCAAAGTCAGTTAAGGCTCTAAAGTCTTCTCTTGCTAATGGAGCAGCAATTGAGAAACCATATGCCAGGCTCGCTAAAAATGTTTCTGAAGCGGCTACCCAGGTAAAAAGTTCAACCAGCTCTCTCAAGACCCAACTTTCAGCGCTGCAGCGCGAAATTGCAAAGGCAGAGAAAAAGCTAGGCAAGTAATGCCTCAATCAAATTTTGCAGAACCAGAGGACGTAACCGGACAAGCCGGCTGGATGTTCTCTGACATGTTGATTGCGTTGATGGTTGTCTTTCTTGCAACCATCACATTTATCCCGCAGTTTTCAATTGGAAGTTCATCGGCAGTCAGTAAAGGTAATTCATCAAGTGGCGCTGGTGGCGTTTCAGGCTCGTATACCTACACAGAGCACTTTGATGGCGCCTTTGCGCGCGCATACCAGGTGGACGACTTGGAAAACCTACAGGCCCACATCGCTGCTTACTTGAAAAGCAATTCAATTCCCGCCGATGCCGTTGTGGACTCGGCTCAATTTATCGGTGGTTATTCAAGTTCTGAGACATCCGCTGCGGCCATAGCCCGGGCACTGGAATTCAGCAAGGTTTTAGAGGCAATGAAGCCAGGGCTACTTGATCACGCCTCCACAATTTTGAACAGCAGCCCAAAGCTGGAAACAAACCTGGTGGCAATCCGACTCACCTTTAGCGCGCAGGTCAACACCAAGTAGAAGGTTCTTGGGTGTTGCCGCAAAATGAGCGCCGTCCTTAGCGTTGCAACAACGGCTAGGTAATCTTATGACTATGCGCACGTTACCTAAAGTCATCGCCCGCCTATTGCTTGGTGCAGCCCTGATGTTTGCGGGAACCGGTCACCTAACCTTTGCTCGCACAGAATTCGTGGCTCAGGTGCCAACCTGGTTGCCTCTCGAGGCCGACTTCGTTGTTGTGGCCAGTGGTTGGGTCGAGATTGCTATTGGTGTTTGGTTGGTTTCAGGGTTTCACAAGCGGTGGGCTGGCGCTGCTGCTGCGTTGCTATTTATTGCGGTGTTTCCGGGCAACATCTCGCAGTGGCTTACCCACACAGATGCGTTTGGATTAAACACCGATACCGCCAGGCTTATCCGCCTGTTCTTTCAACCGCTACTTGTGCTTTGGGCTCTTTGGAGCACGGGTGCTTGGAAAGCAAACAAGCTGCATAAGTAAAAGAAAGGTTTGGGTTAGGCCACTTTTGTTGCCATTTGAGCAGCTTGGTGAATCGCCTCGACCATACTTCTTGAATCGGCCTTTCCAGTGCCCGCAATATCAAATGCAGTTCCATGATCAACCGATGTCCTGATCACTGGCATGCCAACAGTAATGTTTACCCCAGCCTCAATGCCCAAAACTTTTACCGGCCCGTGGCCCTGGTCGTGATACATGGCCACCACAAGGTCGTAGTCTCCGCGACCAGCCAAGAAAAAAAGTGTATCTGCCGGTAATGGCCCGGTCACATCAATGCCAGTTTCCCTTGCGGCCCGGACGCCTGGCTCAATCTTTGAAGCCTCTTCCCCGTATCCAAATAGTCCGCCTTCGCCTGCATGCGGATTAATTGCACAAACACCGATCTTTGGGTTTGGGTTGCCTGCTCGCACCAGCGCCTCATGGCCTCTTCTTATGGTTCGTTCAACCAGGCCTGGCTCAATTTTTGCTACCGCATCAATCAAACCAATATGAGTTGTCACGTGAATTACTTTCAACTTTTCCGTCGAAAGCATCATTGATACCTCAGGGGTGTTTGTGAAATGCGCAAGTAACTCCGTGTGCCCCGGATAAATGTGACCAGCAGCATGAAGAGCTTCTTTGTTGAGCGGAGCCGTGCAAATTGCTTGGGCCTTTCCGCTCATTGCTAGTTCGCACGCAATTTTTATGTATTCAAATGCTGCATTACCCGCAACGGAAGATAATTTGCCCCAGGCAAGGTCCTCTGGAATTAAATGCGGATCAATTACCGATATTGAGTTAACGGCATACTTGGCTTGGGAAATATCTTGAATTTCATGGATCTCAGTATTTGAATTCAATACCCGCGCTGCAAGCCTTAATCGCGCAGTGTCCCCAATGACGACAGGATTGCATTCGCGGTAAAGTCTTGCATCCGCAAGTGCACCAACAATTACCTCAGGCCCCACTCCAGCCGCATCACCCATAGTTATTGCTATTACTGGAAGTTTGTTTTCACTCATTTAGTTTCTCATTCGGTAGGTAGCTCACTAATAAAATTCACTGCACGCACAAGGGCAAGGTCGTCCCCGTAACTTCCGGGCTTGATCACAACTACTCGGCCGTCATTCGTTTGACTTGCCACCACACCGTTTTCAATTTCCGAAAATGGTTTAATCCAGTTCACATCAAGTGTTTCCAGCACCCGTCTTGCCGTCTCGCCACCGGTTAGCACAAGAGAAGATTTACCAATTTCCATCAAGCTCGGAAATGTGGATTTCTCGTCGTTCAGTTTGAACGTTGTTGCCTTCATGCCAGAAAGTTTCTCGATTTGTCTTTCACTGGCTTGTGCTGCGGAACCTACTAAGACGGAAATCTCATCGGTTGAAAGTTTAGGTATTTCTTGGGGCAAGGTTTGCAGCTTTATCCTTTTGGCAATTGCTCTCGCAAGTCCTGCCGTGCCCACCAACTGTGCCTTCTCTATAGCCATAGCCGCCTCAGCAACTAGGTCTAGGTCTTCTTCGGTTTGTGAATCGCAAATTGAAACTGCACCGGCATTAGATGCCTCAGTAAGTACCTGAACTAGATTCGCTTTGCCCGAGCGCACCATTTCTATTGAAATGACTCTGCTACTGCTTGGAACCAATGCTTCAGCAATCGAGCTCCAAGGCTTGCTTGTTTCAATTTCCCACAATCCGGTTTGATCCAAGGGCGTATTGTTCACGTAGACGACCCCTCCCGCTGCAGTTCTTCCGGTCTCTGGATTAGCCACTGCAACTATCACCGGACCATGCTGTTGCGCCTCTTCAACTATTTGGGCCAGATTGCCTCTTAGTAGAGAGTCAACTTTTCTAAAGACAACAGAGCCCTTAGGCAGATTGGTCAAGACATTAGAGATTTCCTTTAGCTGCAGTCTGGCCCGCTCAGGGCCTACCTGGCGGCAGTTTGAATCAATCACCATATTCTGATGGTCTTTAATTTCATTGAGTAATGCCTTGGGGTTCGTGGTACTTAGCCAGACTCTACTTCCCCACAGCCCAAGCGCTGCCAGGGTCTCTGTTGCACCCGATAAGTCATCGGCAACTGCAATAACTTGCATTACCGAGTAGGCGCTTGAACTGTGAGTGTCTCAATTGAATAGATGCTCGTTGAAGCGCAAATGAAAATTCTCTTTCCATCAGGGCCACCGAAGCAAAGGTTTGAGACTTTCTCAGGAATTGGTACCCAACCAAGTTGTTCACCAGATGGGGCATAAACATGCACACCATCGAAAGTAGCAACCCAAACATTTCCGTCTTTATCAACACGAAGTCCGTCTGGAACACCGTTTTCCATAACTGCAAAGGTTCGACCGTTTTTACAGTTCGTGCCCACCACGTCATAGGCGCGAAGGTGGTTGTTGCCCTTAGCAGGATCATTAGTCAAGGCTGAACTATCGGCAATGTAGAGAACACTCTCGTCTGGCGAAAAGGCCAAACCATTTGGCTCTTCAACATCTAGCACTACTGCTTTTACCTCTTTGGTTTTTGGCTCATACCGGAATACATAGTGGTCTTTGTACTCTCGTTCCCCGGGGTGGCCCTCTCGAGGAAAAATGATTCCATACGGTGGATCTGTAAACCAAATTCCGCCGTCTTTTGCAACAATCACGTCATTTGGCGAGTTGAATTTTTTTCCGTTCCAGTTATCAACTATTGATTCAACAACTCCATCGCGGTCGCGTTCAATTCTTCGATTCCCATGAGAACACTGAATGACAGAATCATCGTGGTCCAGGGTTCTGCCGTTAGTGAATTCCACTTCAGCTTTGTAGAGTGTGGTTGTCTTTGATTCAAGGTGATATTCAAAAATTTGATTTCCTGGAATGTCGCTCCAACGCAATGAGCCTCTGCCCGGCAACCAAACCGGACCCTCGGCCCAAATCGAATTGGACACCAGCTTCTCTAATTTTGCGTTTTCCGCTATTAGACCCTTTAGGCCTACTACTGGTTTCAAATCAGATGAATTCATTTTCTGACCTTCTCTTTATTTTGCATCTTTCGTAATCACACGAATAACCGATGAATCGTCTGTGGCGTCAAGTCCACGGGAAATTCCAAGACGGAACATCTGCTCAGCTACGCTTGCAATTGGTGTTGGCACGTCAAATTTGCGGGATGCGTCTGTCACGATTCCAAGGTCTTTAACAAAGATGTCTAGGCGGCTAAGTACCTCGGGCTCTTTGCCTTCAAGAATCTCGATCATCCTTACACCGCGATTGCCAAGCATGAAAGATGATGCCGCCCCAGCGTTTAATGCGTTGAGTGTTTTAGTTAGGTCTAAACCAAGAGAGTCCGCAAGGGCCAGCGCTTCGGCCGCGGCTGCGATGTGAATGCCGCACAGCAGTTGGTTCACGGTCTTTAGAGCCTGGCCATCTCCCGGGTTATCACCCACCACCGTCAAAGTTGAGGCCAAGGCATCGAGAGCCGGCTGAGTGATCTTGCGCGCAGCCGCGCTTCCTCCGACCACAATAAGCAGGTCGCCCTGGCGAGCCCGGACCGGACCTCCACTTAGGGGTGCGTCTACAAGTTCAATGCCTGCCGCAGCCAGCTTTGCCGCAGTGTCTTTTACCGCATCGATTCCAACGGTGCTGGTTACAACAACAACTGCGCCAGCTTTAGTGCTGGCAGCCACTTTTCCATTGCCAAATAGAGCGTCGTTTAGCTGTGCAGCATTACGCACAATGATCATGACGATATCACTGCCTTCAGCCGCCTCCGACGCGGATGAGAATATTGTCAAACCGTCTTTTGCTCCTAATGCTGCACGTTCTGCACTTAGGTCGTAGGCACGCACCGGCATTGACTCATTTAGCTTTAGTGCCATTGGAAGCCCCATGGCCCCAAGGCCGATAACTGCAACCGTTGGTTTGCTTTCCTTAGTCATTATGCACTCTGCTCTCTCTCGGGATTTGATAATTTTTCAACAACCTTGGCGAGAGCGAATTCATCGCCTACATTGCCAGGGAAAACTACGAATGGCATGCCGACGGCAACGCCGTCTACTGGCCTCCACAGTGACACCAGACCCGGAAGTAAAGGTCCTATTACAGTCGCGTGTCTTACTTCAAGCCCAATTGATGCAACGTCGTTTGACGTAATGCCGCCTTTGGCGATCACAAACTTAAGGTTTCTACTTCTAAGTACTTGGTGCACGATATTCGCGATTGAGTTTGAAACGCGTCTTGAAATATCCAACGAGTCCTCCGGGGTTGAACCGGTTATCAGCTTCCTACTGGTTCGAAGTATCACGTTTCGGCTCTCAAGTAATTCGATAAGCCGAATAACAATGGTTTTTGACTCATTGCTGAGAAAAGTAGGGCTTAGAGCTTCCTCCGGGCTTACTTCAATTTCTGTGAGATCTGGGAACTTCAAACGAACTTGCTCAAGTTGCAAGTTGGTCAGAGTAACGTGTGAACCAACCACAATTAATCCACCTTTTGTTGGAGAGATTGCGGTTGACTTTAGTTCATTGCTGTGAATTGGTTCATAGTCTCGCTGCCCAATCCAGGCAGCCACAAAGGTTGGGCCGGTGCGATAAAGGAACGTTGCGTTTTGCTTTTCCGCCAAGACAATGCCCAGGGCAACATTTCTTAGATCATCTACTGTTACAGCATCAACGACAGCTGTAGAACCCTGAACTAGATTTATCAAAAATTCGCAAATAGCCTCTGGTGAAGTGCGGATAGTTTCAATCGTGAGTTTCTGCACATCGCTAGCCAAGATTCGGCCGTGCGTTTTCTCCTGCACAAAATCGGCCAGATTCGAATTTGAGTACCCAAAGGTCGCATCCTTAGCGAACTCGGTTTGGCCAACTGGAGTGAGTGAGTCGCCTGTTTTTAGATAGTGAATGCCGTCAATTGTCACCCGGCCTGCACCTGGAAAAGCGGGAATCAGCAGCGTAGCCAGATTAGGTTTTTCGCCGGAGGCTTTGAGTGCCTGCGCAATCGCATCGGTTTCGGCTGGAAAGTGCCCACGAAGGGTTGAATCACCGCGGCTTACGAACGAGATTGCAATGCCGATTTTTTTTGCTGCGGTAATCGCGTTGCTTACAGCTTCTGCATTGAGTTTTTTTGCAGTTTCTTCATTTTCTGCTCTGGTGTTCAGAAGTACAAAAATTGCGCTTTGGCCCTGGTTTAACGCCCAGTGAAAATCCTCAACCTGCCATTTAGTTATAACTGGAATACCAGAGACCGCCTGGCTGCCGGTTGGATCATCATCAATGACTACTAAGCACCTTTTTGTTGAACTTGTTGCCTTGCGAACCTCATCTGGATCCACAGGTTTCTCTTTTGGAAACGCCTGTAGGGCATCAGAGACGGCAACTACATCAACTAAAGGCGCAGACATTAGACCTTAACCGGCTTTCGCAATTTAGATCTCTCGAGCTTGGCTAGCGCATTAATGTCATCAATCACTTGGTCCATGTGGGTGTTCATTGCCAGTCGTGCTTTTTCTGCATCGCCAGACTTAATAGCAGCAAGAATAATCTTGTGCCACTGAATTCCGTGCAGTGCAGTCTCTGGCACTGAAGAAGTTTTTTTCTTGCCTTCGCGCAAGGAGTTCTTGATTGGTTCAAAGATTAAGGAAATAAACACATTCTTTGAGGATTTAAGAATTAAATCGTGGAACGTTGAGTCAGCCTCGAGAAAGGCCTCTACGTCATGGGCATTAAATGCTGCTTCCATGTCCTCAATTGATTTTTCAAGTGCCGCTATATCTGCCTGGGTTCGGTTGGTGGCAGCTAGCATTGCTGCACCGGTCTCAACCATTCGGCGAACTTCTACAAGGTCACGAGCAGACTTGTCTTTATCTACGTGCGAAAGCGAAAACGCCATTAACGCCTCGAAAGACGACCACTCACTTGGTGGATTCACAAAAGTGCCTACTCCACGACGAATGGTAACTACGTTTCCGGCGGTCAAAGTTTTGATTGCTTCACGAACAGTAAGGCGGCTAACGCCAAGCTCTTCTGTGATCTGAAGCTCAGTTGGTAGCGCCGAATGCTTTGCGTACTCGCCGCTAATGATGCGGTCGAGTAAGTGGCTTACAACAACTTCTGGAAGAGTTTTACGGGCTAGCATTTGCGGATCACGCTCCTTCTGCTACTCAAATTTAGTGATTTTGTGGCCTTGGTGCTGGCCCAGCCAAGATGACTGGGCCAGCACTTTCAGCCTCGATTAATGAGAGGGGCTACTTCTTTGTTACTTTGCTGGCCACTGAGCGTTTACAGAGTCCTTTGTCCACGAGTGGTCAGCAAAGGCATCTGCAGGGGTGCTGGCAGCTAGTTCGTCCAAGTTAGAAGCGTCTACCTTGAAGTTTGGGTACAACAACTTCTTGTCGTATTCCTTACCGTTAGCTAGGTTCACACCAATCCAGAAGGCTGCCTGTGAAATCGCAGGACCTTCCATGGCGCTCTCAGTGTCGAAGCCATTAGCTTTCTTCTGATCTGCCCACCACTTTAGGAATGTTCCCTGGTTGCTTCCATAAAGGATTGGAACTGGACGCTTTGCAGCGATGAATGCCTGAACAGCACCGTACGCACTCACGTATGACATAACTGCGTCGATCTTTGGTGCGGTAGCTAGCAAGCCACCAACTGCAGTCTGAGTGGTTGCATCGTCCCAGTTACCTGAAACTTCTCCGGCGATCTTGATGCCTGGGTTCTTGTCGATTACGTTCTTCCAACCCTTTGACATGCCTAGGTCAACGTCAGTACCGTCAACACCGTGAACAAGGATGATGTTTCCCTTGCCGTTCATCTTGGCTGCGATTCCGGTCATCATTTCTTCACCGAAAGCTACCCAGTCAGGAGCAAGGTTGTAAGCGCATTCAGCTGTTACGGTTGCGTCAAATGCTAGAACCTTGATGCCTGCATCACAAGCGGTCTGAATTACACCGTTTAGTGCTGTTGGAGAAGCAGCAAGGATAAGGATCACCTTTGGCTTCTTTAGAATCAGAGCGTTCATCTGAGAAATCTGCTCAGCTACGTCATTGTTTGAGTTAACAACGCTAAAGTCAACAACATCGCCAGAGGCCTTGGCCTCTTCTGCAGACTTGTTTGCATCATCAACCATTGTCTGACGCCAAGCGTTTCCAATGAATGAGTTAGAAAGAACAATTGCACCAGGTGTCTTTGATCCTGCATCGGCGCTTCCGCCATCAGTTGCAGAACAACCACTCAGTACAAGTGCGCTAACCAAGAGTACTGGCGCCGCGATGCGCGAGAACTTGTTTAGTTTCATTTGCTACTTACCTTTCATTTGTTGTTTGGATTTTTTGAACATTAGGGTTACCGAGATTTTTTGAGAACATTTCGACCACCGACTCCAAGTGCTACAAGAATCACGACGCCCTCGATTATTGATCGCAAGCCGAATGCCATGTCCATGGTGCTGGTCAGGGTCACAAGGAATGTGAGGAATAGGGCGCCGCCAAAAATCCCGGCGACACTCGACTGTCCTCCCGACATCAACGTTCCACCAAGTACTACTGCGGCGATCGAAGAGATCAGGAAGCTTGCTCCGACGCCAAGCGATGCCCCACCGCTATAGCCTCCGAGAAGAATTGCGGTAACTCCCGCCAGTAGACCACTCAAGACAAACGCAACCCAGCGCGTACTCGATGGCCTTAGGTCTGCCAGTCTGGCAGCCACGTCGTTTTGACCGGTGCCCAAAAGGCGAACACCAAATGATGTTCTAAATAGCAATAGCGCCACTAGTACACACATGCCGATTGCGATCAAGGTGAAGACTGAGAAACCAAATACATCGGCTCTTGCTAACTCTGCGATTGCAGGGCTAGGGCCAACGTGGCCCGCTGTGCTCGAAAGAATCTGCACCGCTGACTGAGCAATGAATCCCACAGAAAGGGTTGCTACCATTGCGGGAATTCGAAGCACGACTACTGCAAATCCATTTACCGCTCCAATAAAAGCACCAACGGCCAGCGCCGCCAAAATTGACGTGAACAGGTGATCGTTCTTACCCTCTTGAATAATTGTTGCCACATAAACCGCGAGAGTGATTGTGTAAGGAATAGATAGATCTACAGCTCCTCGACCTGTGGAAACAACAATCATCTGGCCAAGGGCAGCAATCACTACGAAACTCGAAAGAGCAAAGTTAGATAGCAGAACTTCTAGCGGACCGCGAGAAGACATTGGAATCAGCGCGAGCAAAATCAAAATCGATGCCGCAAATGAAATGGTCCAAGCTTGGCGACCTATAAATGAGAATCCTGACTTGATGGCGTTCATGTTTATGCCCTCTCCGCTTCTCTAGTAAGTCTTCGAAGGCCCATGACCACAATAAGAAGTAGGCCCATGGCTGCTGCTGTGAATAGTGATGGAATTGCGAACACGCCCAGCAACACCCCAACTAGAGAAAGCAGCGCCGCACCAAGAACTGCACCTACGGCAGAAACTCGACCACCGATAAATTCAGAACCTCCCACAACAATTGCCGCAATAGTCATGAGCGTGTATCCATCTGCTGAATTAGCATCACCAGATGTAGCAATACCGGCGAACATCAGGCCGGCAAGGGTGGCTGTTATTCCGGCTAGGCCATATGCCAGCACCTTGACCGCAGTTGTGTTCCAACCAGAATCGCGAAGCGCCTGCTCGTTCGAACCCAACGCACGAATTCTGGTACCAATTCTGGTCTTATCGATTACGAAATAACCTGCGAAACCAATAACAATCAAAAGAATGATTGGCAGTGGTAAACCCGGAACATTCAGATGCGAGAAACTTGAAAGCCATGTTGGAACCTGTCCGCCTACGCTTGGCAGAATCGTCAACGCCAGACCTGAGTAAACAAAAGACATGGCCAGCGTTGCGATAACCGCTGGGAACTGCCTTACCTTCAACAACCAACCAATTATTGGATACAGGATCGTGACAGCTACCAACAGGGCAAGGCCAAGTAGCGGATTTGTGTTAAGTGATGTTGCGGCAATCACCACAACAAGTCCCATGTACTGCCCAATGCCTAGGTCAATGTCTCCAACGGCAACAATGAAGTTCTGCGAGAGTGCGGTAAGAGCTAGTACAGGCGCGAGAGTCAAGATCAGTCCCAGGCCGAATGTGTTGGTAAGAATATCTTGCTTTGAATCAATCAGCAAAAGAACACCGATAACCCCAATAAGCGCGAAGATCCAAGGTTGGACCAAAAGGTTCCTGAGGAACTTGATGACCTTGGCTCCAACAGTTTTTGCTACTTGATCGTCTGTGTTGGTCTCACGCTGGCTAAACATTGCGGTCTTAATGGTGTGCACCGGTGAAGTAGCGTTCACAAACTCTGCGATAACTGCGCCGTCTCGCATCACGTAGGTGCGGTCAAAGAATTCAATCTCGGAATCTTCACTGCTGTACCAAAGGACTCCCTTGCCCTCATTTGCAGACTCGCGAATGGTTTGATACATCTCAATTTTGGTAGCAAGATCAACGCCACGCGTTGGGTCATTCAGCAGCAAAAGTTTGGAGTCGGTCGAAAGTCCACGAGCGAACAGAACCTTCTGCTGCATTCCACCACTTAGTTGGCCAATTGATTTATCGCCGGCTTCCATTGAAAGTTTTAGTTTTTCAAACCAGCGAGCGGCAAGACTTTGAACCTGCTTAGGCGTGAAGATGCTAAACATTCCTCGGGCAGAAATCCAGGTTGCCGCCAGGTTACGCTTTGACGTCCAGAGTGGGAAAATTCCATCAAACTTGCGGTCACCAGTGATGTAGGCGGTTTTCTGAATGATGTTTTTGCCAGGTACCTTGTGATCTTGAATGGCACGCAAAAATTGTTCTTGCCCCGCATCTTGAAGACCAAGCAAGCCAACTACTTCGCCAGACCTAACTTGGATTTCAGCCAAGTCAATCTCGTGCACCTGCTTTTGGTTTACCTGCAGCACTACTTCACCGGCAAGGGCTGTGTTGACTTTTCCTACTGACTTAACTTTTTCGCGGGCATCTTGTGCCCCACCCAGCATTAGCGAAAGAAGCTTTGCTGTGGTGGTTGCCTTTGTAGTTGTGTCTTCGACAAGTTTTCCTTCACGCATCACAACCACGCGATCAGTGAGCTTTGGCAGTTCTTCCATCTTGTGGGTGATCAAAATAATGATTACCCCCTTGGCCTGCAGGGTTCGCAGAAGTTTACCTAGATATTCAACGCGCTCCGGCCCCAAGGCAGAGGTTGGCTCGTCAAGAATCAATACCTTCAGGTTTGGTGCACTTGTGGCGCGGGCAATCTCAACCATCTGACGCTCGCCAGCGTTTAGGTTGCTTACTTTTGAACTCGGTGAGATCCCTGCATCTGGGCCAAAGCTTTCCCTAAGGGCCGCCTTGGCAGCCTCAGCAGAACGCTTGCGCCAACCAAATCCAAGACCACCTTTTGTGTCTTGTTCAAGGTAGAAGTTTTCAGCAACGGTAAGGCTGTTTGCGAGCGAAAGCTCTTGGTGAACGATTCGGATTCCAAATTCGTGGGCTAAAGCCGGGGCATAGCCATCGGTGTTGACTTGCTGACCCGCAAGCGAGATTCTTCCTTCGTCGGCCGGGGTTTCTCCAACAATCATCTTCATGAGAGTTGATTTGCCGGCACCGTTTCCGCCAATTACCGCATTGATAGCACTGGAATCAAAGTTAAGGCTGATCCCGGCCACGGCACGGGTTGGTCCATAGGACTTTACAAGTCCATCAATAGAAAGAACGGCCCCTGAATCCGGGTTCTTACTAGCCATGCCTACTCGCTACCCTTCTTGCGGCGTCTGGGTTTTGGAGCTTTACTGCCCTACTACGTTGTAAGACATCAGACGTCTGCTCTCATCAGACTAGGGGTTCTGAAGGCCAGCGTGTGCGTGTTTCTTTGAATGATGCTTAATCGTTACGCGGCGGTTATCGGGGCGTTATTGAAAGCGCTTTCTTTCGCAAAAAATAATGCGATAGGCCTGGAGGGCTTAGTTAGAGCAGGTCTTGGTATCTGCAGTTGTACCAAGCACACCGGTTGGCAGCGCCGAAGCATTTGGGCTTGAGCTTGCCGCAGGGCTAGGGCTTGCACTCGCACTCGCGCTTGGGGCTGGCGATGCAACAACTGCCCCCTGACCACCGTTAGCTTCTGCCAACACAACAGGTTCGTCTTTCTGCAGCTTTTCAAAAATCAAGTTTGCAGTTTCGTAAATTGGTGCAACGCGACCAGAGTAAGGCGCCGGCAATCCGCCGCGGCTTGGCACCTGCAAGAAAGTCATCTTGTCTAGTTCAACATTCTTTAGCGCACCGGCCATGGCCACCATTACGTTCACGTTGGTGAGGCTCTCACTCAACTTCATGTTTCGAGCAGCTGCTGATGCAAGTGAGTATAGGTAAATTGGGTTCCCAAGCACGCCGGCACTCTTAACCTTGCGCACCAACGAAGTCAGGAACACTTGCTGGTTTGAAATGCGAGACAAATCAGAACCGTCACCAACACCGTGACGAGTTCTTAGGAACTTCAAAGCATCTTTACCCTGCAGCACGTGGTTACCAGCTGCCAAGTTTAGGTAGGTGTAAGAATCGTGAATCGGCTTGGTCACACAGACCTCAACTCCACCAATCGCGTTTGACATTTCAATAACGCCCTTGAAGTCAATCATCGCAAGGTACGGAATCTTCAAACCGGTCAGCGCTTCAACGGTAAGCAAAGTACAACCTGGTCCACCGTTGGCGATCGTCGCGTTAATCTGCCCAAGTGACTGCGGCAAATATCCTGGGCCCGGCGGCGTTGACGTGCTTGGGCATGCTGGCCACGGCACTAGCAAGTCGCGCGGAAAGCTCAGCGCAGTCGCGTGCTTACGGTCTGCCGAAACATGCAAAAGAATAATTACGTCAGCCAACACCGATGTATCGT
>JBDLVL010000024.1:0-21481 GCA_039804765.1 Actinomycetota bacterium | reverse complement strand
GCTACTGAACAGCGTGCACCCGAACCATTGAGTGCCACCGCCGATCTACTTGAGGCGCTTCGTCGGAAGCGCACAGAACGCGAAGAAGAGAAGCCACGCGAGGCGCAGCTAGAAGCTCATCCTGACACCACAAACTTAAGGGTGATTGACATTGAACCAACGGCTACGTCTCAGGTTGCACCTGAAAAAACTCCTGAAACCGCAGTGGCTCTTGAAACGGTTGAAGATGTAGCAGAGGAACCTAAAGCAACTGCTCCCAAAAAGGGTCGAGCGGCAATGCCTAGCTGGGATGAAATCGTTTTTGGCACAAAGGCTGACGACTAAATAAAAAATTATGGCTTTTTGTAGGCCCCAAAGCGCAATAGCGGAACAAACAATTCATCGTCACTAATCGCTCCATGCTGGCCAATCATCTGCAGGCTTTTTGGCTTGGCGAATTGGCGATGATACAAGGCTGTCTCGCCATGAGCGATTACAAAGATATCCGGCATGCGCTCACGCGCTTCATCGGTTACCTCTCCATACCAACCCTGAGCAATCAAATCGTCGCGGGCAACCACATATGCTCTTTTGCCAACAAACTCTTGGACAGATTTTATGCAGGACTGCGAAAGCGCATGATCGGATTGCTGACTGTCAAGATAAAGAAAAAGCACTCGTGGATCGCCACCAACCGACACCAAACCATTGATGCTCAGTTCATCAAGGTAGATCTGCCGTTCGTGCGCCACATCAACAATTCCGTGATCGGCAGTAAGCAAAACGCCAACGTTGCCTGGCAGTGCCGTGGTTAATTGACGAACAGCAAGGTCCAGGTCTTCGAGTTTTTCAACCCACTGCCCCGACTTTGAACCGTATGCATGCGCACGCTGATCAAGTTCTGGCACGTAGAGATAAACGAGCGCTGAATCTTTGGCGGCAAGGATCTTCTTGGCGGCCGCTACCCGATCATCAAGATTCTTTGCGGCAACATATTTGGCCCCACGCATGGTGACGTTGGTGAATCCCGAGGTCTCGTACTCGGCGGGTCCGATGAAATAGCAATGAACAAAGTTCTCTGCTGCGACTTCGGAAACGGTCTTACGGGGCTGCCAGCTAAGGGCCTCCGCTAGAGAACCAATGCCGGTGAGCAGGTTCAGGTTGCTCCCCTGCCTGCGGTCGTGCACCTGATAGCCCACCATTGCATGTTGCCCGGCTTTCAGACCGGTCGAAAAACTCACCAGGCTAGTCACGGTGGTGCTTGGGAAGCCAGCCATTATGGTTCCATCTTTGGCTAGCTGACTAGCTAGAAAATTTGCATGTCCCGCACGGTATCGAATATTTGCTGCGCCTAGACCATCGACCAGAACCACACAGGCACTTTTTACTTTTGGCAAACCAAGTCGGTTTTCCTTACCCGTAATACTCCCTAGCGCAGAAATGAACACATCGGATAGCCTCCCGAGGGATTTTGGAACCGAAGGTAGCATCATAAGGTCATTCTGCCACAGGCTGATTGGCACCGTTTTATAGGGACTGAGAGTACATGAGCAAGGAAAATCAGGGCGAAGAACGCATCGTCGACATTGACCTGTCGAAGGAAATGCAGGATTCATTTCTGGAGTACTCGTACTCGGTAATTTACGCGCGTGCACTTCCAGATGCCCGCGATGGTTTGAAGCCGGTACACCGGCGAATCGTTTACCAAATGGGCGACATGGGCCTTCGCCCAGACAAGGGTCACGTTAAATCTGCTCGTGTAGTTGGCGAAGTAATGGGCAAGCTTCACCCACACGGCGATAGCGCAATTTACGACGCATTGGTTCGCATGGCCCAGCCATTCTCGCTTCGCGTGCCTTTGATTGATGGCCACGGTAACTTCGGCAGCCTTGACGACGGACCGGCTGCAGCCCGATACACCGAAGCAAAACTTTCCCTTGCATCTATGTTGATGAACGAGGGCCTGGACGAAGACGTAGTGGACTTCAAGCCAAACTATGACGCTCAACTTACCGAGCCAGAGGTTCTGCCAGCGGCTTTTCCTAACCTTCTGGTGAATGGTGCGTCTGGTATCGCTGTTGGTATGGCAACAAACATGCCACCGCACAACTTGCGCGAGGTAATCAACGGCGCAATCTTCTTGTTGAACAACCCAGATGCTACGACTAAACAGTTGATGAAGTACGTGCCCGGTCCGGATCTTCCTAACGGCGGAATCATCATGGGTCTAGACGGCGTAATCGAGGCCTACGACACTGGTCGTGGTGTTTTCAAGACTCGCGCCCGGGTATCAGTAGAAAGCGTTTCTCCACGCAAACTGGGCATCGTGGTGACCGAGCTTCCATATTTGGTTGGACCAGAAAAGGTCATCGAAAAAATCAAGGACGGCGTTAACTCGAAAAAGCTTCAGGGAATCGCAGATGTGACCGACCTCACCGACCGCACCAATGGCCTGCGATTGGTGATTGAACTCAAAACTGGTTTTGATCCGCAAACCGTTTTGGACCTGCTTTACCGATTCACACCAATGGAAGACAGCTTTGGAATAAACAATGTTGCTCTGGTTGACGGTCGTCCACAGACTCTAGGTCTGCGCGACATGCTTGGTGTTTACCTCGCTCACCGAATCGTGGTTACTCGTCGCCGAAGTGAAAACCGTCTTGGCAAAAAGCAGGCACGCCTGCACCTGGTTGAAGGTTTGCTGATTGCGATTCTTTCTATCGACGAGGTAATCCAGGTGATTCGCGCTAGCGATGAAGTTGATCAGGCTAGAACGAAGTTGATGAAGGTCTTTGATCTAAGTGAGATTCAAGCCGAATACATTCTTGAACTTCGCCTGCGCCGCTTAACCAAGTTCTCGAAAATTGAACTAGAGACTGAGAAGAAAAACCTACTCGAAGAGATCAAGGCCCTTAAGAAGATCCTTGGCTCCGACGAAGCACTTCGATCTCTCGTAGGCGAAGAACTCAAAGCCGTTGCCGACAAATATGGTGACGACCGCCGCACAACTTTGGTAAGCAACTTCGAAGAGGTTAAGCCAATCACCACTGCCAAGGCAGCAAGCATCAATGCAGAGCTAGCCGACACCCCATGCGTGATCGTGTTTACTGCATCTGGCATGGTTGGTAAGACCAACGTCTGGGACACCACCGCCGCACCGCCTAGCAAGCGCAAGAAAAATGACGCCATCAAGACGGTGATTGCCACAACAACACGCTCCGATCTTGGATTCATTACTTCAACCGGCGTAATGCACCGCATTCACGTTGGCGACGTACCTGCGCTAAATGACGTCTTCGACCTAAGTTCAATGGTCACCGCAAGTTCGTTCCTAGGCCTGCCAAAGTCTGAAAAGGTCTTGAATGTCTTCGAGTTGAACGACTCAACTTCGATTGCACTTGGCACGGCCCAGGGTGTGGTCAAGCGCGTTTCGGCAGACTTCGCGCCAAAAGCAGAATTCGAGTTCATCTCACTTAAGCCGGGTGACAAACTAGTTGGCGCTGACCTAGCTACCGATGACGATGAGTTTGTTTTCATAACCAACGACGCACAGTTACTTAGATTTGCGGCTAAGACCGTTCGACCTCAGGGACGGGGCGCAGCGGGTGTTGCCGGAATCAATCTGGCCGACGGAGCAGAAGCGATTTCGTTCTCCGTTGCCAAGTCCGGTATGGAAAATATTGCTGTGACTGCAGCAAACAGCTCGGGTTCACTTTCGGGTACTGATGCCGGCAGCGTTAAGTGGACCCCACTTGCCGAGTTCCCTGCCAAGGGACGAGCTACCGGTGGAGTGCGAGCACACAAGTTCATTCGCACCGAGGACCAGTTGTACTTTGGCTGGGCTGGGCCTAGCGAGGCAATTGCGCTGTCTGCTGATGGCAAGCCTGCGGAACTTCCGACGGAACCAAGTAAGCGTGATGCATCGGGTTCTAAGTCGGCCGGAACCATCGGTTCCATTGGCCATCGCCTGAGCTAGTCAAAAACTAAATCAAATCCTGCAGAGGACTACGCGTCGATTCTCTCGCGCTCGAATCCATCAGCCGACTCAATGATGAAGTCGCGACGTGGAGCAACTTCGTTTCCCATTAGCAATTCAAAAACGGTCTCGGCTGCGGCAGCGTCTTCAACGCGAACCCTGCGAAGGCTGCGAGCGTTCTTGTCCATTGTGGTTTCGGCAAGCTGATCGGCGTCCATTTCACCAAGACCCTTGTAGCGCTGAATTGGTTCCTTGTAGCGCTTGCCAGCCTTCTCAAGCTTCTTAAGTAAGTCTTCTAGCTCTGCTTGTGAATAGGTGTAGATGACTTCATTCGCCTTGGTACCGGCGTTGACAACCTCAACTCTGTGAAGAGGTGGAACCGCTGCGTAGACTCGCCCAGCCTCAACCAGCGGACGCATGTAGCGGAAGAACAAGGTGAGCAGCAAAGTTCTAATGTGGGCGCCATCGACATCGGCATCAGACATCAAAATTATTTTTCCGTATCGCGCAGAGTCAATGTCAAAGCTTCGGCCAGAACCCGCACCGATCACCTGAATGATAGATGCACACTCTGCGTTAGAAAGCATGTCAGAGATGGACGCTTTCTGAACGTTTAATATCTTTCCGCGAATAGGAAGTAGCGCCTGGAACTCGCTATCGCGAGCAAGCTTTGCAGTGCCAAGAGCAGAGTCACCCTCGACGATGAATAGTTCTGAACCAGCCGTGTCTTGTGTGCGGCAGTCAACTAACTTGGTTGGCAGCGAACTACTCTCAAGAGCGTTCTTGCGTCGCTGAGTCTCTTTATGGCTACGCGCGGAAATGCGAGACTTCATCTCGGCAACTACCTTTTCAAGAAGTAGTGCTGACTGAGCCTTGTCGTCGCGCTTTGAACTGGCAAATCGTGCGGTCAGAGTCTTGGCTACAACATTCGCAACGATGTTCTTAACTGCTGGCGTACCAAGAATCTCTTTGGTTTGACCCTCAAATTGCGGTTCGGCCAATCGCACGGTGACTACGGCGGTTAAACCGGCAAGGATGTCTTCCTTTTCAACTTTGTCGTTGCCGACCTTTAGCTTGCGAGCGTTTGATTCAATCTGTGCCCTGAGCGTCTTCAACAGTGACTGCTCAAAACCCTGAATGTGAGTTCCACCTTTTGGGGTGGCGATGATATTTACGTAAGACTTGATCTCTGTGTCGTAACCGGTTCCCCAGCGCACTGCAATATCAACGTCACAATTTCGTTCAACCTCTTTTGAAACCATGTTGCCCGATGCATCTAGCACCGGAACGGTTTCTGTAAAACTGCCAGAACCGGAAAGTCGCCAGGTTGAAGTAAGAGCTGGATCTTTAGCTAGGTATTCGGCGTATTCAATAATGCCGCCGTCAAACTTAAACTCCTGTTTGTTTGATTTACCATCGCGAGCGTCATTGATGCCCAATGAGAGACCGGGAACCAGGAACGCGGTCTGGCGAGCACGAGCAGATAGTTCGTCGAGCGCGAAAACCGCATCCTTAATAAAAATCTGTGGATCCACCCAGTAGCGAACTCGAGTACCGGTTACGTTCTTGCCAACCTTGCCAACTTCACGCAGAATCGAGCCATCTTCAAAAGGCTTGAACCCGTTATCGGGTTTAATGCCCTTCTTGTCATCAAAAATGCCCGGCTCGCCTCGACGGAAAGACATTGCGTATGTTTTGCCACCGCGATCAACCTCAACATCAAGACGCTGGGAAAGAGCGTTAACTACCGATGCGCCTACACCGTGCAGACCACCGGAAGCCGCGTATGAACCAGATCCAAACTTTCCACCGGCATGAAGCTTGGTAAAGACAACTTCAACACCACTTAGGCCGGTCTTTGGCTCGATATCTACTGGAATGCCGCGGGCCTTGTCGATTACTTCAACACTGCCATCTTTGTGCAGAGTGACTTCGATTCGATTACCGTGGCCGGCAAGGGCCTCATCTACCGAGTTATCGATAATCTCCCAGAGACAGTGCATGAGGCCACGGCTGTCGGTGGACCCAATGTACATACCTGGGCGCTTGCGAACGGCCTCGAGCCCTTCTAGGACAGACAGGTGGCGAGCGGAGTAATCGTTGTTTGGCACCTCAAAATGCTAACTGCCGCGGCCCAAAAGGCCCGTTCTGACACGGTTAGGCGGGAATCTGCATAACTTCGCAGTTAGCGAAATGCAGCCGACAATGGGACTTTTTGCCAGCTTCGTGTGTTGAGATTGTCAAGAAGAAAGGCAGTGCAAATGCAACCAGTTAACGAAGCAGTTGAAACAGAAGTTGAGGTATCTCAGAGCCGTGAGATGACTGCAGCAGACCGCTGTGATGTTTGTGGCGCTCAAGCCTATATTCGCGTGACCTTGGCAACCGGTGAACTAATGTTCTGTTCACACCACGGCAACGAGAAACGCGCTCAGCTGGAACCGATTGCGGTCAACTGGCAAGACGAAACTCAGAAACTACTCGCTCGCTAGTTCGCGTTCGAGTTCCCAAACTTGATTCACAATGCCAGCCACCAGGCTGGCATTTGTGTTTGATGCAGCTCCAATAATCTCAACGTTCTGAGCCTTGGCAATCTCTGCCGAATACGAGTCGGCAAATGATGGATTCTTGGCAAATACCGGGCCGTGCAACTGAGTGCCAAGCAGAAGACCGCTCTTCTGAATAACCGGTGCATCGGTAGCCGAATTCAGGTAGCCAAGAATCTCCTGGCCCTCAAGTTCAGTAATTTCAAACTTAGAGATTCTGTCGTTAGCGTTTGCCGTGCCGCCAAGCAGCCCAAGGTTGATGGCACGTTCGTGTCCGGTGGCTACTGCCATGAAGGCAGCACCGTTTGCAATCAGTTGCTTGATGTCGCCCAATATGCGATTCAACTCAGGCTCAATGTCAACCCACGCGGCCATGGATCCATGACCAAGAAAAATCAGCGCGGCATCTTTGGGAATTGATTGCCCCTTGTTCACGGCAATAATCTTGGCTGCAACTCCGCGCCACTGCAGACGCTTGGCAAGTATGAGCAGGTTGGACTGATCGCCATTTAGGTCCAAATGATTTGGAAAAAGCGCAACTAACTTAATGCTCATCGTCCCACGGCCTCTGGGTCAGTGAAGCCTAAGTAACGACGCGTGCGACGCATTGCATCAGCCGAGAAAATCACGGTGCGTCTACCCCAGCTAGGCGCTGGCTGAGCAAAGAAGTTATCAAGTGCAACTTCAAGATCCGGTTCAATGACACCGATAGGAATTTCGTCATAAGCCAAACGAAGTGCCATCTCGGCAAAGTTGAATCCGCTTACCAGATCAACCTTCTTCAAGTTCTTCAAATCAACAGTCCAAAGCCATGACGGATCGTGAACATCTCGACCAATGGCCACCATCAGTTGCTCCTGATCTTTAGGCAGGTTGTCTAGGTTCAACTGAAAACTCATTGGATTCTGCACCAAAATAAATTCAACATCAATCCCGTTGACCTGGGTGATTTCACCGCGGGCAAAGACCGGAGGTAATTCGGTAAGAGTTTTAGCTGCCAATTTTGCATCAAATGAATCACCAAGGTAGCGGCGCACCGATTCCAAGGCAGCTGCCGCGTCTAGGGCAAAGTGTATTCCGCGGTTAGGTAAATCAAATTTGATCTTTTGGTCGGCAACCAGTGCCACCGTCTCGTCTTCATTGAACGACAGAATTTCTGTTTGAGTTTCTGGACGCGGCAACTCGGCTAGGTAGGTAGGCGCGTTACCAAGACCGTGCTCGGTTCCACTGATGATCTGCTGCGCAAGGCCGAACCAGGAAGTCCCAGTTACTGCAACTTCCTTGTTGATCTGCAAAACATTTTGGTCATCAGCGTTGAGCACCAATGCGCTAGTCGCACGCCTGGCAACATCTGTGAGTTTTTTTCGCACCAGGGCTGGATCAACGAATCTATCTAACTGATCGTCAAGCACATTCAAGATGGTTACCTGACGAGGCTTTATGCGACGAGTAATTTCGGCAGCGTGACCCTCGTCCATTTCAAGAATCGCAACGTCACCTTGGATGCGGCCGGTGATGGTTGATTGCTCAATGATTGATGAGAAAAAACCTTGAGCGATGTTTGCCGTAGACGGATTAGTGAAGACCGTTTTGCCGTGTGCCCTGGCAATGGCTACCACCATCTTGGTGGTTGTTGACTTGCCCGCTGACCCGGTGATCACCACAAGGCCATCGGGGAACCTAGACAATGTTCTGGCCAATAGACCCGGTGCAATTTTGCTTGCCACCAAGCCCGGCAAGGCAGAGCCGCCACCCGGGCGAACAATTCTGACTAACGTGCGCACCAAGCGCCCGATCAGAATCGCCGGTATGTAACGCACTGGCTAGACCTAGAACTTAGTTTTCGAGATAGTCACGAAGCATCTGCGAACGAGATGGGTGACGCAGCTTTGACATGGTCTTTGATTCGATCTGGCGAATACGTTCACGAGTTACACCAAACTCTTCACCAATTTGGTCCAGTGTCTTCTGTACGCCGTCGCCAAGACCAAAGCGTGAACGAATCACACCAGCCTCGCGAGGGTGTAGCGAGTCAAGAATGCGCTCTAGCTCACGCTGCAGCATGGTGAAACCAACTGCGTCTGCCGGAACAACTGCCTCAGTGTCTTCGATCAAATCACCGAACTCGCTGTCACCGTCTTCACCAAGCGGAGTAGAAAGTGAAATCGGCTCGCGACCGTATTTCTGCACTTCAACAACCTTCTCAGGTGTCATGTCAAGTTCACGAGCAAGTTCTTCTGGGGTTGGTTCGCGACCAAGGTCCTGAAGCAACTGACGCTGAACGCGAGCAAGCTTGTTAATTACTTCAACCATGTGAACCGGAATACGGATGGTTCTAGCCTGGTCTGCCATTGCACGGGTGATCGCCTGACGAATCCACCAGGTGGCGTAAGTAGAGAACTTGTAGCCCTTGGTGTAGTCAAACTTTTCAACCGCACGAATCAATCCAAGGTTTCCTTCTTGGATTAGATCCAAGAACTGCATTCCTCGACCGGTATAGCGCTTTGCGAGGCTAACTACCAAACGAAGGTTTGCTTCAAGCAAGTGACTCTTTGCACGCTGACCATCTTTAACTACCCACTTCAGGTCGCGCTCAACATCGCGGGAAATCTTTTTGTCTGTAGCAAGTTTTTCTTCGGCAAATAGACCAGCTTCAATTCGCTTGGCCAGCTCAACTTCAAGCTCCGCGTTTAGCAGCGCCACCTTACCGATTTGCTTTAGGTAGTCCTTTACCGGGTCGGCAGTTGCGCCGGTGATTGTGGTGGTCTGCGCAGGAATGTCATCTTCCTCGCGGTTCGAAAGAACCATTCCACCGATTTTGGCAATCTCGTTTTTAGCCTTGTCTTCCTCAGGCTCTTCTTCTGGAAGTTCTTCTTCAACAGCAGCAATGTCTACAACCGCAGCTGCCTCGGCAACGATTTCGTCTACTGACTCAAGATCGGAGTCGTCATCAAGTTCTTCTTCATCGTCGCCCATTCCCTTTGTCAGCTTGCTAGCTTTTGCAGGCTTGGCCTTTGACGCAGGAACTGCAGCGGCCTTACCTTTGGCAGCTGGCTTGGTTGCGGCCTTAAGTGCCGCCTTGGCAACTGGCTTAGCAGCGGTTTTAGCCGGAACTTTTGCCGCTGGTTTCAAAACTGGCTGTGCGGCTGCTTTAGAAGTCGGCTTGGCAGCAGGCTTGGTTGATGCCTTGGTTGACGCCTTGGCAACTGGCTTTACAGTTTTGGCCGATGCCTTTGCTGCAGGCTTGGCAGTTGTTTTTGCCGCTGTCTTAGCTGGAGTCTTTGCAGCTACTTTGGATGCCGGTTTTGCCGCCGGCTTAACGGCTGGCTTTGCTGCAGGTTTTGCAGTCTTAGCAACCGGCTTTATGGCTGGCTTGGTCGCAGTTTTTGCTGCTGGCTTTGCGGCAGGTTTGGTTGCGGTTTTTGCTGCAGGTTTTGCAGTCTTAGAAGTTGAAGCGGTAATGACCGGGGTTTCCTTAGCTTTAGTGTTCTTTGAAGATGAGGTTTTGTCAGCTGCGGAACGCAAGAGACTAGATAGCAAGCCGCCGCGCTTCTTGCCGGTTCCTGTCTCTGAATCCTTCTTTGCCAACTTCATGCCTCTCGATGCCCCCACCGAACCGATGAATACCGTTTCGGGCATTACTAAGACCCATGTCAAGTCCTCTTTTTCAAAAGGCCGACTGGGTCTTGTTGCCATTATAGCCGTGAATGTAGGCAGTTACGCCTATTTATCGTGTCTTGCGGCTAATTCGCTCTGAAATGACAACCCCGATAGGCCGCAAGATTATTCCTTCATCAAGGAAGAGCTTGACCCTAGCCTTCTTACGTTCCAGCAGGAACATAGACGTGCCAATGATCAGCACCAGGAACTGAACGCTCATGGCCCAGCGGAAGCCGTTGAGGCTATACAACTCGGCTGTCTGGCCGGCTGCGCTTGAGGCGGCCTTGACCAAGTCCAAAATGATTCCGGCCAAGAACATCATGCTGAAGGTGGCCACGAAGCCACCGATGTTCACGAATCCGGTTGCCGTGCCCAGGCGAGATTTGTCTATGAAACTGCGGGTGTAATCCATCGCGATCATTGACATTGGGCCACTAGTTGCCAACACCAAACACAAAAGCGCGACCAGCCATATCGGTGCCTTGCCAGGAATGAATATCACCATGGTCCAAACAATCGCTAGCGACAGCACGGTACTCAAAATCAAAAATGATCTGCGCTGTGGATACCTGGCGCAGAAGGAACTAATCAGCGGACCAATTATGAATCCAATGATCACAAAGCTACTCAGCAGCAACGATGCAATGTGCGGTTCGATCCCCTGACCGCCAACCAAAAATGGAAAACCCCATAAAAGTGAAAACACCGATGGCGCCGACTGCAAAACGAAGTGTGTCCAGAAAGCCATACGAACTCCAGGGTGTTTTACGTTTTCGATTAGCTGACCAAAAACGATTCTTAAGGAAGGCGACTTGTGTTCGGCACTGCGTGACTCGCGGTCGTTGACGATAAAAACGGCACTTATGAAAACGGTAGCGAAAGATGCGCCCGCAAGGATTGTGAATGAGGTATTCCAACCGTAGGCGCCAAGCATCGCGGCGAATGGAATTGCCGATACAGCCTGGCCAAGTTGTCCGGTGTTAGTCACAAGTTGCTGAACGCGAGTTGCACGCGGCCCAACGAACCATCCGTTCACCAAACGAATCACGCTAATAAAAATAAATGCATCACCCAAACCAACAAACATGCGACCAACGACCGCCAAACCAAGTTCGGTAGAAATTGCAACCAAGAACTGACCGCCGGTCATAACCGCGGTTCCAAAAACCAACATGGCCTTAGAGCCGAATCTATCGAGCAGAATTCCAACCGGCACCTGCATGATTGCGTAGACCACTAGCTGTGCAACAGCGAGAGTGGATAGTGACGTTGCCGCTACTTCAAATTTTTGCGCGGCAAGCAACGAGGCAACACCCATGCTGCTGCGATTGGTCACCGTAATCAGGTATGCCAACGCACCGGCAATCATTACCAGCGATGCGTTTTTAGATTTCACTATTCGTCTAAAGAATTTCTGCGGCGAGTTGCCAGGTAGCCTTCAAGCTCGGCCGCGATTTCTTCGGCGGTCGGCATCTTGGTTGCCGGCTTGGCAATCGGTGCGCGGTTAGGACCAGTCTTTTCGTTGGCATAGCCCTGCTCCAGATTGGCGACCATCTTGGCAAGTTCGTCGTTCTTTGCAAGCTGCTCTTGCAACTTCGTCAAAAACTCAACCCCTTCGTCACGAAGGGCATCGGTTGGGAATACCAGTCCGGTGGTAGCTGCAATCTGCTCAAAGGCGGTCACTGCAGCCTGTGGGTATTCGCTTTCACTTAGGTAGTGAGAAACCAGCATCACGTAGCCAACGGTTGGCATGTCTATTTGACTAAACGCAAACTCCAGCAAGTGCAACACGTTTCCCGGCACTTGAGTCTGCGGTTTCCACTCAGAAACGGCGTCAATCACCTCAGTGCGATTTCCGGAAACAGTTACGCCTACCGCGCGAGTGTGCGGAATAGGAAAAGGAATCGAGTGCACCCAGGTGAAATCTGCAACCTCAAGGCCCTCGGCAAGATCAAGTACCGCCTCGGCAAATTCTTCCCAGCGGAAATCCGGTTCGTAGCCATGCAAGTAAAGGAATGGCTGATTGACTTCGTCGTGAACCAGGTAAAGACCTAGCACCGGTGGTTCATAGTGTTCAATGTGATCGCGCTCGAAAAACATCACTGGGCGACGAGAGCGATAATCCAACAACTCGTCATTCTTAAATTGAACGACCAAGCGGGTTTCAAGATTTGCAAAAATCTGATCAGCAACCTGGCCAATTGTGGAACCTGCGTCGGTAAATCCAGAAAGACCGGCGATCAAGTGCAACCCGGTTGGTACCTCTTCAAAGCCGTCTTTAAATTCGAACAGTCTTCTTGAGTGGGTCATAGAAACATCCTAACTCCACGCGTTTAGCATTGACACATGAGCAATTTGAAGATCAGCACCGCCACAAAAGTTCCGGCCTTCAAGAAGGGCACCGCATTCGTTTTGGGTGTTAAAGAAACATCTAAGGGCTTGCAACTGACAAAGTCGGACACCGATATTTCGAGCCTGGCAAAGCACGACTTGGAGCAATTGGGTGCTTCGAGTTCGCTGGAATCAGTAACCCGAGTTGCCGCTCCAGGCGGAGCCATTTTTGCAATCGTTGGCCTGGGTTCTGAAAAACCGGGTTCAGAAAGAAGTGCCAAGCAAAAGTTGAGCGCAGACCAACTTCGTGCCGTTGGAGGAGCAATTGCTCGCTCACTGAAGAATGTTGCCGAAATCGTGATTGATATTGGTGCGGTTAGCCGCCCGCTGACCCTTGCCTTAATTGAGGGCCTTCAGCTTGGTAATTACGAATACAACGGTTTGAAGAGCAAGGCCAACATCAAGCCAATCTTGCTTTCCAAGGTGACCATCGTCACCGAGCACAAGTTCACCGCTGGCGAGCTCAGCAAGATTCAAATTTTGGCCCAGGCAGTGACCACAACCCGCAATCTGGTGAATTCTCCCCCAAATCAGATGTATCCGGCCGCGATGGTAAAAGAAGTGCAGAGTGGAACCAAGGGTCTTGGCCTTTCTATAGAGGTATGGGACGAAAAGGCTTTGGCAAAGGCTGGGTTTGGCGGCATTTTGGCCGTGGGCATGGGCTCTAGCCGCCCGCCTCGCCTGGTCAAGATTGATTACCGACCAAAGGGCGCAAAGCAGCACCTAGCCCTAGTTGGCAAGGGAATCACCTTTGACACCGGTGGGCTGAGTCTGAAGCCGGCCGAATCAATGGTGGGCATGAAGTACGACATGACCGGCGCGGCCACCTCTTTTCAGTCAATTGTGGCGATTGCCAAGCTTGGCCTGCCGATCCGCGTGACCGCCTGGCTTTGCCTGGCCGAGAACATGCCTTCTGGCACCGCGCAACGTCCGGACGATGTAATCAAGATCCGCAATGGCAAGACCGTTGAGGTCTTGAACACCGATGCCGAGGGTCGTTTGGTGCTTGCAGATGGACTTTCTGCAGCGGCGGAAGCCAAGCCAGATCTGATTGTGGACATTGCAACCCTTACCGGAGCCGCCACCATTGCTCTAGGTAATAGGTATGCAGGCCTAATGGGCGACGATAGAGCCATCAAGCTAATTGAGTCATCGGCCGCAGAGTCCGGAGAACTCGTTTGGCCTATGCCGCTGCCATCGGAGCTTCGAGCACTGTTGAACTCAGATGTTGCCGACATTGCCAACGTGAAAATTGGCAATCGTGCCGGGGGAATGTTGATAGGTGGGCACTTCTTAAGGGAATTCGTGCCGAACGAGATTGACTGGGCACACTTAGATGTTGCCGGTCCTGCCGACAATGGTGGTTCGGCCTACGGTTACACGCCAAAGGGTGGTACTGGAGTAATGGTAAGAACTCTGGTTGCCTTAGCCGCACAGTTATCGGGCAATAAATAGCCAACTATCAGTAGTAAAGTTTGAAGGTATTGACGAACGTTCCTAAGGAGACATTTCAGTGGCTGACCACAACTTTGACGTTGTAATCCTGGGCGGCGGAAGTGGTGGCTATGCAGCTGCTCTTCGTTCAGCTCAGCTTGGTAAGAGCGTTGCTCTAATCGAGAAGGATAAGTTGGGTGGCACTTGCTTGCACCGCGGCTGTATTCCAACCAAGGCGCTTTTGCACTCGGCTGAAATCGCTGACAACGTAAAAGAAGCCGCACACTTTGGCGTGCAGGCAACCTTTGGTTCAATCGACATGCCTGCGGTTAACAACTACCGCGACACCATCGTCGACCGACTTTTCAAGGGCCTCACCGGCCTGGTCTCATCTAAGAACATCACAGTGGTTGCAGGCGAAGGTCGCATGGCCGGCCCGCGCACCATCCAGGTTGGCGATGACTACTACACCGGCGCAAACGTAGTTCTTGCGTCAGGTTCATACAGTCGAACTCTGCCAGGTTTAGAAATTGGTGGCCGGGTAATTACTTCAGAGCACGCACTTCAGTTGAACTTCGTTCCAAAGAAGGCAATCGTGCTTGGTGGCGGAGTTATTGGTGTTGAGTTTGCCTCAATCTGGAAGTCATTCGGCACCGACGTCACCATCGTTGAGGGCCTACCGCACCTAGTGCCAAACGAAGACGAAGCAGTGAGTAAGGGTCTTGAGCGCGCGTTCCGTAAGCGTGGCATTGACTTCAAACTTGGCGTTCGTTTCTCTGGTGTAACTCAGAACGAAACCGGCGTGGTTGTTTCACTTGAAAGCGGTGAGCAGCTTGAGGCCGACTTACTTCTAGTTGCAGTTGGTCGCGGACCAAACACCGCCGGCCTTGGGTACGAAGAACAAGGCGTAGCAATGGATCGCGGATACGTTTTGACTAACGACCGCCTACAGACAAACTTGCCAAACGTTTATGCAGCCGGTGACATTGTTCCTGGTTTGCAGTTGGCGCACCGTGGCTTCCAGCAGGGTATTTTTATTGCCGAAGAGATCGCTGGCCTTAAGCCAACCGCGATCGACGAAACCGGTATTCCTAAGGTCACGTACTGTGAGCCAGAAGTAGCATCTGTTGGTTTGACTGAGGCTAAGGCTGCAGAGACTTACGGTGCCGGAAACATCTCGACCTACGAATACAACCTTGGTGGAAACGGAAAGAGCCAGATTCTAGGCACTGCCGGATTTATTAAGTTGATTCGTCGCAACGATGGTCCGATCATTGGTGTTCACATGATTGGTTCACGCGTTGGTGAGCAAATTGGTGAAGCGCAACTGATCGTGAACTGGGAGGCGTACCCAGAAGACGTTGCAACTTTGGTGCACGCGCACCCAACCATGAACGAAGCAATCGGCGAAGCACACCTAGCTCTAGCCGGCAAGCCACTTCACGCACACGCATAAATTTAAAAAAGAAAATCCCACAAGGAGCAATTAGTAAATGAGCGAACAAGTAGTTCTACCAGCACTTGGCGAGAGCGTAACCGAAGGCACAGTGACCCGCTGGCTAAAGAAGGTTGGCGACACCGTTGCAATCGACGAGCCACTAGTTGAAGTATCTACCGACAAAGTAGACACCGAGATTCCTTCACCAGTTGCTGGTGTGATCGAGCAGATTTTGGTTCAGGAAGACGAAACCGTTCAGGTTGGTGCGGTTCTAGTTGTGATTGGCTCAGGCTCTGGCTCGGGCGCACCAGCTGCCGCGCCAGTGGTTGAAACCCCGACTGCTCCGGTTGCCCCTGCGCCAGTGGTTGAAGCTCCGGCTCCCGTAGCAGCTCCGGTAGCGGCTCCTGTTGCAGCTCCGGTAGCGGCTCCTGTAGCAGCGGCGGCAAGCGCGACAACTTCAAGCGTGGACGCAGGATACGTGACTCCACTTGTTCGCAAGCTTGCATCAGAGATTGGCATTGACCTTTCAAAGATTGCTGGCACCGGTGTTGGTGGTCGCATTCGCAAGGACGATGTTCTTGCAGCAACTTCTGCCCCAGCCGTTGCCCCGGTAGCTAGTTTCTCTGCTCCCGTTGCAGCCTCTGCTGTGGCAGCGCCATTTGTTCCAGGTGCTGCTTCACCGCTTCGCGGAACCACTGAGCCAATGTCACGACTTCGCAAGGTGCTTGCCGAGCGCGCAGTTGCGTCGATGGTTTCAACCGCACAGCTAACCACCGTTGTTGAAGTTGACGTAACCAAGATTGCTTCACTTCGCGCACGCGTACAGCCACAGTTTGTAGCTGCAACCGGCGGCAAGTTAAACTTCATGCCATTCTTTGCACTTGCAGCAGCCGAAGCACTTCGCGTGCACCCAAAGCTAAACGCAACCATCGATGGCGAGAACATCGTTTACCACGGCACAGAGAATATTTCTTTTGCTGTTGACACTGAGAAGGGTCTGCTTACTCCGGTAATTCGTGATGCTTCAACTTTGAACATCGCACAGATTGCTCAGCAGATCGCAGACCTTGCAGCTCGCACACGAGCAAACCAGCTAAAGCCAGACGAACTTGGCGGCGGTACTTTTACCTTGACCAACACCGGTTCACGCGGTGCACTATTTGATACCCCTGTGGTGTTCTTGCCACAGGTTGCCATTCTTGGCACCGGAGTTGTTACCAAGCGACCTGTAGTTGTAACCGACGCAAATGGTCAGGATTCAATTTCAATTCGCAGCATGGTTTACCTTGCACTTTCATACGACCACCGCTTGGTTGATGGCGCAGATGCAAGTCGCTTCTTGGTTGACGTGAAGTCTCGCCTCGAGGAAGCAAACTTTGATTCTGTTCTTGGAATTTAGTTTTTGAAAGTTTTTCACCCGGTTAGTTCGCTAGCCGGGTGAATTTCTTTAACTGCCAAGCTTTGTCTCTAAGTGTCAAGGTGATTTGAAGATTTACCTGCTGGTCGCCACAGGAAGCCTTTATTCTGCGAAATTGAACACCGCCTAGTTCTTCGCGCTGCACCTCTTGAATGGAAACCTGATTGGATGCCGCTCCGTTTAGCCACTTCGTGATTTCTTGTTGCGGGTTTTGTAGAACATTCGCACAGTCAAGGACGACGCTTGGTTCATCTGAGTTGTCTGAGGAAGTTCTGATTTCAGAATCAATTGGCATGAGCATGACACTGGCCAAAACACCAAGGCCACTAATCAAACTAAACAGCAAATACATTCTTGGACTTAAACGGCTCTTTGTGGCAGCTATGTTTGCCACAGCTGGCGCTGATGATTGCACCAGGAATACCTGCCCCGATCTTGCCAACACCGGAGTAAGCGAAGAGTCACCAGCAACAAGTTCTATCCAGTTGCGTCGCCAGGGGTATGGGTGTTTGATTAATGACTCGTCTTGACGATTTCGCCAGCCAGCCAGTTCAAATCGCAGATTGTTCTTGCCTACTCCCCTGATATTTGGCTTGAACATGGTCTAAGCATCGCCGATGGGCAGGGTGGAAATAGATAGTCAGTGATTGCTGTTGATAACTGCTGGTAGCCCACAACTTAGAATTGACTAATGCCTCAGCCAACGAGCACCGCCAAGCCAGATTTCATGGTTGCTGGACTTAGCCCTAACTTCGTTGGCTACGAAGATGCCTGGGCCCTGCAGCGACAGATCCACGCTGAAGTTGCCGCTGGCGCGCGCCCAGACACCGTGATTTTTTTGGAGCACTCAAGCGTGTTCACTGCCGGCAAGCGCACTGAGGACTCTGAACGCCCAACCGATGGCACCCCGGTAATTGACGTTGACCGCGGCGGCAAAATCACCTGGCATGGCCCCGGTCAGTTAGTTGGCTACCCAATCATGAAGTTGCCGATGCCGATTGACGTGGTTGGTTATGTGCGTTGGCTGGAACAGGTGCTGATTGATTCGATTGCCGAATTTGGCCTGAATACAGAACGCGTTGAGGGCCGAAGCGGAGTCTGGGCCCCGCTCGATGGCACACACGTCAAGGTTGCCGCAATCGGCATTCGCGTTGCCGAGCACACCACCATGCACGGCTTTGCGCTCAATTGCAATAACTCGTTGGATCCTTATGACACGATTATTGCGTGCGGTATTCGTGACGCAAAGACAAGCACACTTTCCCAGTTACTTGGCAAAGAAATCAATCCAGCAATGGCTGCCGCGGTTGTTCAGAAACACCTAAATCAGATTGGCAAGGTCACACTGTGACTCTAGAAACATCGGGAAACAAGCCAGAGCGCAAACTGCTTCGAATCGAGGCGCGCAACAGTTCTGTGCCAATCGAGAAAAAGCCAGACTGGATTAAGACCACCGCCAAGATGGGACCCGAGTACCAGGCCTTGCAAGCATTGGTTAAGGGCGAAAACCTGCACACCGTATGCCAAGAGGCTGGTTGCCCAAACATTTTTGAATGCTGGGAAGACCGCGAGGCAACCTTCCTAATCGGGGGTTCGCAGTGCACTCGGCGTTGCGATTTCTGCCAGATCGACACCGGAAAGCCGGACGCATTTGATGCTGACGAACCGCGCCGTGTTGGCGATTCGGTAAAGCGCATGGAGCTTCGATACGCGACCGTCACCGGAGTTGCGCGTGATGACCTTGAAGACGAAGGCGCGTGGCTATACGCCGAGACCATACGTCAAATTCACCAGCAGTCACCCGGCACCGGTGTTGAAATTTTGGTACCGGACTTTTCTGGCAAACCGGAGTTGCTTGGCAAAGTTTTTGACGCTCGACCAGAAGTTTTTGCGCACAACGTTGAAACTGTTCCGCGCATCTTTAAAGAGATTCGACCGGCCTTCCGCTACGACCGGTCACTCAACGTGATCACTCAGGCGCGCGATTATGGTCTGGTGACCAAGTCGAATTTGATCTTGGGAATGGGTGAAACTCGTGAAGAGATTTCGCAAGCGATGCAGGATCTGTTTGATGCCGGAACCGATATCTTGACCATCACCCAGTACCTAAGACCAACACCAAAGCACCACCCGGTAACCCGCTGGGTAAAGCCAACCGAGTTTGCCGAGATGGCCGAGGAAGCAACCGAGATCGGTTTCCTTGGCGTGCTATCGGGTCCACTAGTTCGAAGCTCTTACCGCGCTGGTCGTCTATGGGCACAATCGATGGCAAAGAAGGGCCTAGAGATTCCAGACAACCTGAAGCACTTGGCCGAGGCCGCGGCACGCGAGGGCTTTGGCCAGGCAGTTCACTAGTTCTTAAACGATAGGCTTTACCAATGGCTAAAGAGACAAAGAAAACTAAAAACCGCGCTGCTCGACCACAGGGTCAAATTGCGCAAATGTGGACCGTTTACAAAATGACGGCACAGCAAGACAAGACATCGACGCTTTGGGCGGCGCTGTCTTTCCTTTTGGTTCTAGGTGCCTTTATTGCGTTCACCACAATTTCTTTCCCTGGCAACGTGGTCAACCTGGTTGTCTTCATAATCATGGGTGCTCTTTTCGGCATTATCGCTGCAATGTTTGTGATGGGTCGTAAGGCGGAACGCGCTGCTTACAACCGAATCGCCGGCCAGATGGGTGCCGTGGGTGCCGTGCTAGGCAACATTCGTAAGGGCTGGCGCTCAGCTGAAATGCCGGTTGCTGTAAACCCACGATCCCAAGACGCTGTCTACCGCGCGATTGGTCCAGCGGGCGTAGTTTTGGTTGGTGAAGGTGCACGCACTCGCGTGAAGGTCTTGCTAGAAGACGAACGTCGCAAGGTGAACCGCGTAGCCCCTGGCGCTCCGGTCAACTTCCTTTTCGTGACCAATGACGCCGAGGCCACACAACTGGCAGACCTGACTAAGACACTCTACAAAATGAAGAAGTCGCTAAATCGCGCCGAGATTGGTGTGGTGGCTAAGCGCCTTGAGTCACTTGGTTTGAACATTCCAATTCCTAAGGGAATTGACCCAAGCAAAATGGGAAAGATGCGCCGCGGCTAATAGCCAGCAACGTCCTTAGGTCCTTTTATCGGCGCACCAATACGGTTTTCGCCGCCTTGTCGTGCAGACCGCGGTTATCGGTGTCCCAAATGACAGCCGGAATTACTAGCAAAATCAATCCAATTCGAATCAGTGCTGGCACGATGCCTACGTAACTGCCGTCTAGTTTGCGCACCTTGATGCCCGCAATCAGGTGACCAAAACTATTGCCAATTGTGGCTACCAGCAGCCACTGCTCAAGCATGAAAAAGGTGAGAGTGGCAGTGTTGTCGGAGCCAAAAAAGGCCCTGGAGACCATCAATGCAAGTGCCCAGTCGATACACAGGGCCAAAATGCGGCGACCCATCTTGGCCAATGAGCCAGATCCGGTCTCGGGGAGCCCCAGGCGCTTTCCCGCCCAATTGGTTGATTCAGTCATAAGTTGAGCCTAGATGAAACTTTTTACATGGTCGAAACATTAAGTGAACAATCTGGACCCATCGGGCTCAGTAAACTTGTATGGATGGCTTAAAGATGCGCCAGGCTCCCCAATTCACCTTCGAAGGGAAATCTCTCTATGTTCAAGACCGCCTCAGAGGTAGTCAAGTACATCAAGGACAACGACGTAAAGTTCCTTGACGTTCGATTCACCGACCTACCTGGTGTGCAGCAGCACTTCAACCTTCCAGTACAGCAGATTGACGAGCAGTTCTTCGTTGATGGTCAGCTGTTTGACGGTTCATCTATCCGTGGCTTCGCTTCGATCAACGAATCAGACATGCAGTTGATTCCTGATGTGACCACCGCATACATTGACGCATTCCGCGTTCAGAAGACTCTTTGCATGGTGTTCGATGTTTACAACCCACGCAACGGTGAAATCTACGGTCGCGACCCACGCCAGACCGCCAAGAAGGCTCAGGCTTACCTAGCAACCACTGGTATCGCAGACACCGCGTTCTTTGCTCCAGAAGCAGAATTCTTCATCTTCGATGACGTTCGCTACGAATACAAGCAAAACGGTTCAATGCACTTCATTGATTCAGACGAAGCTGCATGGAACTCAGGCCGCGAAGAAATGGGCGGGAACCTAGCTAACAAGACTCCTTACAAGGGTGGTTACTTCCCAGTAACACCAACCGATAAGCACGCTGACATGCGCGACGACATCGTTTCAGAGTTGCTTGCAGTTGGTCTTGAGGTTGAGCGCAGCCACCACGAAGTTGGTACTGCCGGTCAAGGTGAAATCAACTACAAGTTCGACACCCTACTTTCATCTGCAGATGACATCCTGAAGTTCAAGTACATCGTCAAGAACGTTGCTGAGCGTTGGGGCAAGACTGCTACCTTCATGCCAAAGCCACTTTTCGGTGACAACGGTTCAGGTATGCACGTTCACATGTCATTGTGGAAAGAAGGCAAGCCTTTGTTCTACGACGAATCAGGCTACGGCGGTCTTTCAGACGTTGCTCGCTGGTACATCGGTGGAATTTTGAAGCACGCACCATCGCTGCTTGCATTCACTAACCCAACCGTAAACAGCTACCACCGTTTGGTTCCTGGTTTCGAAGCTCC
>JBDLVL010000023.1:0-12961 GCA_039804765.1 Actinomycetota bacterium | reverse complement strand
TTGGCCTTGGCAGACAAAGTGATTGGCAAGGCCGAGAAGATTGGTTTGCTTGACCCCGATGCGCCGGGCCCATTCAGTGTTACCAATGAAGCCGAACTTGGCGCAATTTTGCTAGCCATAGTTTCTTCGGCTCGTGCCGCAGGGCTTGATCCAGAGCGCGCCCTTCGCGGGGCAGTTCGCGAACTTCAAGTTGAGATTCGTGAAGTTGAAATTGCAGATGCGTCCGACGCCGGCGTAATCGCTTTTCCTTCGGAATAGGAATTTAAAAATGGGGGATTCAAAGTTGAAAAAAGTTCTTGAAGATCTAAAAACGCTTAGAACTCTACAAAATATTATTTTGGGCTATCTACTTCTTCTTGGTGGGGTCCTTCTACTGGCATCGATAGTTCCACTTAATGAGGCAATGTTCGGTGTCATAATGCCCTTCTATTTTGGATTATGCCTGGTGATCCCATTCGCACTCTTTGCAATGATTTTTAGCCTTCGGGTATTCAAAGTGATGGTGGTTGTTGAGCAAGAACTTAAGAGCAAGGCCCGCTTGGCCGGATGGTCAAGTTTGGTAGCGGGTGCTTACATTTTGCTCTCCTTCGGCGTTTATTCATCGGTGAGCGAATTGGCTTCGACAGTTGACCACAACCTTGTGGTTGCCTTTCAATCGTCACCCGTATTCATGGGGCTATCTCTTTTGGCAATCCACGTTTATGTTGCCCGCAGCTCGTTAGCCCTTTTGAAAGCACCTGTCCAGTAAACTTGGGCCATGGCTAAAGACGTGCACCCACCCCGTGGCATGCGCGATTTTCTACCCGTAGAAAAGCTAAAGCGCGACATCGTGTTAAACACCATTCGCGGCACCTACATGATTCACGGCTTTCAAGAAATTGAAACCCCGGCGCTTGAAGATCTTGAACGTCTTACCTCTGGTCAGGGCGGCGACAACGAAAAGCTTGCCTTCCGAGTGATGAAGCGCGGCGAAGAACTTGACCGTGCAATTGAAGCCAGCACCGATGGCAGCTCCGACAACCTTGCGGATCTAGGTTTGCGCTACGACCTAACCGTGCCGCTTACTCGTTACTACGCAACCAATCGCGCAAAGTTGCCAAAGGTTTTCAAGGCAATTCAAACCGGACCGGTTTGGCGAGCTGAGCGTCCACAAAAAGGTCGCTACCGTCAATTCATTCAATGCGACATCGACATCATTGGCGACGCGTCGCCTCTTGCCGAAATCGACATTTTGGTTTCTTCTCTTGAGGCACTCGAATCAATGCACCTGAGCGACGCAATAATTCGCGTGAACCACCGGGTGCTGCTTGCCAATCTGCTTGATGGACTTGGCATTCCTGAAGCTGGCAAGCCAGCTGCGATGATCATCATCGACAAGCTAGACAAGATCTTTGCCGAGGGAGTGGTTAAGGAACTTGGTGAAAAGTTTGGTGCCAAGGTTGCCGAAACCGCAACTGGTTGGTTGGCCTCGCTGAAATCAGATCTTGAGACCCCAGCGGAATTAAAAGAAATTTTCGCAGCGGTTGAATCACGCTTTGGCAAGGGTCGCCTGCGTTTTGACCCAACCCTGGTTCGTGGCATGGGTTACTACACCGGCACAATTTTTGAAATTGAACACCCAGGGTCAGGTTCATCTATCGGTGGTGGCGGTCGCTACGACGGAATGATTGGTCGCTGGACAGGCGAGGACGTTCCGGCAGTTGGTATCTCAATTGGTTTTGAACGTGCGGTTGATCTAGTGCCAGACACCTTGGTAAGCAAACCACCGATGCGCTTAGTTCTAGTGCTTGATGATGCCAGCGCCCAGACCATCGGTGTTGCACTGGCTCGTCAAAAGGATCTGTTTGAACACGGCTATGGCGTGCGCCTAGAGCAACGCCCAAAGAAGCTGAATCTGCTGCTAGACAGCCTTGCCGAGCAGGGATTTACCCATTTTGCCACGGTTGGCGCGGACTCGAAGAGCTTCGAGAGCCTCGACATCAAGCCAATCGCCTAAACTAGGACCTATTACAACGACGTTTTTTCGCGTCGTTTTGGCGCGTCTATCACAGCCCAAATAAGGAGACATCTTGTCAATCATTGAAGCCATTGGCGCACGCGAGATTCTTGACTCACGCGGAAACCCAACCATTGAGGTTGAGGTACTGCTAGAAGACGACAGCTTTGGTCGCGCTGCAGTTCCATCAGGTGCATCAACCGGTGCATTCGAAGCACACGAAAGCCGCGACGGCGACAAGTCTCGCTACCTAGGCAAGGGTGTTCAGAACGCGGTTAAGGCTGTTGTTGAAGTTGTTGACGAAGCACTTGTTGGTTTCGACGCACTTGACCAGCGTCTTGTTGACGCAGCACTTATTTCACTTGATGGCACTTCAAACAAAGAGAAGCTAGGCGCCAACGCAATCCTTGGTGTTTCACTTGCAAACGCACGTGCAGCAGCAGAGGCAACCGGTCAGCCGCTTTACCGCTACCTTGGTGGTCCAAACGCTTACACACTTCCTGTTCCTCTAATGAACATCATCAACGGTGGCGCACACGCAGACACCGGTGTTGACATTCAGGAATTCATGATCGTGCCTCTAGGTGCAGAGACTTTTAGCGAAGCAATTCGTTGGGGCGTTGAGGTTTACCACGCTCTAAAGGGTCTGCTTCACAGCAAGGGCCTTTCAACCGGTCTAGGTGACGAGGGTGGTTTTGCACCTGAGCTTCCAAACAACGCTGCAGCACTTGAACTAATTGCAGAAGCAATCGCAAAGGCTGGCTACAAGCTAGGCACCGATATCGCGCTTGCACTTGACGTTGCAGCTACTGAGTTCTACTCAGAAGAAACCAAGAAGTACACCTTCGAGGGCCAGGAGCGCACCGGCGACGAGATGATCGCTTACTACACCGATCTAGTTGCTCGCTTCCCGCTTGTTTCAATCGAAGACCCACTTTCAGAAGACGACTGGGCTTCATGGACCAAGATGACCGCGTCACTTGGCTCAAAGGTTCAGCTTGTTGGAGATGACCTTTACGTGACCAACCCATCTCGTTTGCAGAAGGGCATCGACGAGGCTGCTGGTAACGCGATTCTTGTGAAGGTAAACCAGATTGGTACTTTGACTGAGACTCTTGACGCAGTTTCCCTTGCACAGCGCAGCGGTATGAAGGCAATCATTTCTCACCGTTCAGGTGAAACAGAAGACACTTTCATTGCTGACCTTGCAGTTGCAACTAACGCCGGGCAGATTAAGACTGGTGCACCTGCTCGTTCAGAGCGTGTTGCAAAGTACAACCAATTACTACGCATTGAAGAAGAGCTAAGCGATGCAGCGTTCTACGCCGGTCGTTCAGCTTTTCCTCGTTTCAAGGCGTAATACTTAAAGCATGAGAACACCCCGCAAAGTTGCGCCTTCACAATCGAAGGCCGCTTTGCGGGTTTCTCGTTTAAACCTTTCCAGTCTTGCTTTGCTGGCCATGATTGTGCTTGGTGTAGTTACCCTGGCTCCTCGCGTGCAAACGTGGTTCACTCAGCGTCAGGCAATTTTTGTGGCCCAACAAAGTCTTGAGGACGCCAAAAAAGAAGTTGCCCAAATGCAGGTCGAGCGCAAGCGTTGGGAAGACCCGGCCTACATTCGCGCTCAGGCTCGCGACCGCCTGTACTACGTGATGCCTGGTGAAGTTTCTTATCTGGTGATGGATGCCGATGGCGTTAACACCTCGGATACCTCGGGAACTGTTGGTGCCAAGATGGCCGCCGACAAAAACAACGCGCAAATTTCAAGCACGATTTACCAAACCAAAAACAACTGGGTCGATGCCATTTTGGAATCTGTAATTCGCGCCGGGGTAGAGCAGCCAACTGATAGCAACATCGTTGCCGAAACCCAAACCGGTGCAAGCACCAAGGCCGGAAACTAATGCCACTTACTCCAGCAACCGCTGAAGACATTGCCGAGGTATCTCGCCAACTTGGCCGAGAGGCTCGAGACATTGTGGCGATTGCCGCACGCTGCATTTGTGGCAAACCAACCGTTGTGCACACTGCTCCGCGACTGGCAGATGGCACTCCTTTTCCGACCACCTTTTACTTGACCCACAAGGGCGCTACCTCGGCCGTTTCAACTCTTGAGGCAAGTGGCCTTATGGCCGAGTTGCAACAGCGCTTGGCCGACGAGCCAGAGCTTGCCGCCGCTTACCAGGCTGCGCACGAGGCCTTCATCGCCGATCGCGACAAAACGGCACACGAACTTGGTCTTGATGTTCCAGAAATTGCCGGAATTTCAGCGGGTGGCATGCCAACGCGTGTGAAGTGCCTGCACGCATTGATCGGTCACGCACTCGCTGCCGGTCCGGGCGTGAACCCCATAGGGGATATCGCACTTGCGGCTTGCTCGTGGAGTCCAAATAGATGCGTTTGCGAAAGTAACTAGCTGACCACTTTGTAAGGTTGCTCTGGCCCGTGCCACGAGGCTCTAATACGGCTAATCCAGGTCTTCGAAGGCCCTAAAATGGAACAATGTCTGCAATCAACTCTGGAGCCAACGCGCCCAAAATTCTTATCGTCGGTGGCGGTTACGCCGGTTTCTACACAGCTTTCAAGCTAGAGAAGCAATTGAAGCAGGGAGAGGCTGAGGTCACTCTTGTTGATCCACTTCCTTACCTGACTTACCAGCCTTTCCTACCTGAGGTAGTTGCTGGTTCAATCGAGGCCCGTCACGTTGTGACTTCTCACCGCCGTCACCTGCGCAAGACCAACATCATTGCCGGAAAGGTAACCAATGTTGATCACGCTTCAAAGACTGCGACTATCGAGGTTGAAGGTCTAGCCCCATACAAGATGCAGTACGACCAGATCGTGGTTACTGCTGGTGCGGTTTCACGTACCTTTCCAATTCCAGGTGTTGCAGACAATGCAATTGGTTTGAAGACCATCGAAGAAGCAGTTGAAATTCGCAACCGCATCATCACCAACCTAGACAAGGCAGCTAACTTGCCTGCGGGTGCAGCACGCGATCGTCTATTGACCTTCGTTGTTGTTGGTGGCGGTTTTGCAGGTATCGAGACTTTCGCAGAAATGCGTTCGCTAGTGAGCTACCTGCTTCGTTACTACCCAAACATTTCTTTCGCAGACACTCACTTCCACTTGATCGAGGCCATGGGTCGCATCATGCCAGAAGTTGCGTTGAACACCAGCGAGTGGGTTATCGCAAACCTAGACAAGCGTGGCGCAAAGATTCACTTGAACACTCAGTTGCAGTCTGCTGAAAACGGCAAGATTGAACTTTCAACCGGTGAGTCATTCGAATCAGATGTAATCGTTTGGACCGCCGGTGTTATGGCGCACCCATTCGTACGCAACACCGATCTTCCGCTAGACGAGCGTGGCCGAATCACCGCAAAGGCAACCCTTCAGATTGTTGATGGCGAGAAGGTAATCGTTGATGCCTGGACCGCCGGTGACGTTTCTGCTGTTCCTGACCTATCAGGCGGCGGTGTTGGTGGCTTCTGTGTTCCAAACGCGCAGCACGCTGTGCGTCAGGCAAAGCTACTTGCTAAGAACATCGTTGCTTCACTTCGCAACCAGACCATCGCTGAGTACCTGCACAAGAACCTTGGTGCAGTTGCCGGTCTTGGAATTGGCGTTGGTGTTTACCAGTACAAGAAGCTTGCAATCAAGGGTGTTATCGCTTGGTTCATGCACCGTGGCTACCACGGTCTTGCAATGCCAATGTGGGAGCGCAAGATTCGCGTAGTTTCTGGTTGGATCTGGAACTTCTTACTTCGTCGCGACATCGTTGCGATCTCAGCAACTAAGGACCCGCGATTAGCTTTCGCGACCTTCGCGTCACGTCCAAAGGCTTAATCGCAACCTTCGTAGTTCGCGCAGGCTTCGGGCAGTCGGTCGGGAAAAACTGAAATAACTTTTCAGTTTTTACCCGACCTGCTCGGCCCTCGCCCCTGTATTCCAATGGCAGAGAAGGGCGACTTAAAATCGCTACAGTGTGGGTTCGAGTCCCACCAGGGGCACAAATAAAAAACCTCCCTCTTGGGAGGATTTTTATTTGTGTTGGTGGGCGAGCCTACACACTCGGGGCCCCGCCGAAGGTGGGGCGGGGTTCGCTGATTTACTGCTGCGCCGAAGGTCATCGGTGTTCAGCAAACTCTCAGCAAGTGCGGGTTAACATAGCCACATGGACATCACACTCGTCGTCGTAATCGGCGCAATCGTACTTATCGGTATTTTTCTTTGGGCTACATATAACGGCCTAGTCACCTTGAACGTTCGTGTTGATGAAGCTTGGAGCGACATCACCGTTCAGCTCAAGCGTCGTGCTGACTTGATTCCAAACCTGATCGAGACCGTGAAGGGTTACGCAACCCACGAAAAAGAAGTCTTCGACAACGTGACCAAGGCACGTGCCGCAACCATTTCACCTCAGGTCCTTTCACACCCTGGCAAGGCAGCCGCAGCCGAAGACGCTTTTGGTTCAGCCATGAAGAGCCTGTTTGCTGTTGCTGAGGCTTACCCACAGCTGCAAGCCAACCAAAACTTCCTAAGCCTTCAGCAGGAACTTTCAGATACTGAAGACAAGATCATGGCCGCGCGCCGTTTCTACAACGGTGGCGTTCGTGAACTCAACACCAAGATCAAGCAGTTCCCACAGACCCTTTTTGTAAGAGGACTTGGTTTCAAAGAGCGCGAGTTCTTTGAGGTTACTGACGCTGCGGCTATCGCAGACGCACCAACCGTAAAGTTCTAATTCCGTTTCATAAATCCGGGGACAGATGTATTCAGCTATAGCTGCCAATAAACGAAACACGTTCTTTATCGTGTTTGGTTTCGTTGCACTACTTGGCGGCCTTGCCTATTGGTGGGGTCAGGCAAGCGGCAACGGGTCCAACGCCATCATGATTATTGGTTTTGTGATTGCCTACGCGCTGTTTCAATACTTTGTAGCAAGCTCGCTTGCCATTGCGATGAGCGGGGCAGTGCCAATCACCAAATCCGATAATCCACGCCTGTGGCGAATCGTTGAGAACTCGGCCATCACTGAGGGTATGCCAATGCCAAAGGTATACATCATCACCGATGACGCACCGAACGCATTTGCCACTGGCCGAGATCCAAAGCACGCAGTGGTTGCTGCAACTACCGGACTGCTTGCGATTATGAATGACAAAGAACTCGAAGGCGTCATGGCACACGAGCTAGGTCACGTTAAGAATTACGACATTCGCGTTTCTACAATCGTGTTTGGCCTAGTAAGCGCCGTTGGTGTGCTTGCCGACTTTGCAATCCGTATGGCTTTTTTCTCAGGCGGCGGTCGTCGCGATTCAAACGATAACGGTTTTGGTGCCGCGATGATCCTTATAGGTGTTGTGGCAACAATTATTTCTTGGCTGCTTGGCCCAATTGTGGCGGCGGCAGTTTCGCGTCAGCGCGAATACCTTGCCGACGCAACCGGTGCACACACCACTCGATACCCAGAGGGTCTGGCCAGCGCGCTTGAGAAACTGGGGCAGTATGGCAAGCCAATGCGCCGTGCCAGCTCGTCGATGGCGCATATGTACATCAACGATCCAGTGAAGCCGGGGCTAACCGAGCGCCTGTTCTCAACCCACCCACCGATTCCGCAGCGAATTGCTCGTCTGCGCGCAATCGGTAGCAAGTTCTAAGCTGCCCATGGCCCTAACCAGCCCAAGGCACTAAGCAGTTAGAGCACAGCAACAAACTAGACTTACTAGAAGACCTGAATCTAGTGAGGTACCAATGTCTGCCAAAGTTACTCAGCCAACTCTTGCCGAGTTTGAACTCGCGCACCAGAATGTGCTGCAGGTTGCCATTGAGACTCCAATTCTGAAGAGCAACTACCTCACCAAACTAACCGGCAATGACGTGTTCCTGAAGTGTGAAAACTTGCAGCGAACCGGCGCCTACAAGCTTCGCGGCGCCTACAACCGGATGAGCAAACTAAGCCCGGCCGAGCGCAAAAAGGGTGTAGTTGCGGCAAGCGCAGGAAACCACGCTCAAGGAGTGGCGCTGGCGGCTCGCAAGCTTGGCATCAAAGCAACCATCTTTATGCCGATTGGTGCATCGCTGCCTAAGCTTCAGGCCACAGAGAACTACGGTGCCGAGGTAGTGCTTACCGGAGCGGTGTTTGCCGAAACCCTAAAGGCGGCGCAAGAGTACTCGGCCAAGAAGGGTGCAATCTTTATTCCACCGTTTGATCACCTAGATGTAATTGCGGGCCAGGGAACCGTTGGGCTGGAAATTCTTGAGGAGCTTGAGAACGTAGACAACATCATCGTTGCCATTGGTGGCGGTGGTCTGGCTGCAGGTGTTGCTACCGCGGCAAAGCTGAAGGCCGCTTCACTGGGTCGCAAGATCAAGGTGATTGGTGTGCAAGCCAAGAATGCCTCGCCTTACGTGCAATCGCTAAAGCTTGGTCGCCCAATGGAGCAGCAGATCACTCGCACAATTGCCGACGGCATTGCGGTTAGTAAGCCAGGAGCAATTCCGTTTGCGCTGATCAAAAAGAACATCGATAAAGTCGTGACCGTAAGCGACGACGAAATTGCCAAGGCAATCGTGGTTTTGCTTGAGCGTTCCAAGATGGTGGTTGAACCTGCCGGTGCCGTTGGTGTTGCGGCGATCATGTCTGGTGCCGTGAAGCTCAAGGGTAGAACCGTTGTCATTCTTTCTGGCGGAAACATTGATCCGTTGCTCTTGCAAAAAGTTGTTGGTCACGGTTTGGCTGCTGCCGAGCGATACACATCAATCTCTGTGATGCTTCCAGATCGCCCAGGTATGTTGGTAAAGACTGCCGAGGCAATTGCATCGGCACACGGCAACGTGGTTGAGGTATTGCACACTCGTCACGGTAAGGGCCTGGAGATTTCTGAGGTTGAACTAAAGATGTCTGTTGAGACCACCGGTCACGAACACCGCCAACGAGTTTTGAAGGCGCTGCAGGATGCCGGACTCAAAGCCCGAATCGAAGAAGAGTAAAACTTAAAGAAAAATCCCCCGGAACATTTCCGGGGGATTTTTCTTATCCTAAGAAGTTTTTGACTTCTAAAATCTTGATCTCACGTTCCTTGCCGTTGGGTGCAAAGAATGAAACGGTGTCACCAACCTTGGCTCCAAGGATCGCGGTGCCTATTGGTGAGTCAGGGCTGTAAACCTCAATGTCGCTTCCTTCAGCGATCTCTGCGCTGCCCAACAAAAATTCCATCTCGCTGCCGTTCATGGTCAGCTTGATAACGGTGCCTTGCTCAACCACGCCATTTGATTCGCGCGCTTCGCCAACCACGGCGTTAGCCAGAATGTTTTCCAGTCTCGCTGCGCGAGCCTCAATCTTTCCCTGCTCTTCTTTGGCTGCGTGGTAACCGCCGTTTTCCTTGAGGTCGCCTTCTTCACGGGACTCTTGAATCTTCTTGGCAATATCTTGGCGGGCAACAGTCAATAGGTACTCCAGCTCGCTTGCGAGTCGGTCGTAGGCCTCTTGAGTGAGCCAGGTGGCTTCGTGGGTTTCAGACATAATCCCTCTAGTTTATTGAAGCCAGCATTTATCGACTAGCCCGGTGACACCCAGTTCGGTGGTATTCACGAAGGTTTCGTACTGCCCAGATGCTGGAACTGGAACCTCTTTGTAGCCCACAACGGCAAATCCCTGATTCAAGACCTGGATTGTGCATTTTGCGGCCCCAGCAGGGCTCTGAACGCTAAATTTCACCGATGTTTGGCCGTCGCTTAGCACTTGATAGCCCAGAACCTGATGTTTGACCTCGTTGACTCCGCTAACAGTGACCCAAATTGCCCAGCCAAGGAATACAGCAATTAACACCGATGCCAAGGCGATGATTCGCTGGCGGGTGCTCTTGCCGCTGGTGGCGGTTTTGCCATAGCGCGAGGCTTGAAGGTCAGATTCGGAGCTCATTACCTTTAAGGCTACATACTTAACCCATGCAAACTTTGATTTCAGCGATTCTGGCTGCATCCCCAAGCCCAACACCATCAACGGACCCGGCCAACACTTTTTACAGTCCGGGGACTATTGGGTTTATTGCAACTTTTGGAATGGCCCTAGGTGCTACTTTGCTGGTTTTTGATCTAGTTCGCCGCGTGCGTCGAGTTCGCTACCGCGCCGAGATTCAGGAAAAGCTAGACGCCGAAGCTGCCGGCAGCGGGGCTAAGCGCAATAAGTAATGCCGCGGTCCAGTGGCACATAAACGCCAGGACTGTGAACGAGTGAAAGATCTCGTGGAAGCCAAAAACTCCGGGAACCGGATTTGGTTTCTTTAGCGCGTAGACCACAGCACCCAGTGTGTAGCAGAGGCCGCCAATCAAAATCAAAATCATCATTGGTGCATTGGCATTCATGAAATCTACAACGTAGACGAATGCGCCCCAGCCCATAGCAATGTAGATCGGAACATATAGCCAACGCGGTGCGTGAATCCAAAAGACCCTAAAACCGATTCCAAGGATTGCCGTTCCCCAAATAATTGACATCAGTAGCAGTGCTTTTTCTTGGGGCAGTGCCAACCAGGTGATTGGCGTGTAGCTTCCGGCGATTAGCAGAAAAATATTTGCGTGGTCAATTCGCTTCAGCGTGACTTTGACTTTTGGGCTCCAGTTGAAGCGGTGGTATAGGGCAGAGTTACCAAAAAGCAAAACCGAACTTGCAAAGAAAATTGCGGTGGCTACTTTGGCCGGCACGCCGTTCGCCAAAACCACCAGCACGATTCCGCCGGCGATTACCAGGGGCAGCACGCCGGTGTGAATCCAGCCGCGCCAGGTTGGCTTGACTTCTGGTGGGGTTTCGCGGAAACCTTCGCTGATTGGCATGCTCACAAGGCAACTCTATTGCCCCAACCTGAAGTAGCCTTGTCCTGTGCGAAACCTGATTTACCGGCTATACGAGCGCTCCCTAGAGCGCGGGCTTGCTCCGTCGGACTTGCCGAAACACGTGGCGGTAATGCTAGATGGTAATCGTCGTTGGGCAGAGCGTCGCCCAGGCGCAAACGCAGCACATGGTCACGCCGCCGGCGCAAACAAGATCTTTGAATTCTTGGGTTGGTGCGACGAAATTGGAATCAAGGTTGTCACCCTGTACATGCTTTCAACGGACAATCTGGCAAAACGTGATTCCAAAGAACTTGCCGATCTTCTAAAAATTATTGGTTCGGTTGCTACCGAAATGGCTAAGCGCAAGCGCTGGCGAATTCGCTTGGTGGGTGATCGTGCATCACTGCCAGCCGATTTACTACAAGAACTGGAAGCGGCCGAGGACGCGACATCAAAACTAAAAAAGCCTGAGGTAAATCTTGCCGTTGGCTATGGTGGTCGCAAAGAGATTGCCGATGCCATGCGTTCAATTTTGAAAAAGCACTCCGATGAAGGCACCACCATCGAACAGCTTGCCGAGTTACTTGATCCAGACCTAATTACCCAGCACCTTTACACAGGCGGTCAGCCGGATCCGGATCTGATCATTCGAACTTCGGGTGAGCAGCGGCTATCGGGCTTCCTGCTTTGGCAGAGTTCAAACTCGGAACTCTACTTTGAAGAGGCGCTGTGGCCAGACTTTCGAAAGGTGGACTTCCTTCGTGCTATTCGTGCCTTTGAGTCGCGACACCGCAGATACGGCGCCTAACTGCTGGCTTATAGCCACCAGGTAAACAACAGATAACGAACCCGAATTCGGGCGTGTCTAAACCTCAAGTTGAGATTTAGCAGGCGTAGTTTTGGCTCAAGCTGAAACAAAGGAGCCTAGGTGCCAAAGTCAACAACTTCCTCTTCTGCTGCGACAGCAAAGACTTCGGCAAATAAACCACCCAAGGCTTCGATAGGCACCAAGACATATGTGCTCGACACATCGGTGTTGTTATCTGACCCACGTGCAATCTTCAAGTTCAAGGAACAAGAAGTTGTGATTCCAATCATCGTGATCAATGAGCTTGAGAAAAAGCGTCACGATCCGGAGATTGGTTACTACGCTCGCCAGGCGCTGCGTCACTTAGATGACTTGCGTATTGAACACGAGCGCCTTGATTTTCCGATGGAGGTTGGCGACGGCGGTCTACTGCGCGTTGAACTGAACCACATTGACCAGACCACACTGCCAAAGGGCTTCCAGCTTGGCGACAACGACAGCCGAATTCTTGCCGTGGCATTCAACCTGGCCAGCGAGGGTCGCGATGTGACGTTGGTCACCAAGGACCTACCGCTGCGAGTAAAGGCATCTGCGCTTGGTATGGCTGCTGATGAATACCGAAACGACAACGCGGTTGACTCTGGCTGGACCGGCATTGCCGAACTTGCGCTTAGCGCCGATGAAATGTCTGACCTGTACGACACAGAGATCATCAAGCACAAAGATGTTGCCACCATGCCAATCAACACCGGCCTGGTAATCAGCTCTGAACGTGGTCACGCACTTGGTCGGGTTGAAAAGGGCGGCAAGGTCAAGTTGGTTCGCGGTGATCGCGATGTGTTCGGCGTGCACGGTCGCTCGGCCGAGCAGCGCTTGGCAATTGATGTACTGCTAGATCCAGAGGTTGGCATTGTGTCACTTGGCGGCCGTGCTGGTACCGGTAAGTCGGCAATGGCTCTGCTAGCGGCACTTGAAATGGTTCTGGAACGACGTCAACACAAAAAAATCATCGTCTTCCGTCCAATCTTTGCGGTTGGTGGTCAGGAACTTGGTTACCTTCCTGGCAGTGAGAACGAAAAGATGAACCCTTGGGGTCAGGCAATCTTCGACACCCTGGGCCCATTGGTTTCTAAAGAAGTAATTGACCACATCGTTGATCGCGGGCTGCTAGAGATTTTGCCGCTAACTCACATTCGTGGTCGTTCGCTGCACGATGCCTTTGTAATCGTTGACGAGGCTCAGTCACTTGAGCGCAACACTCTGCTGACCGTGCTTTCTAGAATTGGTCAGAACGCCAAGGTGGTTCTGACACACGACGT
>JBDLVL010000022.1:0-8995 GCA_039804765.1 Actinomycetota bacterium | reverse complement strand
CGTGACCCGGGGTGTCGATAAAGGTGATTGCGCGGTCGATACCCTCGTGCTCAACGTGAACCTGGTAGGCACCAATGTGCTGGGTGATTCCACCGGCTTCGCCAGCGATGACGTTCGAGTTCCTAATGCTGTCAAGCAAGCGGGTCTTACCGTGGTCAACGTGACCCATAACGGTTACTACGGGCGGACGAGCAACTAGATCATCTTCTTCGTCGTCATAATCAGTTGAGACATCAAGACCGAAGCCTTCGAATAGCTCGCGCTCTTCGTCTTCAGGCGAAACAACTTCAATCTTGTAACCAAGTTCCTCGCCAAGAATCTGGAAGGTTTCTTCGTCTAGCGAAGCTGTTGCGGTAGCCATCTGACCAAGTGCAAATAGCACGGTGATCAGCTGACCCGCTGTGGTGTCAATCTTGTCTGCGAAATCCTGAATAGATGAACCGCGACGCAAACGCAGAACGGTTGTACCGTCACCGCGTGGAACGATTGCACCACCAAGTGATGGCGCATTTGTGCGCTGTTCGAACTCTTCGCGCTTTGCACGCTTTGACTTACGGGCCTTGCTCTGACCGCGAGCACCACCCTTACCAAATGCGCCGGCGGTTCCACCACCAACGCCACGACCACGACCGCCACCTGGGCCAGCACCTGGACGACTAAAGCCACCGGCACCCGGAGCTCCGCCCGGAGCGCCGCCGCCAAAACCTGGACGAGGTGCACCAGAGAATCCACCCGGACGACCTGGGCCACCTGCACCTGCAGGACGACCAGCACCACCTGCGCCACCAGGGCGACCAGGACCACCGGCACCTGCCGGACGAGGACCACCTGGACGAGGTGCACCAGGGCGACCCATTCCTTGTGATGGTGAGAAAGGATTGTTTCCCGGACGCGATACTGGACGAGGAATTCCCATTCCCTGTGCAGATGCGAATGGGTTGTTGCCTGGACGAGGAATTCCAGGTGTTGCAGAAGTTGGAGCCGCTGGTGCCTTTGCAGCTGGTGCTGCTGGCGCAGCAGGTGCCGCAGGTGCCTGGGTTGCGGTTTCTGAAGTAGCTACCTTTGGTGCCTTTGGAGCCGGGGTGGCAACTACAGCAGGAGTGGCAGATTCGGCCGGTGCTTCGCTGGTAGTTTCTTCTGTTTTTGCGGTTGCCTTTTTAGCAGAAGCTTTTTTAGGAGCTTCTTCTTTTGGCTTTGCATCCGGGAATGCTTCTCGAAGTTTTTTTGCAACCGGCGGAGCGATTGTTGATGAACCGCTCTTTACGAACTCTCCGAGTTCCGCAAGTTTGGCCAAAGCAACCTTGGAATCGATTCCAAGTTCCTTGGCAATGTCGTATACGCGTGGAAGCGCCACTTATTTCTCCTGTCTGGGGCCTTCCCCAAGACAGGGCAGGCCGTTAAAGCTGTTGGGTACTCATTTCGAGTTACTCATTTTTTGCCAACATCGTTTCTGCCTGTTCTTTAGTGAATACAAGACCTGATGAATCAACCTGATTAGTAAGTTTCAACGCTCTGCCAAAGGCATTTCGTTGAATAGCTAGGGCTAAACAGTCTGAACTTGGGTGAATCCATGCTCCCCGGCCGGGCATATTCTTGTGGTGGTCAAAAGCCAAAACATTGGATTTTGAAACAATTCGCAAGAGATCTGCACGGTGAGAGCGCTGGCGACAACCAACGCAGGTTCGATCCATTCTAACCCCTGAATAGCCCGCTTCGATAGGGGCTAATCGTCCTCGAGGATGCTGTCCGGCTGAATATCGATCTTGGCGCCGGTCAACTTAGCTGCCAGACGGGCGTTTTGGCCCTCTTTTCCAATAGCAAGCGACAGCTGGAAGTCAGGTACCAGCACGCGAACCGACTTGGTAGCCGCATCTAGCATGAATGAACTAGAAACCTTGGCCGGTGACAAAGCCTGAGCCACAAAGGCAGGCAGATCATCGGAGTAATCAACGATGTCAATCTTTTCGTCGTTCAGTTCCGTCTGCACAGCACGAACTCGCTGACCCAACTCACCGATACAAGAACCCTTGGCGTTTACGCCAGGCTCGTGTGCACGCACGGCAATCTTGGTGCGGTGACCTGCTTCGCGAGCCAGCGAAACAATCTCAACCACGCCGCTAGCAATTTCTGGAACTTCCATTGCGAACAACTTACGCACCAGAGATGGGTGGGTACGTGAAACGGTAACCATTGGTCCGCCCTTGGTGCCCTGGTTAACCGCAGTTACATAAACGCGAATTCGCTTGCCGTGTGAGTAGTCCTCGCCAGGCACCTGCTCTTCTGGCGGCATGATTGCCTCAATTGTGCCAAGGTCAACGTAAACCATGTACGGCTTCTGCCCCTGCTGGATTACACCGGCAACGATGTCTCCTTCTTTGCCCTTGAACTCGCCCATTAGCGAAGCATCGTTGATTGAACGAATGCGCTGTGCGATTACCTGCTTGGCAGCACCGGCAGCAACACGACCAAAGTTCTCAGGAGTTGCCTCTGTCTCACCAATCTTGTTTCCCTCTTCATCAAGAGTTGGAACATAAATGGTTACATGGCCAGTAGTTTTGTTTAGTTCTGCGCGTGCCTCAGGAAGTTTTGGCGCATCGCGATCAAAAGTTTTTGGTGCAGCCTTTAGCCCGGCAGCTGGTGCAGGCTCTGCCTTGGCAACCATCTTGTGATACGCAGCCAGAATTGCGTCTTCGATAACGCTAACAAGTTCGTTGAAAGGAATTTCGGCTTCGCGCTCAAGGACTTTCAGAACACTTAGATCGATGTCCATTGGTTGCCTCCTTGGCGGGTCTTAAGTTTTTTAGCCTTTTAGAATTTCTGCTACAGCCGATTCTAGTGGTACAGCGCGGCGCTCTCCAGATCGGCGATCCCACAGGTCCACCTCACCGTTTTCAAGCCCCTTACCCACAATCACAATATTTGGAACACCGATAAGTTCTGCGTCACCGAACTTCACTCCCGGACTCACCTTTAGGCGGTCATCAAGAATTACCGTCTTGCCCTGTGCTTCAAGATCGTTGGCAAGTTTTTCGGCGGTTTCGTAAACCACTTCGTCTTTGCCGGCAGCAACAACGTAAACATCGGCAGGAGCAACCGCTTCTGGCCAGATCAAACCGTTTTCATCGTGGTTTGCCTCGGCAAGCACGGCAACCAAACGAGTCACACCAATTCCGTATGAACCCATGGTCACGGTGATTAGCTTTCCGTTTTCGTCAAGCACCTGCAGACCAAGCGCCTCGGCGTACTTGCGACCAAGCTGGAACACGTGACCAATTTCAATTCCGCGAGCAAGCTCTAGTGCACCGGAACCATCAGGTGCCTGGTCCCCTGCGCGCACCTCGGCAATGTCAACAACACCGTCTGCCGTAAAGTCACGACCGGCAACCAGTCCGTAGACGTGCTTTTCTTTTTCGTTGGCACCGGTCAGCCAAGCAGATCCCTCAACCACACGTGGGTCAAGCAGGTAACGAATCTTGGTAGCGCCCTTTAGCCCAAGAATTGCGTCGCCGTTCTTAACCGGACCAATGTAGCCCTTAATAAGTTCTGGATGCTTTGCGAAGTCCTCTTCGTTTGCCTGTTCAATTTCATTTGGCGAGAACGCGGCCTCGGCTCGCTTAACATCAACCTCGCGGTCGCCGGGCAAACCAACGATAACGAGTTCGCGCTTACCTTCTGGTGAAACCAAAGCCATCACGTTGTTTTTAAGCGTGTGAGCTGCGGCCCACTCAGAACCATCGGTGCGCTTTTTGTTTTCGTTAGACCAAGCAACAATGCGCTTGATGTTGGTGCACAATGGCGTGTGCACAATCTCGGCAGCCGGCTGACCCTGGATCTCGATCTTTGCTGGCACCACGGTGACAACCGCTTCAACGTTCGCCGCGTAACCACCAGGTGAACGTACAAAAGTGTCTTCACCGATAGGCGACGGTGACAGGAATTCTTCAGACGCCGAACCACCCATTGCACCGGCATCCGCCTTTACAACAACGTAGTCAACGCCAAGTCGAGTGAAGATGCGCTCGTAGGCATCGCGTTGTGCTTGGTAAGAAGCGCGCAAACCTTCATCGGTGGTGTCAAAGCTGTAGGCATCTTTCATTACAAATTCGCGACCGCGAAGCAGACCAGCGCGAGGACGGGCCTCGTCTCGGTACTTGTTTTGAATCTGGTAAATCGAAAGCGGCAAGTCTTTGTAGCTTGAGTAAAGATCTTTCACCAAAAGGGTAAACATCTCTTCATGCGTAGGAGCCAAAAGATAATCGGTCTTCTTGCGGTCTTGAAGCCGGAATAGGTTGTCGCCGTATTCGGTCCAGCGACCGGTGGCCTCAAACGGTTCGCGTGGAAGAAGCGCTGGGAAAAATACTTCTTGCGCCCCGGCAGCGGCCATTTCTTCACGAATGACCTTTTCGATCTTTGCCTTCACTGCCAGACCAAGTGGTAGCCAGGTGTAAAGACCGGCTCCCGCACGGCGGATGTAACCAGCGCGAAGCAAAAGCTTGTGGCCGGCTACGTCGGCATCGGCTGGGTCTTCACGAAGAGTTCGCAGGAACAGGCTGGATAGGCGAATAGGCATGGGCACAAGTTTACAAGGGCATCAAGCCCAAACCACGACCCATAAAAGTCGCGCGGGTTAGTCCTTTTGGGCTACTACTACCTGAGGTGAACCAACAAGCGCTGGGTCCATGGTTTCTGCAAGTCGGTTGGCCTCTTCAATGAGAGTCGCAACGATTTCACTTTCAGGAACAGTCTTAATGACCTCACCCTTTACAAAGATCTGACCCTTACCGTTACCCGATGCAACACCAAGGTCTGCCTCGCGAGCCTCACCAGGACCATTAACTACGCATCCCATAACGGCAACGCGAAGTGGCACGGTTAGTTTTTCAAGTCCTGCGGTTACTTCGTTGGCCAATGTGTAAACGTCAACCTGCGCGCGACCACAAGATGGACAGCTAACAATTTCAAGTTTGCGTGGGCGAAGGTTGAGTGATTCCAGAATCTGCGAGCCAACTTTAATTTCTTCTACCGGTGGCGCAGAAAGTGAAACACGAATTGTGTCGCCGATGCCGCGAGAAAGAAGTGCACCAAATGCAACGGAAGACTTAATTGTTCCCTGGAAAGCTGGGCCGGCCTCTGTCACGCCAAGGTGCAGTGGCCAGTCGCCGCGCTCGGCCAACATCTCGTAGGCCTTAACCATGACCACCGGGTCGTTGTGCTTTACCGAAATCTTGAAATCGTGGAAGTCGTGCTCTTCGAAAAGGCTTGCTTCCCAAACGGCAGACTCAACCAGCGCCTCTGGGGTTGCCTTGCCATATTTCTCGAGAAGGCGCGGATCAAGCGAACCAGCGTTCACACCAATACGAATTGAGACACCGGCATCTTTTGCGGCCTTAGCAATCTCTCCTACCTTGTCGTCAAACTGACGAATGTTGCCTGGGTTCACGCGAACTGCACCACAACCGGCATCGATTGCTTGGAAAACATACTTTGGCTGAAAGTGAATATCTGCAATTACCGGAATTTGTGATTTGCGAGCAATAAGTTGCAATCGATCCGCGTCGTCTTGGCTAGGCACGGCAACGCGAACAATATCGCAACCAGATGCGGTTAGCTCGGCGATCTGCTGAAGGGTTGCGTTTACGTCGGTGGTTGGCGTGGTGCACATTGACTGCACCGATACCGGGGCATCGCCACCAACTGCAACCTTGCCCACCATAATTTGGCGCGTTTTACGGCGCGGAGAAATAGTTGGTGGTGGGGTCTTTGGTAGACCTAGGTTCACTGCAGCCACGTTAGCTCGCTTTCAGGTATGACTAAATCTTAAGTGATTTAAAGAATGATTGGGTTTACCAGGTCCGCAATAATCAGCAGGGCGCTCATAGCCATCAGCAATATAAAGACGAACCAGGTGGCAGGCATTAGCAGTGCTGTATCCACCGGACCAGGGGCTGGCTTACGAAGGACCCTGAAGATTCCGCGTTTTATCCATTCATAAATACCGCCGGCGATATGGCCGCCATCTAGAGGAAGAAGTGGCAACATGTTGAAGCCAAACAAAGCGAAGTTGAGCGAAGCCAAGATTGATAGGCCAACAGTTAGCTTGTCGATAATGCCGATATTGTCATTGGCACTAATCTCGCCCGAAATCTGACCAATTCCCACCACCGAAACCGCACCGTTTGGATTGCGTTCCTGGCCAGTGAAAGTTGAAACAGCAACGTCGGTGAGCTGCTGCGGCAGGGTCACAATCATTTGCCCAACCTGGCCAATGCCATAGAAGGATTGACCTAGTGCGGTGGTTAATGGCTGCGGGACGCGCTCGGTGCCGAAAATAATTCCGATAACAGCACGCTGCTCAAACAGAACTTGGCCATCGCCACCGATGACCGGATTGCCGCTTTCGTCTAGTTTTGCTCGTGATGCTGACACCGGAGTGACTGCAACGGTCTTGGAAGCGTGGGTTCCCTTGGGTTCAACTAAAAGCGCCGCTACCCTACCGGCAGTGAGGTTTGAAGATAGGTCGGCAGAAGTCTTAATCTCAACTCCGTTAACAGAAATTATGCGATCGCCGGCGGAAAGGCCAGCTGCAATTGCAGGAGAAGCTGGGTCTGATTCTGTGCACTCATTGACCTCGCGAGCTTCAACAATTACACAGGGCATGACCTGTGCAATCGCGGTGGATTGCTGTGTGGTACCGATTCCCGAAATTACAAGAACCATTAAGAAAATACCCAGAATCAAGTTCATGAATGGGCCACCAAACATAACGATCATGCGCTTCCAGACTGGAAGCTGGTAGAACATGCGGTTCTTGTCGGCAGCGGTCACGTGCTCGCTGTGCGCATTGCGCGCACTGAAAATCATGTCGGCGAAGAAGCCACGCTTGTTATGGGTTGGTTCTGAACGTATATCGGCACCGCTAAATTTAGCTGGCGGGTACATGCCAATCATCGAGATGTAGCCACCAAGCGGAATCAACTTAATCGCATAAGTTGTTTCGCCGCGCTTAATTTTGAAAAGGGTTGGACCAAAGCCAATTGCATAGGTTGGCACCTTGATGCCAAACTTTTTGGCCGGCCAAAGGTGGCCAAGTTCGTGCAGGCCAATTGACAGGCCAATACCAAGAGCAACAAAGACGATTCCGCCGACATACCAAAGAGTTTCAGACACGGCTAGAACCTAACTTTGCTGGCTGACAATTGACTGAACATTACTAACAGATGCTTCAACAAGCCCTTGCGAAAAGCGCATCGGCGCGATCACGAGCCCAGCGCTCGGCAGCCAAAACGCTCTCGAGTGATAAGTCCTTTTCGGCATCGTGAGCATCAACCACGCGCTTTACCAAATCAACAATCTGATCGAACTTAAGGAAGCCACCATGGAACGCCTCAACCGCTTGTTCGTTGGCCGCGTTGTAAACCGCAGGGTAAGTGAGACCTGCCTCACCAACTTGGCGAGCCAACTTCACAGCACCAAACACCGATTCGTCTAGTGGCTCAAAAGTCCAAGTGGCTGCCTTGGTCCAATCGCAGGCCGGTGCAACATTTGGCACACGCTCAGGCCATGACATTCCAAGCGCAATCGGCAGTTTCATGTTTGGTGGTGAGCACTGCGCCAAGACCGAACCGTCGACAAACTCAACCATCGAGTGCACCACCGATTGCGGGTGCACGGTGACATCGATTCGATCAAACGGAATATCAAATAGTAGGTGGGCCTCAATTAATTCAAGACCCTTATTAACCAAGGTCGCTGAGTTGGTGGTAACCACTTTGCCCATTACCCAGGTTGGGTGGGCCAACGCTTGTTCAGGAGTGACCGATGCCAGCTGATCGCGAGACCATCCGCGGAACGGACCTCCCGAGGCTGTCAAAATTAATTTGCGCACTTCTTGCTTAGTGCCGCCAAGTAAGCACTGTGCCAAAGCTGAGTGTTCGCTATCGACCGGAACAATCTGACCCGGCTTTGCTGCCTGAGTGACTAGACGACCGCCAACGATTAGCGATTCCTTATTTGCCAAAGCCAGAGTCTTGCCGGTCTTCAGCGTTGCCAGGGTTGGCGCCAAACCAATCGAACCGGTGATGCCGTTAATTACTACATCGGCATCGGTGTTTTCAACCAGCTTGGTTGCCGCCTCTGCCCCTTGAACTGCATTGGTCACTTTGAACGCAGACTTCTGCTGCTCAAGTAAATCGGTGTTCTGACCTGCCGCTAAACCAACCACTTCAAAGCGGTCCGGGTTCGCTGCAATCACCTCTAGGGCTTGGGTACCAATAGACCCGGTGGAACCAAGGATGATTACGCGACGCATGAGACCATCTTGCCACCAATGAAAGGCTTAGACTTAAGCCATGAGCGAGACCCAGATCGCGCAAGAGCGCAAAGTCATCACTGCAATTCCAGGCCCTAAGTCGCAAGCACTGCACAAACGCCGCCTGGATGCCGTATCTGCTGGTGCAGGTGCAGCCCTTCCGGTCTACATTGAGGCAGCCCACGGAGCAATCCTGGTTGACGCAGATGGCAACCAGATCATTGACCTTGGTTCGGGTATCGGTGTGACTACCATTGGCCACACCAACGCCGGTGTAGTTGCCGCCGTTCAAGATCAGGTCGCCAAGCTGACCCACACACTCTTCACCGCTACCCCTTACGAGTCATACGTAGAGGTTTGCGAACTGCTGAACAAGCACACCCCAGGAAACTTCAAGAAGAAAACCGCGCTTTTTAACTCAGGTGCCGAAGCAGTGGAAAACGCAGTGAAGTTGGTTCGCAAGGCAACTCGCAAAAACGGCATCGTGGTGTTTGACCACGCGTACCACGGTCGTACCAATCTGACTTTCTCGATGAACTTCAAGAACGCTCCTTACGGAAACGGCTTCGGCCCAACCGCAGCGAGCATTCAGCACGTACCAATGTCTTACCCTTACCGCGACCCTCAGGGCCTAACCGGTGTTGAGGCAGCTCAGCGCGCAATTACCTACATGGAAAAGCGCGTTGG
>JBDLVL010000021.1:0-35604 GCA_039804765.1 Actinomycetota bacterium | reverse complement strand
CCTGCCCCGTAAGTTATGCACAGCGCTCGGAGGGAATCCGGTTAAAGAAAAACCAGCCTCACTCTTCTAATGAAAAGTGAGACTGGTTTTTGTAATTGGTTGCGGAGGCAGGATTTGAACCTACGACCTCCGGGTTATGAGCCCGGCGAGCTACCGAACTGCTCCACCCCGCGTCGGTAGTACCAGTGTAGCACGCGAGCTGAAGCCTCGAAAGCCCCGATTAATTAATTGCTCAATGCTAGTGCCGCATCGAGTGCCGCCTTCAGTGCCGCATCAGCTTTTCCGTAAGCGGCCCAGTCGCCCTTAGTCATCGCGCTTTCCTTTGCAATCATCGCGTTGCGCGCCGCCTGAAGTGCTTGCTTCAACTTTGCCGAGTTACTGGTAGCCGGTGCGTTTGGTGTGCCGGGTTTAGTTGGAACCTCAATTGCAGTTCCATCACCTGCACTTGCACCAGAGTTGCCACCAAACAGAGCATCAAGCGCACCATTCAAAGTGTCTTCAAAGGCAATCTTGTCACCAAAGGCAACTAGAACTTTCTTAAGCAGCGGGAAGCTGGTCTCACCAGTTGACTTAATGTAAACCGGCTGCACGTAAAGCAAACCGCCACCAACCGGAAGGGTAAGTAGGTTTCCGTTGAGCACCTGAGTGGAGCCCTGTCGCAAGATATTCAGCAGTCGGCCAACCTCGGCATCGGTGCTGAATGCATTTTGCACCTGACCTGGTCCCGGCACGATTGTGCTGGCTGGCAAAGTGAGCAAGCGCAACTTTCCATAGTTTGGTGATACCTGGCCGGCTACTTTTCCGGCATCGGAATCGGCAACCAGGTAACCCTTCAAAACGTTTCGACTTGATTCGCCGGTGGACTTTGGAATGAAGGTTGTGTACAACGAGAACGCCGGTGCCTTGGTACCTGGCACCTGCATGGTCAAGTAGAAAGGCGGCTGCAGGGAACCATTGGTGATGCTGGTTCCGGTAACCGGATCGTTTGGAGTCATCCAAGCGTCTTCTTGTGAGTAGAAAGATCCTGGGTCGCTCACGTGGTACGCGCCAAGCACTGCACGCTGAACCTTGAACAAGTCAGCCGGGTAGCGCACGTGGCTTAGTAGATCGCCAGACATGTCTTTGATTGACTTAATCGTGTTAGGGAAAATCTTTGACCAGGTCTTAAGAATTGGATCCTTCTGATCCCACGCGTATAGCTTTACGCTGCCGTCATAAGCATCAACTGTTGCCTTCACCGAGTTGCGAATGTAGTTCACCGAACCACGAGCAAAGGTGTTCTCAGTTCCGCTGTCAGTAATCGCCTGGCTCAAGTTTTCTGAACGTGAGTATGGATAGTTGTTTGAGGTGGTGTAGCCATCAATGATCCAAACCACTCGCCCATCAACGACCGCCGGGTAGCTATCGCTGTCAAGAGTTAGGTAAGGAGCGACAGCGGCAACACGAGAGCGTGGATCGCGGTTATAAAGAATCTGCGAATCGTTGCTGATTGCATCGGAAAGCAAAATCTGCTCACTCTGGAACTTAACTGCGTAAGCCAAACGTGCTGCAATGTTGTCTAGTTTTGGGCCACCGTTGCCATTGAAAGTTGTGTAGGTTTGGTCGGCCTGACCATCACCGGCTGGGTAGTCCAGCTCGCGCGGCTGCTTGCCCGCTGCCGCACCAACGATTGAATAAGCGGGTGAGTTTTCACCAAAGTAAATGCGTGGCTCATACTTACCAAGCGCCCCGATAGAAGGAATACCCTTCTGTAAGAAAACCGGCTGGCCCTCACTCGAGCGCTGGTTACCGTAGGCAGCAACCACACCGTAACCGTGAGTGTAAACAATTACGTTGTTGTACCAAGACTGCGAGTCACCAAGACCCGACTGCTGCAACTCACGAGTTGCAATAACGGTGTCTTGTGTCTTGCCGTCGATGGTGTAGCGATCAACATCTAGGTGCTGAGCAAAGCTGTAGTACTGCTTGTACTGCTCTAGCTGTTTGAACGATGCGCTCACCAACGCCGGGTCGATAATACGAATGTTCGCTGTGGTTTCTGCGTCGTGACGAAGCGCGCCCGCAGCGGCATCGGTGGTTGCTTGGTAATCGGAAGACTCAACGGCATCAAGACCATATGCGGTGCGCGTTGCCTCGATATTGCGCTTGATGTATTCAGCCTCAAGCGTGCGTTCGTTTGGCACCACCTGGAAGGTCTGCACGATCCATGGGTAAAGGCCACCAAGCACGATTGAGCTGATCACCATAAGTGCGGTACCCATCACTGAGATTCGCCAACGACCAATGAATGCGGTAATCAAGAACAGCGCGGCAACCACGATAGAGATGAGCGCCATGATCTGGAAGCCAGGAATCTTTGCGGTGACATCAGAGAAAGTTGCACCGGTGTAAAGACCACTTGAGTTAGTCATGGTTGAGTACTGATCAAGCCAGAGACTGGCACCTTGAAGCACTAGGTAGATGGCAACGGTAACCGCAATCTGAATGCGCGCCGCCTTTGCAACCTTGGTTTCACGACCGTTGAAACGAATGTTTCCGTAAATCATGTGCACGGCTGCGCCCACCAAGCCGGCAATCAGCACTGCTGCCGAAAGGTAACCAACCAGTGCAGTTAAAAATGGAAGATCAAAAAGGTAAAACGAAACATCCAGACCAAATTGCGGATCAACCTGACCGGTGGCAGTTCGGTTCAACCAAGTGAGCACCAGCTTCCACTGTGAAGCCGAGGCAACACCACCAAGCACACCAAGCAAGATAGGCAAACCAATCATGATTACCTTGCGCAACTGATCAAGCAAGACTCGGTAACCGGCAAACGGGTCGCGCTCATCGCTGAACTTCAAATAAATCGGACGAGTGCGGTACGCAACGTAGATCCCGGTCCAGGCCAAGAGCGCAATCAAGATTGCACCGGCTGCAAACACCGATGCCTGTGCGACTATCTGGGTAGTGAACACAGAGCCGAAGCCAAGCTGACCGAACCAAAGCAGATCGGTGTAGACGCCCAGCAGACCTAGCGCTGCTGCGCCGAGCACAACCACGATGAGCGTGGCAATGCGGGCCGGTGAACTGTTTCGCTTAGGCGCACGGTTATTGGTTGCGTTGCTGTTTGTCATGATTCTCCTGTTGCTTAAATGGCGTTGCTATTTGGTGTTACAAGTTGGCAGTGCAGAAAGATCGGCACCGCTGCCGACTGCTTCTACCGCGGTTAAAGCATCTTTAAAGTTGGTGACTTTGAAAACTCTGAGACCAGCTGGAATGTGGCCAACCACTTCTGTGCAGTTATCCTTTGGCGCCAAGAAGAATTGTGCTCCGGCCTTTTTTGCGCCGAACATCTTCTGTTGAATGCCACCAATAGGGCCAACCATTCCGGCACCATCAATGGTTCCGGTACCGGCAATATCGTGACCGCCGGTAAGTTGACCAGGGGTTAGCTTGTCGTAAATGCCAAGAGCAAACATCATTCCACCGGAAGGTCCGCCAACATCGGCAAGTTCAAGTTTCACCTGAACCGGAAAGTCATATTTGTAACCCACCATGATTCCAATGCGGTACGCACCGGTCTCATCTTTCTTTGGCGTGATGGTGAAAGATTTTGGTTCACCATTGCGCAATAGGTCAACGGTTAGCGCAGTCTTGCCGTCGTACTGGTTAACTTTTTGACGAAGTTCCTCAATTGTGGCAACTTTTACGCCATTAATTTTTTGGACGAAGTCGGCGGCAACAAGCTGGCCACTAGAAGGTGAGTTCTTGGTGACCTCACTCACATACAACTGCACCGGAGTCTGGTAGCCCAGATTTTTCAGCGCAACCGCGATGGCCTCTTGCTGAGACTGCTCCATCATTGCTGTGCTCTCTGCGGTGGATTGCTCTACGGTTTGATTGGCCGGAAAAATTTCATCAATCGGTACCACGCTCTTTGCCGGATCCATCCAGGCGTTTAAGATTTCCAACCAACTTGGAGTCTTAGAGCGATTACCGACAATCTGAACCGTTAGTAGATCTAGGTTGCCCGAGGTCGCATAAGTAGGTGCATCGGTAATTGAGATGATCTGCTTGCCGCTATCGGTGCCCAGCACGTTATACGCAGGACCAGGCTGTTCGATTACATAGGGAGTCGGAAACGCCCACACCGCCAACAGTGATCCAATGCCCAACACCAGGAACGCCAAACCAACTGATCTACGTGGCTTCGATTTCGCACGCGAATCAAAATCGGTGTTGTAACTCAAAGGGGCCCTCACTACATTCACAGGAATGACTTAAGCCTAAGCGTGATTAGTCTTAGTAGGTAAGGACGCAGATGAACGATAACCAGAACCCGGGCGGGCAGGGCGGTATGAACCCCGATGACTTCGAGGCTCTGATGCGCCACTTTTTGAACCGTGAAGGCCCGCTTGACCCAGAACAACTGGCCGAAGCCGCTGGTCTGGCAAAAGACCCGGCAGTAATGGCTGCCATGTTGGAGCAAATTAAGCGAACCATGAGTTCGCTACAAGCGCAGGGGTCAACGCACGGTTCTGAATCAGGGGGCGTGAACTGGCAATTGGCCACCAACCAGGCAAAGACGATCGCGCATTCAGGCAGCGTTGCAATTTCCGATTCGGTGCGCAAGAGCATTCAAGAGGCAATTGCCATTGGTTCGCTTTGGTTGAACGAATCAACCGCGATTCCAGAACTGGTTGGCGAGCCTAAATTGCTTTCGCGTGAACTTTGGGTTGCCGATGCCATGCCGCTGTTCCAGGCTTTGAGCGAGCCGGTCGCTAATCGCATGAGCGAGGCACTGAGCGAAAATTTGACTGCGAATGCGCCTGAAGAAATTCAAGAAATTTTAGGCAATGCCAGTGGAGTAATGAAGTCTGCCGGTGGTGCGCTGTTTGCGATGCAACTGGGTCAGGCGCTTGGCAAACTTTCACACGAGGTACTTACCGGTGGCGATATTGGTTTGCCGCTGTTCAAAGATCAACGCGCAGCATTCATTGCACAAAATCTTGAGACGTTCGTAAAGGGCCTAGAGATTGAACGCGATCAGGCCTACATCTATCTTGTAATTCGCGAGATGGCCCACGTTCGCTTGTTTAAGCACAGCAAGTGGTTACGTGAAGCGGTGGTTTCACAAATTGCCAAGTATGCGTCAGAAATTTCGATTGACAACTCTCGCATTTCAGAAATCGCCGAAGACTTTGATCCAGAAAATCCAGACGAGCTTCGTGTTGCGCTGGAATCAGGTGCCTTCATTGCAGATCGCACCGATGACCAGAGCGCGGCACTTTCATCGATCGAAACCCTGTTGGCGCTTATCGAAGGTTGGGTTGATGTGGTTACCGAAGAGGCAACTCGACGCCTGCCACGAGCTGCAGCGGTTGCCGAGGCGGTTCGTCGTCGCAGAGCAACCGGTGGGCCAGCCGAACTAACCTTTGGTGCATTGGTGGGCTTGGAACTTAGACCTCGTCGCTTGCGCGAGGCCGCTACCATGTGGCGCGAAGTTGGTGCCGCAGTTGGCATTGAAAAGCGCGATGCGCTTTGGGATCACCCAGACCTAGTTCCAAGTGGTGCCGATATTGAAAACCCGGCAGCATTGATTTCTAAATTACGCGAGGGCGGGCAACTGCCAGACGCCTTTGACCAGGCACTGCGCGACCTACTTTCGGAATAAACCCTGAGCTTCAGTTTTCCGTTGTGTATAACTTGCACGGTTATGGGTGTTGGTTGAAATTATTTGGCCATGGTCTTTCGAATCAATCCAAATCATCAGGCGCTTTGGCGTAACCCATTTGAGATGCAACTTGGCCTTGGGCAGTCTCAGGTGGTGCTCAAGAAACTGACTCCAGCGCAAGAGCGACTCATTGCTGCGCTTTACCGTGGAATTGCCGATCAGCAACTTCCGGCGATCACCAAAGAGTTGGGGCTAAGCAAGGCCGACTCCGATTCAGTGCTTGAGCAGGTGGGGCCAATCATGCTTGCCGAGAATCCAAAACTTAAATCAAAAGTAGAGCTGACTCCAGATTTTGTTGCTGGGGCCTTCGCCGAAATAATTCGCGCCAGTTTGGTGCACGCGGTTGACGGTGAGGCGGTGTTGATTGGTAGGGCAGGTAGGTCAATTCACATTGAAGATATTTCGCGCACCGGTCTGGCGATTGCACAGGGCCTGGCCGCTGCTGGTGTTGGTCATCTAATTAGTCACGACGAGCAACAGGTGCAGCGCGCAGACCTTGGGCCAACGGCGTATCCAAGCCAACTCCTTGGTCGCCCGCGCATCGACGCACTGCGCACCATGTTGGCCGCATCGCCAAACAAGGCAGTGGTCTCAACCGGCAAAAAGATTTTGGAAAAGCAATTACAAAAAATTGATTGCGCGGTGTTGATTGTGCAGCAGGCAATCGAGCCACGCAGATACTCACACTGGGCCAATCGCGACGTGCCACACATCGCGGTGAGTTTTGATACCGAATTTGCTTCGATCAGTCCAATGATTATTCCGGGCCAAACCGCTTGCTTATTTTGTTTAGAAAACATGCGCACCAATCAAGACAGCAACTGGCCGGTACTGGCGAGTCAATTGATTGGAAGTCAAAAGAAATTCGATGACTCAGCAAGTCAGCTATTCGCCGCCGGTGTAACGATCCAAAAGATTTTGGCGCGAATCGACAAAGTTGCCGGCTTTGAACTCAGTGAAGAAAATCTGAGTGGCTACCGAATGAATCTAAAGACCGGTGAGATTGCCGAATTTGTTTGGCCCAAGCACAAGGCCTGCGGTTGTTAAACGCGCGGTGCCAGTAGCGCCAGAAACCTAGACGGGTCGCGGTCGCGGGTTGAGTTGGAATCCCTGCGTGCCCAAGACAGGGTTAGTTCCTTGCGTGCGCGAGTTAGCCCCACGTAAAGCAAGCGCTGCTCTTCGCGAATCTCTGTCTCAGTTTGTGCGTAGGTGATTGGCAGGTAGCCCTCGGTTAGGCCAACAATAAAAACCAGCTCCCACTCCAACCCCTTTGCCGCGTGCATGGTCGAAAGCGTGACCGCAGCCTTCACGGGTTCGTGCTGTGAGCGCTGACGTTCATCAAGTTCTTTAGCAAAATCACCAATGGTTGACCCCTCGGCAAGTTCTTCTGTGATCGCCAGAAAGGAGTTCAGTGACTCCCATTTTTCACGCGGTGAACCCTTGTCGGCCGGTTGTTGCGTCTGCCAACCAAGTGAGCGCACGATATCGGTTACCGCTTGGTAAAGCGGTTTGTCTGTTGAAGAGACTGCTTCGGCTCGCACGGCGCGAATTGCGTTCTGCACTTCTGGGCGGTTAAAGAATCGCTCGCCACCGCGAACCTGATAATCAATTCCAGCTTGAGTTAGCGCGTGCTCGATGGCCTCTGACTGACCGTTCACGCGGTAAAGCACCGCGATGTCGCTTGGCTTGACCCCTTGATCTAGCTTGGTTCGAATCGATGAAGCCAAAGCTGCACATTCGTCGGCAACGGTGGCAAATGAGAGCGAACGCGGCGCCAAGCCAACTTCACCCTCTGAACGCAGCGGATCAACCACGCTGGAATCGGTGGTCAAACGGTTGGCAAACGAAACGATTTGCTGAGTCGAACGATAGTTGCGAGTCAGTTGAATCACGTTGGCATCCGGGTAGCGCGAATCAAAGTTCTGCAAGAACTCAGATGTTGCACCGGTGAATGAGTAGATGGTCTGATTTGGATCGCCAACCACGCAAAGGTCTGAGTGATTTCCCAACCAGGCGTCCAGGAGTGCGTGCTGCAGCGGCGAGATGTCTTGGTATTCGTCAACGGTAAAGAAACGATATTGCTGTTGCACGTGAGCCAGCGCGCGCGGCTCTGCACGCAGCATGCCAAGTGTCAGCACCAGCACGTCCTCCCAGTCAACCTTTTGCGCCTTGATCTTTGCGTCTTCGTAGGCCTGCTGTAGTTCAAGATTCTTGGCGGGACTCAAACCGGCAACCTTGGGTCGTGACTTTACGATTGCTGCGTAATCGGCCATGCTCAACATTGAATACTTACGCCACTCAATCTCGCCGGCAAAGTCGCGAAGTGCTCCGGCATCCAAACGAATCTTTGCTTCGTCTGCGACCTTTGAGATTAAACGAGCCTTTGATTCCAAGACTGATGGCGCCGGCACGCCAGCAAACTGCGGCCAAAAGAATTCCAACTGCGAAAGTGCTGCTGCGTGAAAGGTTTTTACCGAAACCGCACCAATGCCTAGTTGACGCAAGCGCGCGCGAAGTTCGCCAGCCGCACGATTGGTATAGGTAAGCGCCAGCACTCGATTTGCCGAGTAGTAGCCCTTGGAGATTCCATAGGCAATCCGGTGAGTCACCGTGCGAGTTTTACCGGTACCCGCTCCGGCAAGAATGCAGGTAGGGCCAACTAGAGACTCGGCTGCTTGGCGCTGTTCCGGGTCAAGATTTTCTAGAAGTGCCTCAACCTGCAATTAATTCAAGCCTTGCTCAGTTGCAGAGGTAATTGTTTCGCCGTACCAGTGCTCAATCATCACTCGTGAAATTGTCATGTGGCCCGGCAACAAAAGATCCTTAGCCTCGCGCGCAATGTCTTCGCGACTAAACCAACGTAGCTTTTCAATTTCATCGCCATCTGGAACTGGCTCTGCTTTCGCGTGACGCGGATCAACCTTCGCGGTGAAGCCAAGCATCAATGAATAAGGAAACGGCCAGGCCTGACTGGCTAGGTAAGTTGGTTCAACAACCCGAACCCCGGCCTCTTCATAAATCTCTCGGACCACCGCAGCGGTAAGTGACTCTCCTGCCTCAACGAAGCCAGCGAGAATCGACCAACGATTTTCTTCCCAGACGCCTTGTGAACCCAACAAGATTCGGTCTTGATCATCAATCACGCTCACGATGATTGCCGGATCGGTGCGCGGGTAAACCTCGTGCTTATCAACCGGACAAATTCTTACCCAACCGGCCTGAGCTACCTCAGTTGCGGTTCCACACTTTGGGCAAAAGCCATGCGTCTTGTTCCAGTTATAAAGAGCCAAACCCTGCGCGTAAATTCCGGCACCCAAATCGCTCAGCCCGGCACCGGTCCTGCGCAGCACATGCCAGTTATCGGTGTTGGGTTCAAGCGCGTTCGCTGCATCGTGATCCAGCACGTGCAAAATAATTGCCGAGTCATCAGGCAGTTCCTGAGCACCAATAGTTTTGCCTAGGTAGGCCCGGTAATTAAAGGCAGGCAGTTCTTGCGGACTAAACAGCTTGAGTTCTGGCTGCGGATCGTTGGCAGAACCGGTTAGCAAAACCTTGCCGTCAAATACCGGCAGAACCTTGGTGGTTTGCTTAGCGGCAAGCGCAGTAAAAAGGTCTGGCTTGGAGCGAGACAGGTAATCGCGATCCACGGCTGAACGAGCCAATGGCAGGCTCAAAACATCATTCATGACTTCTCTGTTCGCGTGGCGGTACATGGCTAAGGCAATTTTTTTGTCTAACCTAAATTTCATGGCCAGATCTCCCTTGATTTTAGCCGCGCTTGCGAAAGCCGCGGTTCCGCACCTGAACTTCGTTGATGTGAAGGGCCTATCGTCAGGCACAAATGGTGCCTTTGATACCGCGTTGCTAACCGCCACGGGCGGCGAACACTATGTGGTACGCATTGCAAACTCGCAGACTGCGGGTGCCGAGCAAGAGGTGGAACTACGAGCGCTAAAGACCCTGACCAAGGTTGACCGCATGCGCCTACCTTTCAAGATCACCAATTTGGTTGGTGAAGCCAAAGACGACAAGGGAAACCGCGCGCTAGTTTTTGAATTCATATACGGAAACCAGACTGACATCACCACGGTTGGTGCCGACACCGCACTTTCATCAAGCATCGCCAAGGCGATTGCCGCGATTCACAATCTTGATACCGCAATCATTGAAGACGCACACCTGGCAACCTTTGAGCCAGTTGAAATCGTTCGTGGTCGCGTTGCGGAACTTGATCGATTTGCCGCCACCGGAAAGGTTCCGTCCGTGTTGTTGTCCCGTTGGGAACAAGCGCTTGAAGACACCAGCCTTTTCCGTTTCAAGCCAACCGTAATTCACGGCGGACTGAATGGAGAGACTCTACTTGCTCTCGATGATCAGGTTTCCGGAGTTCTTGGCTGGAGCACACTACGTGTTTCTGACCCAGCCGAAGACTTTGCCTGGATTCTTGGATCTGGTATTCACGAGCTTTCAGAAAGCATCATTGACACGTATCGCATGTCACACAATCACGTTGACGATGCACTTCGTTTGCGTGCAACTCTTTACAGTGAATTCGAATTTGCGCGTTGGTTGATGTTTGGCGTCGCCAAAAAGAACCAAGAGATTATTGACGAAGCAGTTCTAATGCTTGATGGACTTGCCGAAGATGTTGCAACCGGAGCAGTTGGCAAGTTGGTAGCCAAGCAGGTTGCGCCTGCTGCTGCTGCCGAGGCTGTTTATGTTGAACAAAGCGTCGAAGATTTGGCTACTCGCCCAATTGATCTGCCTACCAAGCCAGACAACGAACGGTTTTAATTAGCTGCCGCTGCCCAAAGCTCAAGCAACTCAGCTTCGTTTGGAATTTGTTCCGGCTTAATCTCTTTGTTCTCGCCAACAAAGTAGAAGCACACCTGAATCTTTTCAATTGGCATTCCGGTAAAGCGCGCGTACGCCAGGCGGTAAAGGGCCAGCTGCAGGGTCTTCAACTTTTGATCCGCCGCGTTCTTAGGCGCCTTGCCGGTTTTCCAGTCCACAATCTCAACACCGTCATCGGTGGCAAAGACCGCATCAAGCTTGCAGATAAAGGTGTTCTGACCCACGGTCAACTGAATCTCACGCTCGATATCAATCGGCTGAAGTTTGGCAAATCTAGAGGCCTGGAAATTTGCCTTCAGCTCTTGAATGTTTTCTAGCTCAAGTTCCGCCGAATCGGCATCGTCAGAGGTTGCCTGGCCCAGCAATTGCCCGGCGTGAGTTGCCGCGCCGAAAGTTGACTCCACCCAACTGTGGAACAGGGTTCCGGTTCGAGTTTGCTTATAAGGCGGTTGCGGCATTGGTCTGCGCAATCTGGCTATCACCGAATCAAAGTCGGCAACGTAATCCTTAAAGCTGGAGGCCGGAATTCGCACTGGCAAGTTTGCAGTGTCGTTGGCAACAAGCGCGGCATCTTTCTCGGCAAGTAGCAAGGTGATGTCTTGTTGAATGCGATCGCCCTCGATTATCGCTTCAATTTTTTGATCCAGCATCTCCATCGCCGAGTGGGTTTGGTTGGCAGCGCGCTCAACATCACTGCGATGCCTTTCGCCCAGCGGGTCAAGCGGCCAGCTTTCGACAAGTTCAACTTCTTCAAGCGGATTGACATCAGAGCCAAGCTCGGCAATTTGGATTCCAAATTTTTCACAAGCCGACACCAAAAACTGTGAGGGCTTTCGTGCGTTCTTGTTACCAGGCTTCCAATACGAACCGGTCAGCAGCAACGCCTGACGCGGCCGAGTTACTGCCACATACACCAGACGAAGTTCTTCGTTTAGTAAGTGCGCTCGCATGCCGTCTTTGAAATCATCAATGCTCTTTTTGACTTCAGGTTGCGCCGAGTGATTCTGGTAATTCCAAACCGGTAACGAGTCGCGGTCACCGCGCAAAGGGAATGGCAGACTGCCGGTTGCCAACCAACCTGAAGATCCCCTGCCCGAACTTGGGAAGTCGCCGTCGATCAGGTTAGAAACGGCAACGTGATCCCACTCCAAACCCTTTGCCGCGTGAATAGTGAGTACCTGAACCACGCCGCGTTCCGGGTTGGTGCTTGGAATTTCAAATCGCTCGCGCTCATCGGCGAACTCCAACCAATTCAAGAAACCGCCAAGGTGCGGTTGATTGTTACTACTCGCGTATCCGGCCACGATCGAGGCAAAGGCATTTAGATGTGCCATTGGATTCTTGCGACGCGGATTCGCCTGCACCTCAATGTCTAGCCAAAGGTCCTGCTCAACCGATCGCACAAATTCAACCAACGACATTCCAGTTTGTTGGCGCATGGCACGAAGCAACTGGGCAGCATCCGTCATGCGAAGCAGGCCGACTGCTGAGATCCCGGTTTTCTCAGGTTCCCTCTCATCAAGCAGCAGGTCCAGCGCATCAACGATTGAAAGTGAATCTTCGGGTGCCAAGCCAGATTGAATCTTTTCGCGCAGTTCTTCATCAACGCGTGCCTTGCGACTGGCGTATCGGTGTAGCCGCTCGATATCTTTTGCACCAATTCTCCAGCGCGGGCCTGCAAGTAATCGAATCAACTGGGTTCCGGCGGCCGGGTTGTGAATCACGCGCAGCGCGCTGACAAGGTCAACGACCTCGGGAACTTCAAGCAGCCCACCAAGCCCAACGACTTCAACCTCAAGCCCCTGCTCTTCGAGAGCCGATACAAACAACTGCATCTGACTACGCTTTCGAAGCAAAAGCGCTGCCGTTTGCTCACCTGTCATTCGCTGCTTGAACCAGCCGGCGACTTTGGCCGCCTCTAGGTTTAGGTCTTGCTCAAAAGCGATTTCGATTTCACCGGAACCGGCATTTGGCGCCGGGGCCAACTCAACGACCTTGAGCGAATCAATTAGGTGATTGGCAAGTGACAAAACCTGGGTTGGGTTACGCCAAGAAGTTGACAGCGGAAAAGGCTTTGCATCAGCAGGCGCGGCAAAATCTGCGTAAAAAGATTTCAAGTTGGATGCGCTGGCCCCGCGCCAACCATAGATTGACTGGTTTGGGTCGCCAACTGCAAACACCGATGATTGCGCGAAAAGATTCTGCAAAAGTCGAGTTTGCAGGAATGAGGTGTCTTGGTATTCATCAAGCAAAATCTGGGTGTGCAATTCGCGTTCTCGCTCGCGCAACGCAGGAACCTCGCGCACTGCACGCTCGGCCAGTGCCACCTGATCTGAGTAATCAACAAAACCCTGGCGTAGCTTCTCGGCACGATAGGCGTCGGCTAGCTTGGCTAGAAGTGGCGTGATCGAAAGCGGCTGCAGACTGGAGCTCATGTAAGCGAACTGCGATTTATCGGTGCTGCCTGATTTCTTTGGCAGATCGGTAACTTGCGAAATCACGTCTTGAATCGCAGCCTCAACCTGATCGGCGGCCACCAAGTTGTCATTCATGCTTTGAGCCAAGGCCAATACATTCTCAACAATTGAATTCAAGTTCTGGTCTATGTCGCTCAGGCGCTCATCAATCTTGGAACCCTGCTTCAGCAAAACCTCGCGAGCCAATTGAAACGCAGCGGCCTCAGTCAGCAGTGCGGCTTCTGGCTCGTAACCAATTGCCAATGCAAAGTCGCGGAACAAATTGTTGGCATACGCGTTGTAAGTAGAAATAGTTGGCGCTGTGAAGTCGTACTCCAAATCTTCTGGCCACATTTCACTGTCGCGAAGCTTCAGCAGGCTTTCGTAAATGCGCTTGCTCAACTCGGCAGCAGCCTTGCGAGTAAAAGTAAGGCCAAGAATCTGATCTGGGCGAGCAAAGCCATTGGCCACCAACCAAAGCACGCGCACGGCCATGAGTTCTGTCTTGCCACTTCCGGCACCGGCAACCACCAAGGTAGGCGAATCAATGCTGGCGTCCTGAACTGCCGCCGCCTGCTCAACAGTTAGCTCGTAGGGCTTAATAACCTGGTAAACCTGATTGGCGCTGTACTTGTAATTAGCCCGCATAACTCACCGCCTTGGTTAGGTGAATTTTGCACGAACCAAATTCATTCTCGTTGGTGCAGTGCGAACCAACCTGTGCAACAAAAACTTGATCTTCCATTGCCATGCCACGAGTTGCGGCCGCAATCATGTTTTCAAAATTGTTTCGCGCGGCGGAATTGCCATCGATTGAATCCTGCTCACGTTCAGTTGGCTTGTCGCCACTTACCAAAAGCAACTTAGCGCCAGCCAGCTTGGCGTCCTGAGGGTTGAATCCTTGTGGCCATTGCAGCATGCTTTCGAACGCTCCTTGATCAAATGCCAACTGATATAAACCAAGTTGCGGATTCTCTCGCGCTTCTTCTGCCGTGAAGACCTTTGTTCCGGTCTTCAGGTCAACAATCATTACTCGACCATCCGGATAAAGCTCTAGCCGGTCCACCTGACCACGAACTAGGGCCTGGTTAATCTTGAATTCAAAACTAACTTCACGACCAATTACTTGTGCGCCATCGGCTTCAAACTTACGCAGGTATTGAACCATGTTGCCAATCATCTTCTTGGCCTTGCGCTCGCCCGCTTGCTCAAGCCAATCGGATTCAAAATTTAGCGTGTGCCACTTTGACTCAACCAGCTTCCAAAGCGATTCTTCGTTTACCTCGGCACCAAGCTCCAATGCTTTGTGCACCAACGAACCAAGATTGGCCGAGAATGTTTTATCGCCGCCGCCGTGCGCATTTAGGAACCAGTGCAGCGGGCACTTCACAAAATTCTCAAGCTGCGACGGACGAATGACTACATCCTCGTTTGCCAGATCGGCAAGTGGCTCAATAGTTGAAAGCGGCAACAGGCCATACCAACTATTTGGGTGCGCACCGGCGATACCGGCGCTGGCCAACCTAGCCAACCCCAAAGCATATGTGTCTGAATCGGTACCGGAACTGTTTGCCAACTTGCGACGCAACGAACCAGCCATGCCGCGCAAAGTTAGCGCACCTGATTCGTAATTATTTGGCTCGGGAATTTCTCCCAACATCAATCCAATAAATTGTGAAATCTGATTGTCTTCACTACTGGTTGCCGAGACCAACAGGCGCTCGCTAGCCGCACCAACCGCCTTGTGCAGCATGCGCAGTTCATCTGGCAACTCGGAACGCTGCGTTTGCGTTGCGTCTTGAATGCGGCCAGACATCAAGCCATCAAGCGTGGTTGCACCAAGAAGTGACGAACGAGGGCGCAGGTTCGGCCACACTCCTTCAATCAGCTGCGGAGTAGCCACCACGCTGAAGCGGCGACCAATCAACCCCGATGGCGTTAGCAACAGCACCGATTGCTTTTGGTTATCGTTGAGCGCCAAGGTATCTTCGGGCAGTCCAAGCGCCAACTGTTGGTCAACGAATACGCGTGGGTCGGCGCCAGGATTGCGCTCGGCGTAGCGATTGGCCGCTGCGAACAACGCAACTACCGAATCCAAATTTCTATTTGCCTGCAGTGCAACTTCACCAACACCGCGAGACAACACTTGCCACTGCTTAGCCAAACCAGATGAATCCCAAATCTGCCAAAGCAGATCTTCGATGCTTTGTGATTTATCACCAGCGACTGCTGCACCAGCAAAATAGTTTTTCAAGAAGCGATCAACCTTTTTGCCTTCTTGACTCTTGATGGTCACCACCGAACCCGCAGCATCAAAAAGTGCGGCAATCAGTTCATCGCTGTTTCGAGTGCCATCGGCCAATAATTCCTCGCGGCGCACCCCGCGACGAAGCCTGCGCAGACCAAGCGAATCCAAGCCACACAGCGGTGAAGTCAAAAGCTCAACGGCAAGGGCTGCATCAACCTGGCGTGCATTCAACAAAACATCGGCAACGCGCAGCAAAATTCGTGAACCAAATTCATCGCGCAGCGCACTTTGCGATCCCATAACATCAACGGGAACCGATTCGTGCGCCAGCTCAACTGCAAGTTGATCTAGCTGCCCCCGAGAGCGGGCCACCACCGCCATTTGATTCCAAGCAATGCCGTCATAAAGATGTAATTCACGCAAGCGTCGTGCCAACCAAGCAACCTCAGCTTGCGGCTGATTAAACACATGCCCCTCTAGCCCTTGGTTGTCGGCATCAACTAACGCCTGCTGCGGGTTCAAACCCTTGCGCTGTCTACCGGCACGCGCGGTATCGATTTGTGAACTGACCTTGGACAGCACTCTAGAAATCGCCGGTGTGCGAATTGCATGTTCTGGCTGCAAGAAGATTTCCTCTACCGCAACCCCGTGCACCTTTGCGATTGCCTGCGCCAGATTACTCATTGTCCTTGGGTCGGCAGCACGGAAGCCAAGTGTTGAGGCATCGGGGTCGCCAACCAAAACTAAATCGGTGCCGCGTGAACAAAGAGTCTGCAGCAGGTTGCTAGCAGCCGGAGTCAATTCTTGAGCGTCATCAACCAGAATCAACTTGATGGCGGCAATTGCGGCCGGCCATTCGGCGAGCGCGTTCAACCAATTGGCAGCCTCGCGCAACAGCATGCTGGTGTCGTATCGGCTTTCGTAATCCGGCCCGGAAACAACGGCAAGGTACTGTTCAAACAAATCTGCGCAGGCCAGCCACTCCGGTTTCTTATTGGTCACACCCAACTCACGCAAATTATTTGGGTTCACACCGTGCTCCAACGCCGCGGTAATTAAATCGCGCAGCTCGGCACGAAAACCATTTAGACCCATGACCTGGGCATTGATGTGCTTTGGCCAACCACTGCCCGACGGGTGCTCCATACTCACACCGATAACCTCGGCCAGAATGCGATCCTGTTCACTACCGCTAATTAGCTCTGGCAGCGGCGAACCGGTAGAAATGGCCTTGGCACGCATGATCGCGAAGGCAAACGACGTAAGAGTGCGGGCCAGTGAACCCGGAGTTGCCTGCTGCAGGCTGAGCGCCAATTCATCGCGAAGGGCATTGGCCGCCTCACGACTAGCAGCTAAAACCAGCACCTGATCAACCGATAAACCTTCGGCGACCGCAGTTTCGAAACGGTTCTTGACCTGGGTAGTCTTGCCCGCGCCCGGAGACGCAAATACCGTAGTCACCCTCATGCGCTCAAAACTACCCTGAGATAGTGACATTACTGGCGCCCGCGGCGGCACTGGTGTCGTAATGTTGACTCGTAAACGAAAGGTCTGCGATGGACATCAAAATCGGCATTCGCCAAAGCTCACGTGAGATTAGCTTCGAGTCAGCTCAAACTGCTGCCGAGGTTCAGTCTGCAGTTGCCGCGGCACTAGAAGGTGGCGCCAAGGTGCTACAGCTAGTTGACAACAAGGGACGCGTGTTCGTTGTGCCGACCGATGCCCTCGCCTACGTAGAAATCGGCGAAGAAGAAACTCGCCGAGTTGGATTTATTGCCTAATGGACTTCATCTCACTTCTTAACGTTCTATTCATCGTTATCTACGCCGGAATTCTTGGCCTGGTTGCACCTTACGTTGGCCTAAAAAGTGACAACTACGGTTCATGGGTGCCAACGGCACTTGGCGTAATCTCAGGCAGCTTGCTATGGATCATCCTCACCTGGGCCGGATTGCACTACGACCAGGTTTGGATTTGGCTAATCGTGATGCTGGGTATGCCAGCGGCAATGTGGTTTGGCGCTAAGTTCATTGAATCGCGCCGCGCGGCTGCTTAATTTAGGCAGTAAGCCCAAGCGCATCCATGCGCATTGTGTGAGCACCAATAAGTTCGGTGATCAACGGTTCAAGCTTTGAATAAGAAGACAAATTAACTGAACGTTCTTCTTCAAGCGTTAGCTTTTTGGTTTTTGTAATTCCGGCCAACTTGCGGTTGTCAAATGCGGCACGAAGCTCAAGCAAAACATCGCCCATGATTCGGCGACCCCAAAGCGCAAGTCGTGAGCCAAGTTGTGCATCGCGAGCCATTGACTCAAGCAACACCTTCTTGGCAAATGCCTCGAACTTGGTGTCTTTCAATGCCTTCTCTACCTCGGCGCGGGTAATCGGGTCTAGGCCAATGGCAAGGCGACGATAGAAATCATCAAGCAGCCCAGACACCAAGTAAATCTTGATTACGGTCTCGTACCAGTCCAGGCCGTGTGTGCGCGAGTGAAAAGTCTCGATGCGTTCCACAAACGGGTCCATGGCATCGGTTGGATCAATTCCCATGGCGGCAATCTTCTTGGAAATTGCGCGGTACTTCTCAAAGCTCTTGGCTGCGGCTTCGCCAAGCTCTGCCTTGTACTGGGTGTTTGGTGAGTACTTCAACTCGCTGGTCAGAATCTCAAACTGACTCAACTGAAGGTAGGCCAACTGACCAAGAAACACTTTTGGCTCTGGGGTGTATGGCTTGAGGTTTACCTTCTCAGTGTTGCGTGCGCCTCGCTCCTCACGCGCTGGCAATGTGAAATTGCGGGCGGTGGTACGCAGACGCTTTAGCCATTCGAACACGTCATCAAGGATAACCCCACGAGTAGACTGGTCAAGACTTAGGAGCATTTTGAATTTCAAGGAATTAGGCATTGATCAGGACATCGTTGATGCCCTCGAGAGCCGAGGCATCACCAGTCCGTTTCCAATCCAGGAACAGGCTATTCCGCTTGCTCTGACGGGTCAGGACATCATTGGCCAGGCCAAGACCGGAACGGGCAAGACCCTAGGTTTTGGACTTCCGCTGCTGCAGAGTTTGGGAACCAATCCAGAGCTAGGCGCCAAGGCACTAGTAGTGGTGCCGACTCGCGAACTTGCAATTCAGGTTGCCGACGACCTAAAGCTGGCCTCTGCAAACCGCGCAACTCAGGTTGCAGCCATTTACGGTGGCAAGTCATACGAGGAACAGGTTGCCGAGATCAACGCGGGTGCCCAGGTCATCGTTGGAACGCCTGGTCGTTTGATTGACCTTTCAAAACAAAAACTTCTAGACCTAAGCAACATTCGCTTTATGGTTCTTGATGAAGCCGACGAAATGTTGGACCTGGGATTCTTGCCAGACGTTGAAAAACTTTTTGCCTACACCCCAGACGGTCGTCAGACCATGCTGTTCTCGGCGACCATGCCGGGCACCATCGTGACCATGGCTCGCAAGTACCAGAACCGTCCGGTGCACATTCGCACCAATGACCCCGATGAAGGCCAGACCAAGGCAGACATCAAGCAATTCATCTACCGTGCGCACGCTCTAGATAAAGATGAAGTTGTTGGTCGCATCTTGCAGGCTGAAGGCCGCGGCAAGACCGTGATCTTTACAAAGACCAAGCGTCAGGCTTCAAAGGTTTCTGAAGAACTTATCGATCGCGGATTCAACGCATGTGCACTTCACGGTGACATGACTCAAGAGGCTCGCGAAAAATCAATGGCTGCATTCCGCGCCGGCAAAAAAGATATTTTGGTTGCCACCGAGGTCGCTGCTCGTGGAATTGACGTTGACGATGTGACTCACGTAATCAACTACACAATTCCAGAAGACGAGAAGGCTTACCTTCACCGTGTTGGTCGTACCGGGCGCGCTGGTCGAACCGGTATTGCTGTTACCTTCGTTGACTGGGAAGACCTAACTCGCTGGGGTCACATCAACACAGCACTTGAGTTTGGTCAGCCAGAACCAACTGAGACCTACTCAAGCTCTGCTCACCTTTTTGAAGACCTAACCATTCCGACTGGAACCAAGGGACGCATTGCCAAGAGCAAGCGCCCTGAGGGCTGGAAGCCTGGTGATGATGAGAAGCCTCGCGCAAACTCTGGTCGCGCTGGTGGTCAGTCATCACGCGGACAAAAGAGTGGTGCAAATCGTGGTGACAAAGACCGTCACCGTGGGGGCGAGCGCCCTCACAAGTCAAACGGCGACTCTTCTAAGTCGGATGCGCCTAAGGCTGAATCACACGGTGGCGGCGAACACAAGCGCCCACCGCGTCAGCGCAACCGCACTCGCGGTGGCAGCACACCTGCTAACTAGCTAAGTCCGTTTTCTTGGCGGTAAACCGCCACTAAAGCATTGGCGTGACCGTGGCCAATTTCATGCTCGGTTTTTAGCCAGTTCACGGCTTCTAGGTGCTTCATGCTCTTGGTTGCTTTGAGTAACTTCATCCAATGTTCGATTGGCTTACCGTACTTCTTTTCAATCGACGGAAAATAAGACTTAGGTCCCATTGCTTTTTCAGCGGTCACGTTTTCTCCTTGCAATGAATTCAACAAAAACTAAAACCCACAAGACTATTGAAACTGGTAGTGCTACTACAGAAATCGCCAGAAGCATCAACTTCAAACCAAGTTCAAAACTTGGCAGGCTGCCAACGATGCCGGTGACGATTGTGAATATCGTAAACGCTATTGCGGCAAATCTAAGCCTCACAGCGTTGCCTTAGTGCCGGAACCGGCTGCCAAAATTCTTTCAAACATTTCTGGCGAGGTTGTGTTTTCGCCAAGGCGATTCGGCTTGCCATGCACACCGTGATAATCGCTGGATCCGGTGTGAATCAAATCGTGCTTGCGTGCCAGCATCAGCAACCATTCGCGAGCTACCTCTGGAACCTCGCGGTGGTAAACCTCAAAGCCCATCAGTCCAGCCGCTATCAATTTCTCAAAGTGTTCCTCCGGCAGATCACCACGAGATGCATTCGCACCAACATCAGTGAGCGGGTGGGCAATGATTGGCACACCCCCGGCTTCACGAATTAACTTGATTGCGTCGAAGGTATCGGTGGTGTCTGTGGCTATGTAGTAAGGGCCGTGCTTGTCGAGCACTCCCTTGAACGCCTCGGCACGATCGGCAACTACGCCCAACTTAACCAAGGCATCGGCAATCGCCGGACGACCGATAGTTGCGCCATCCTCTAGCATTTCTAAAACCAGGTCCCAAGTGATCGGAAAATCTTTGGCAAGGCGATCGGTGATCGCCATCGCACGAATCTCACGAGAACCAACTGTGTCGTGCATCTCTTTCGCAAGCGGTTTGTAATTTGGGTCAGGCAGATAGGCCAACATGTGCACGCTGATAAACCGGTCACGCTCACCAATTCGCACTTTGGCGCGAGTGGTTACCTCAATACCCGGCACAAAACCAATGCCAAGTCTGGCTGCGGCTTCGGCCCCCTCAGCCCAACCGGTGGTGGTGTCGTGATCGGTAAGTGCCAGCACATTTACGCCAGCTGCCGCGGCATGCTCAAAGACCTCAGTCGGTGACTCTTTGCCGTCGGAACGGTTGGAGTGCGAGTGCAAATCAATGAGGGTCATAGTGCCAGAATAAAGGAATGAGAACCCGCACCCCGCAGAATCGCAAATTCCTTGAGTACATGGGTGCAAACTGGGCCACCCAGAAGCAATCGCTGCCTAAGAAGTCGCCGGTCGCTAAATTTGCAGCGGCTCGACGCAACGCTGTGGCACAAAAATTCAAGGGCCAGATTGTTGTTATTGAAGCAGGTGCCGCCAAGGTGCGTTCAAACGACACCGATTACATGTATCGCGCCCACACCGCTTTCTCGCACCTAACCGGTTGGGGCTCGGCGACTGTGCCGGATTCTGTTCTGGTTATCGACGCACGCGGCAAGAATGCCAAGTCAATGATTTTCTTTCGCGAAACCGCAGGTCACGACAGCGATGAATTTTTTGCCAACGCAGCTATCGGTGAATTTTGGGTTGGCAAGCGCCCAAGCCTGCAGCAGGTTTCTGCGCTCCTTGACATTCAGACTCAGTCTCTGACTTCTTACAAGGCGTTTCTAAAATCTTTGCCAAAAGAAAAAATTCGCAACCTAAATAAAGATCAAGAGCTGGCGGTATTCGTTTCTGAATTGCGCTTCATTAAAGATGCCTACGAGATTGCAGAAATGCGCAAGGCGGTTGCGGCGTCTGTAAAGGGATTTGAGTCGGTGGCTAAAAATCTGAAGCAGGCTATGGGTCACCCACGTGGCGAAAGAATCGTAGAGACTGCTTTTTATTCTCAAGCGCGCATCGATGGCAACGGCCTTGGCTACGACACCATCGCCGCATCTGGCCCGCACGCCTGCACCCTGCATTGGATCACCAATGACGGTCCGGTCAATAAAAACGATTTGATTCTGCTGGATGCCGGCGTTGAGGTAGACAGCCTCTACACCGCAGACGTCACACGCACGCTTCCGGTGTCAGGAAAGTACACCGATATCCAGCGCAAAATTTACGACGCGATTTTGGAAGCCGCCGATGCTGCTTTCAAGGTTGCCAAGCCCGGCGTTAAGTTCAGTGATATTCACCAGGCTGCCATGAACGTGATTGCCAGCAAGACTGCCGAGTGGGGCCTGATCAAGATCAGCGCCGAAGAATCAATAAAGCAAGAGGTTCAGCTACACCGCCGCTGGATGGTTCACGGCACCAGTCACCACCTAGGCATGGATGTGCACGACTGCGGGCAGGCTCGTCGCGAAATGTATATGGACGGCATCCTGCAGCCAGGCATGATTTTCACAATCGAACCAGGACTCTACTTTCACCAAGACGATTTATCGGTGCCTAAGGAATATCGCGGAATCGGCGTGCGCATTGAGGATGATGTACTGGTCACCAAGACCGGTGTTGAGAATTTGACCGCGGCTCTTCCGCGCAAATCAAAAGACGTAGAAAAGTGGCTAGCGAAATTTCGCTAGCTAACACATTCGCTTACTAAGCGGTGTGATCTGGCACTGCGCGAGCCTGCTCGGCCAAAGCGGCTGGAACCTGAACCTGGTACTTAGACGCAACCACGCTGGACTGCGAAACAAAGCCGCGCTTATTGCGTGACATTGAGTAACGAATCACGTTGAACAGGATGCCCAGACCGGCACCAATCACCACTGACTGACCAACGCTTGTGGTTGCCGAAACCAGCTCTGCCTGAGAAGTAGCCGAACCGCCACCAAAAACTAGACCAAATGCAAGACCAACCCAAGAACCGGTAACTGCACCGCCAATAGCAAGTCGTGAGTAAGTTACTTTTCCGCGAATGCGTTCAACGGTGCGCAGGTCGGAACCCACGATTGCAACGGAACCCGCAGGAAAGTTGTGCTTGATTAAGTTGTCCACGTACGCGAGGGCATCGGTGTATTGCTTGAAATTAGCGATCACCTCTCCCTGAGGCATTACGGCAGGCAGGCTTCGAGGGGTTCGCTTATTGTTCACGAAACTGATTCTGGCACAGGTTCAACCTCTCGTCTAAGGTTGTATGGTGAGCGCTTCGAGAGTATTTATCGCCAGATTGGCTGGCTGTGGCGTCTTTGACCCAGCGGGAGACCGCGTTGGAAAAGTCATCGACGTTCTTGTGGCGTACCGTAAATCGGGCTCACCAAAGGCCACCGGCATGTTGGTTGAGATCAGTGGCCGTCGCAAGGTTTTCGTTCCAATTGCCCGTGTGACCGCAATTTCTGCCGGCCAGGTAATCACCACCGGACTAATTGACCTTCGCCGCTTCACTCAGAGCGGCCAGGAACTTCGCGTTATTGCCCAGATGCTTGGTCGCAAGGTTCGCCTGCTTGACGGCACCGGCTCGGCAAACATTGAGGACCTTGCCATCGAGCAAGGCAAGAACAAGGAATGGACCGTCAGCGAACTGTTTCTTCGCCGCCCAAAGACCTCTGCCTCACCATTCGCTCGTGGCGCCACCGTTTTTGCATCTTGGGAACAGGTTTCCGAGGAGCACGAGGGTGACGAAGGTCAGACCGCTCAGCAACTGATCGCGACTTACTCTGAGCTTCGCCCGGCCGACCTTGCATCTGCGCTTTTGGACCTGCCAGACGAGCGCATGCTTGAAGTTGCCGAAGAGCTAGATGACGAACGCCTTGCCGATGTGCTTGAAGAGCTGCCTGAAGAAGAGCAGATTGACATCATCGCCGAACTTGATGACGAACGTGCCGCCGAGGTTCTTGATTTGATGGAACCCGATGACGCTGCCGACTTGATGGCGAACCTGCCTGAAGAGCGAAGCGAAGCGATTCTTGATCTGATGGATGAAGAAGAAGCTGAAGACATTCGCATGTTGATGCAGTTTGACGAATTCACCGCTGGTGGTTTGATGACCACCGAGCCAATCATTTGTGCCGCAGATGCAACCGTTGCCGAGGCAATGGCAATGATTCGCAAGAAAGAAGTTTCACCAGTGCTTGCGGCATCGGTGTTTGTAACTTTGCCGCCTTACGAAACCGCGACCGGTCGATACCTGGGCACCGTGCACTTCCAAAAAATGTTGCGCTACCCACCGCACGAGCGCTTGAGTGTGCTGCTTGATGTTGAGCTTGAGCCGGTTAAGGCAGACACTCATATCTCGGTTATTCACCGAACTTTTGCTAACTACAACTTGGTGGCGCTACCGGTTGTCGACGACGAACACCGTTTGATTGGTGTGGTTACCGTTGACGACGTGCTCGACCACCTATTGCCTGATGACTGGCGAACTGAAGAGGAGGTGCACTAATGGCTAAGGTCAAGATTCGTTTGGATCGTCCAATTAGCAAGCGTGCGCGCCTGGTTCCTAAGTTGACCATTGACCAAGAACGTTTTGGTCGCGCATCAGAATCTTTTGCCCGCGCGATGGGTACCGGTGCATTCCTAATTGGAATGACAATTGTGGTTGCGATTTGGCTTACTTGGAACACTCTGCTTCCAGCCGATGCGCAGTTTGACCCACGCGCTACCAACTTCACCCTGTTGACACTGATTTTGTCGATGCAGGCTTCATACGCAGCACCGCTTATCTTGTTGGCGCAGAACCGTCAAGACGACCGCGACCGCGTGAAGTTTGAGCAAGACCGTCAGCGTGCCGAGCGCAACCTAGCCGACACCGAATATCTGGCACGCGAAGTTGTTGCCCTGCGTTTGGCCCTTGATGATGTTGCCACCAAGGATTTTGTTCGCGACGAACTTCGCGACATGTTGAAAGAAATTCTGGATGAGCGCAAGCGCGATTAAGCGTGCGCTCGACAAAGTCATAGACCCAGAGCTTCGCTTACCAATCACCGATCTCAACATGGTTGAGATTACTGATGACCTAATTACCGTAAAACTCACTGTTGCCGGATGCCCAGCTGCCCTGCGCATTGAAACCGATGTTCGCGAAGCGATTGCCGAGTTTGGTGTGGATGTCAAGATGTCTGTGATGACTCAGCCAGAGCGCGACGCCCTGAAGGCACAGCTGCGCAATGGCAAGGCACCACGACAGAATCCCTTTGATGCCGATACCCTCACCCGGGTTTATCTGGTTGGTTCAGGAAAAGGCGGCGTTGGTAAGTCATCGGTTACCGCCAACCTTGCGGTGCAACTTGCCAACCAGGGTTACCGCGTTGGCTTGGTCGACGCCGACATATTTGGTTTCTCAATTCCGGGTCAGCTGGGAATCACCAGCAAACCAACTCGAGTTGACGAAATGATTTTGCCTCCGGTTGCCTTTGGAGTAAAAGTAATTTCAATCGGAATGTTTCTTGACGACAACAAGCCGGTGGCCTGGCGCGGACCAATGCTGCACCGAGCAATCGAACAGTTCTTGTGCGACGTCTACTGGGGCGATTTGGATTTCTTGCTAATCGATATGCCACCGGGAACCGGCGATGTTGCAATCAGTCTTGGTCAATTGCTGCCAACCGCAAAGACCATCGTGATCACTACCCCGCAGCTTGCCGCCGCCGAAGTTGCCGAGCGCTCCGGCGCAGTTGGCCTGCAAACCGGTCAGGGTGTTTTTGGCGTGATCGAAAACATGAGCTGGCTGATTCAGCCAGACGGCAGCAAGCTTGAGATATTTGGCAACGGTGGTGCTCAAGATGTTGCCGCTCGCCTGGCCACACTGTCCGGTTCACCGGTTCCGGTACTGGGTCAGATTCCGCTGAGCGTTCCGCTTCGCGAGGGCTCAGACGCCGGCAAACCAATCGTGCTCACCAACCCAAGCGATCCGGCAGCCATTGCCTTGGGTGAAATTGCCCAAAAGATTACCCAAGACAAGATCGGACTGGCCGGCAAAAAGCTTAGAGTTAGCCTGTGAGTGAAACCAGCATCCAGGCCCTAGTTGCCCATCTTCCTGCGCACGACGATACCGTTCCGGTCCTGAACCCGGCTAACGGTAAAAAGATTTATGACCTGCCGCAGCTCACCGTTGCCCAGGTCGAAGGCGCCGTTAGCGCTGCTCGCACGGCACAACACGAATGGGCGCAGGTATCGGTTTCCGAGCGCTCAAAGATTTTTCTTGAACTGCACGCTCTAATGCTTGAAGACGAAACTAAATTGCTTGATTTGTTGCAGCTTGAAACCGCCAAGTCGCGCGCACACGCTTTCGAAGAGACCGCCGGTGCAATTTCCTCGGCAAATTACTACGCACGCATTGCCGGCAAGACACTGGCTCGTCGCAAAACAAAGTCTGGCGTTCCACTGCTCACTCAAACTTTTGTAGATCAGGTTCCCTTAGGCGTGGTGGGTATCATCACACCGTGGAATTATCCGCTGGCACTAACCATGCTTGATGTTCTTCCGGCACTGATGGCCGGCAACGCCGTGGTGCAAAAAGCCGATAACCAAACTGCGCTAACCGTTTTGTTTGCGCGTCACCTTGCTGTTGAGGCCGGAATTCCAGCAGAGCTTTGGACAGTTGTGGTTGGCGATGGTGAGCAAATTGGAAATGCCATTACAGACAACGTTGACTACGTGGCATTCACCGGTTCCACCGCTACCGGCCGCCGCGTTGCCGAGCGCGCGGCCAAGCGACTGATTGGTTGCTCACTTGAACTTGGTGGTAAGAACCCAATGATCGTGCTCGAGGGGGCAAACGTTAAGCGCGCCGCCGAGATTGCCATTGCCGGCGCCTTTGGTTCTGCCGGTCAGCTTTGCGTGTCAATTGAGCGCGTTTACGTGCCAAACCGAATCAAGGATGAATTCCTTGCCGAGATTGCTAAGCGCACGCAGTCGCTTACCGTTGGTCGCTCGAACGATTTCACCATGGACATTGGTTCGCTAACCGGATACAACCAGTTGCAGCGAGTTATGGGATTTGTTGACGATGCCGTGAGCACCGGTGCCAAGGTCGTTACCGGCGCGCAGCAACTCACTGACGTTGGCCCTTACTTCTACACGCCAACCGTAATTACCAATGTGAATCAGAACGCGCGAATGTACCGCCAAGAAGTTTTTGGTCCGGTGGTTGACGTTGAGGGCTACGAAGATTTGGATGAGGCAATTCGTTTAGCCAACGACACCGATTACGGCCTCAACGCATCGGTTGTTGGGCCGGAGCGTGCGGCAATTAAAGTTGCCGAAAAACTAAATGCCGGCAGTGTGAACATCAACGAGGGCTTCCGTGCATCTTTTGCTTCAATGGAATCACCAATGGGCGGCTTCAAGGCATCCGGTCAAGGTCGTCGTAATGGACCTGGTGGACTGTTGCGATTCACCGAGGCAAAAACTATTGGTGTTGCACGCGGCTTGATTAAGTTGCCAAGTCGTGCAAAAGATTACAACCGCATGGCGCCACTAATGCGCATCATGCTAAAGCGCCTGAAGTAAAAAAGTTTAGGTAGCCTCGGCGTCGAACGGTGCTTGTTCGCCGGCAATGAGTTTTTGCTGAGCCTGCACCTTTGGCTGGTTCAGGATTGTGGCGTTTGGTGCGGCCACACCTTCTTCGGCCAGTGCCTCGCGAATGATTCGGCGTGGATCGTACTGACGCGGGTCAAGCTTCTTCCAGTCCAACTCTTCGCCAATTTCGTTTGACAGTTGGTCCTTGGCGCCATCCGCCATGCGCTTTAGTGACTTAGCAAATTTAGCCAGCTGCTGGGCGTAATGTGGCAGGCGATCTGGGCCCAAAATAAAAACGGCAATTAGCCCCAAGATCAGGAGCTTCTCGCCGCTTAGTCCAAACACTCTCTTAGGTTACCTCCTGAATCTATTTGGCGATTCACTGCAAAGCAGGTGGGGCTAACGGTCGAGAGGCCGGTCTCGCTTTATGCTGTAAGCCAAGGAGCCACAATGGTAGACAAAATTTCAAGCTGGAAGTTCGCAGAAGACTTTGCGACTGAGTCAGAGGTATTCCGCGACGCTCGCGGTCGTGCCGAAGAACTTGGTGTTGAGTGCGTAACCCCGGCGGTTGGTGCTCACCTGGCCCTACTCGCTTCTGCCCTGGGTGCCAAAGCCATTGTTGAGGCCGGCACCGGCACCGGAGTATCGGGGTTGTGGTTACTGAGCGGATCTACCCAGGCAGTACTGGCCACCATTGATACAGAAACTGAAAACCAAGTAATCGCCAAGCGTGCATTTACTGAGGCAAAGATTCCGGCAAACCGCACCCGCGTGATTCACGGCCGAGCCATCGACGTAATGAGCAACATGGCCGATGCCGCCTACGATTTAGTTTTCCTTGACGCAGATCGCGACACCCTGGAAGAGCAGCTGCACGAGGCATCTCGCTTGCTTCGCCCGGGTGGTGTAGTTGCAATCGCTCACGCACTATGGCGTGATCGTGTTCCAGATCCGGCAATGCGCGATGACGCAACTGCCATCTATCGTGACGTACTTCGTTTCTTCAGCAACAACGATGATTTTGTAACAGTGTTGTCACCGGTTGGCGATGGATTACTTCTTGCCAGCAAGCGCGCGGCGCTTTGAAACTTCGTAAAGAGTAACGCTGGCGGCAATACCCGCATTTAGCGATTCGGTGTCACCGGTAATTGGAATTGAGACAACCGCGTCACAGTTTTCAGCAACCAAACGCGACAGACCCTTGCCTTCAGAACCAACCACCAAAACCAATGGCTCAGTGCCAAGTGAAAATTCTGGCAGGCTCATGTCACCGCCACCATCAAGACCAACAATGAAGCAACCACGCTTCTTTAGGTCCTTCAAAGTTGCGTTTAGGTTTGCAGCAAGGGCAACCGGAATGCGAGCAGCTGCTCCGGCCGAAGTCTTCCAAGCCGATGCAGTAACACCAGTTGAACGACGCTGAGGCAAAATAACCCCTTGGCCACCAAATGCAGCAACCGAGCGAATAATTGCACCCAGGTTGCGAGGATCGGTGATGCCATCAAGTGCAACTAGCAACGGCTTCTGCCCGCGAGAAAGAATTAGGTCTAGCAACTCCATTGGGTGCTGGTACTTGTATGGCGGAACCTGAAGAGCGATTCCCTGGTGCACAGAGTCAAAACCAGTCATGCGGTCAATCTCAGGACGAGTCAACTCGGTAACCGGAACTCCACGTGCAGCGGCAATCTTGATTGCTTCCTTAACGCGCTCATCCATTTCAATGCGAGTAGCAATAAACAACGCAGTTGCCGGAACCTTTGAACGCAGTGCCTCAAGCACTGAGTTACGACCAGACAAAACCTCTGAAGCATTCTCTGCCTTGGCTACACGCTGACCAGAACGCTTAGCAGCGCCGGCAGAGCCTGCGGTACGTGCGCTTGGCGCCAAGAATTCACCGCGGCGAGCACCGTCACGAGTGCCAGCGGTACCGCGAGCAGCACCGGCACGCGCACCGGTAGTTGCACCCGCACGAGCAGCAGCAGCGCGAGGCGCGGCCTTACCGGTACGAGCGGTGGCAATCTTTGGATCCAGCTCTGATGCAAACTTGCGAGCGGTTGAAGAGTTACCTGCACCCTTACCCACGATCTTGATGCCAAGTGCGGCAGCCTTACGCTCTGCGGCCTGCTTTGCCTTGAAAGCCTTGTGGTTCTTGCGATCCTCAGCCTTTGGGGTTGGGCCGCGACCTTCTAGACGCTGCTTGTTGTTACCGCCTGAGCCAACCTTGCCGCCCTTTTTGCTTTTTGCCGCTCCCGGGCGACCTGGTTTTCCAGCCATTAACTAACACTCCAATGGGTTCCATCGGCAGCATCCTCGAGCACGATGCCCGCTGCCTTAAGTTGATCTCTAATTGCGTCTGAACGCGCAAAGTCTTTTGCAGCACGTGCCGCGTCTCGTTCGGCAATCAAACTTGTTACCAAAGCTTCTAGTGCTTCATCCATCGCAGCACTAGGCGAAGCCGCGTTCCAAGTTGCCGGATTAATTCCCAACACCTCTGTCATCGCACGCACGGCAGTCAGCGACTTTGCGGTTGCTTCCAAATCTTCAGCATCCAAGCTTGAGTTTCCGCTGCGCACGGTTTCGTGTAACGCACCCAGAGCAGCTGGAATCGCAAGGTCGTCATCCATTGCCGAAATAAATTCAGCCGGCAACACCGATACCAAGTCGCCCGGAAGTTCTAGCGAGGCCGCAAACTTTGTGTCAGCAAGTCTGCGACTTGCACGATCAATAAAAGTTTCGATGCGCGAAATTGCTGATTCAGCTTCGTCGAGTACACCCTCGTGGTAATCCAACACGCTGCGGTAGTGAGCCGAACCAAGGTAGTAGCGAACTGCAATTGCGCGACCAGCAGCAAGAAGATCGCTGGCAAAGATTGAATTTCCCAAAGACTTTGACATCTTTTGACCGGAAACATTTACCAAGCCGTTGTGCAACCAGTAGTTGGCAAATTCGTCACCGGCTGCACGAGACTGAGCCAATTCGTTTTCGTGGTGCGGGAATCTAAGGTCCAAGCCGCCACCGTGAATATCAAACTTGCTACCCAAGTACTTGGTAGACATAGCCGAGCACTCTATGTGCCAACCCGGACGGCCCTTTCCTTGTTCAGCACCAAAGGGAGTTTGCCACGAAGCAGATTCCGGTTCGCCCTGCTTGTGTGCCTTCCAAAGTGCAAAATCGTGTGGCTCGCGCTTGCCACGAGCATCAGCCGAGTCTCCAGAATCATCCGCAGGCTCTATATCGGTAAGTCGTTGATTAGTTAGCTCGCCGTATTCAGCCCACTTGCCTGCAGCAAAGTAAACGTTGGCCGAACCGTCGTCGGCAACATAGGCATAACCGTTGGCAATCAAACGCTGAATGATTTCAATCATTTCTGGAATCGCTGCGGTTGCGCGTGGCTCGTAGGTTGGGGCCAAAATTCCCAACGCCGAGTAAGCGCGGTTAAATTCGATTTCAAACTTGTAAGCCAGTGCCCACCATTGCTCGCCGGTTTGCTTGGCATTTTCTAGAACCTTGTCGTCAATATCGGTGACGTTGCGAACCAAAGTCACGTTGTGGCCGCGCACAGTTAGCCAGCGACGAAGCTGGTCGTAAACCAAGGCGGAACGCAGATGACCAACGTGTGGTGCGCCCTGCACGGTTGGGCCACATAGGTAGATGCCAACCTGGCCAGGCACGATCGGCGCAAAGGCGCGAACGGCTTGGGCTTTTGAATCAAACAGGCTTAGGCTCACGAGGCAAGCCTATCTTTTGACTTGAAAATCAATGCGGTAGCCACCGCAGCCACTCCCTCGTCGTTACCCAGGAAGCCAAGGCCATCGGTGGTGGTGGCACCCAAGGTAACCGGCGCACCAACGATTTCAGTGAGCGCCGCTTCAACGGCCTCGCGCATTGGCGCAACCTTTGGGCGATTACCAATGATCTGCACCGCAACGTTTCGCACGCCGTATCCGTTTTGCGCCAGAAGCTTCAACGTGGCCTCAATAAAAACTTTTCCGTTGGCGCCGGCAAACTCTGGGCGATCTACGCCAAAATTTGCACCGATGTCGCCAAGCCCAGCCGCGGACAACAACGCATCAACGATTGCGTGGCTTACTGCATCACCATCACTGTGTCCATCAAGCCCGCGCTCGCCCGGCCAAACCAAGGTGCCAAGGAACAATTCTTTTGATTCGTCGCTAGTGAAACGGTGAACGTCAGTTCCGATTCCGGTGCGCAAGCTTCCGTTGCCGTCTGCTCCAACAAATCGAAGCTCGGCTGCAGTCAAGTCATCAGCTGTGGTGATCTTGAATGCTCGCTCGTCACCCTCAACCGCATTGATCTGCATGCCGTGTGCTTGAGCAAGCGCGGCGTCATCGGTGTAATCAGACTTGGCGGCGGCGTAGGCGGCAATAAGTTTTTCTACAACGAATCCCTGCGGGGTCTGTGCGGCTCGAAGCGAGTTGCGATCAACGGTTTCGCGAACCACCTCACCATCAACGCGCTTTACGGTGTCGGCGATCTTCATCAGTGGAACTGCGCCATTTCCTGAGCGGCGAACCTCACTGGCCACGCGAGTGAATAGCGACTCCGGTGCCAGTGCGCGTGCGGCATCGTGCACCAAAATCACTTCAACTTCTGGGTCCATCACTGCAAGGGCGTTTGCAATTGATTGCTGACGAGTAGCCCCGCCAACCACAACGTCGTAGCGAACGTTTTTACCCGCCAGTGCCAGTTCAATAATTTGCGAAGTTTGTGATTCGTGTCCGGTAGGAACCGCCACTATTACCTGCTCAAGCGCAGGCACATCGGCAATATTTTCTAGCGCGTGTTGAATCAGTGTCTTTTCGGCAAGGCTCACAAAAGCCTTAGGTTTATCGGCACCCAGTCGTGTGCCCAAACCAGCAGCAACAACGACCACCGCTAAATCGCGATTGGTCATTTGAAAACTACTTTCCTGGAGTTGCTAGAACTTTGTCGAGTTCTGCAGAGGCTTTTTCTTCGTCGCTCTTGTGAGCAAGTGCAAGTTCTGAAACCAAGATCTGACGAGCCTTGGCAAGCATGCGCTTTTCACCGGCTGAAAGTCCGCGGTCCTGGTCGCGGCGCCATAGGTCACGAACAACCTCAGAAACCTTAACCACATCACCAGAGGCAAGCTTCTCTAGGTTTGCCTTGTAGCGGCGAGACCAGTTAGTTGGCTCTTCGGTGAATTCGGCACGAAGCACACCGTAAACGATCTGAACGCCCTTTTTGTCGATAACGTCGCGAACGCCAACCATTTCAACGTTGTCGGCTGGAACCCAGATGGTTAGGTCACCCTGTGCAACCTTTAGCTGCAGGTACTTCTTTTTCTCGCCACGGATGGTTTTGTCAGCGACCTCAACGATCTTTGCTGCTCCGTGGTGTGGGTATACGACTGTTTCGCCGACTTCAAACTTCATGCGGGTGATTACCTCTCAGAAACCACAATTTTACCACAGGGAGACCCCTTAACAAAGGGGTAAACTGGCAGGGTTGTATTGCGCACCTCAGGAGGAAAAATTGGCAATTCGTAAGTTCGCCGCCGTAGCAATCGCTGCATCACTTCTAATCGGAACTGCCGGTTGCTCATTCATGAGCCCAATTGCCTCTCGCATCGAGTACGCACCTGCCGATGGCTCTCAGGCTGATCTTGAGACTGTAAAGGTTCGCAACTTGGTGTACGTCACCAACGGCACCACCTCTGCCCTAGCCGGTTCTATCGTGAACCCGGGTCTTGAGCCAAAGATCCTAAAGATTCAATACACCGATGCTGCGGTGAACGAAGCCAAGGAAGTCACCTTCACTGTGAATGCCGGTCAGAAGATTGACCTGGGCTACAACGGCGGCCAGGCACTTGCTATCAACCTTGGCGGCAAGGCCGGTCAAATCGTTCGCCTATCCGTTGCCGAGGGCTCTGGTGCTGCAGTTGAACTTCGTATTCCAGTGCTTGATGGCACTTTTGATTTCTACAAGCCAATCATCGATTCGATTGGCGAAGTAAAGCCATCAGCTAAGTAAATACTTAGGCTTCGAACTTGTAGCCAAGTCCGCGCACAGTTAGTAAGTGCACCGGACGAGCTGGGTCATCTTCAATTTTTGAGCGAATGCGCTTGATGTGCACGTCAAGTGTCTTGGTGTCTCCAAAGTAATTTGATCCCCACACGCGGTCAATGATCTGTCCACGAGTCAGAACGCGGTTGGCGTTTTCCAGCAGCAGCTCAAGTAGTTCAAATTCCTTCAGCGGCATCGATACCTTTTCACCATGAACTTCAACGATGTGACGATCAATGTCCATGCGAACTGAGCCAACCTCAATGATGCCCGGGGTCTCGGAAACCGGAACGGCATCGGTGTGGCGGCGAAGCACGGCCTTCATGCGGGCAAGAAGCTCGCGAGTTGAATACGGCTTGGTTACGTAGTCATCGGCGCCAATTTCAAGTCCAACCACTTTGTCAATCTCTGAGTCTTTGGCGGTCAGCATAATGATTGGCACCTGTGAAGTCTGACGAATGAGTCTGCACACCTCGTTGCCACTGATGCCAGGCAGCATTAGGTCAAGCAGAACCAAATCAACGTTGCCCTTGTCAAAGATCTCGATTGCTTGTGAACCATCTGACGCCTCGACGGTTTCGAAGCCCTCTTTCTTCAGAAGGTAAACCAGTGGCTCGCGAAGCGACTGCTCGTCTTCGACGATTAGGACTCGGGTCATTATTTTTTACTTCCTGTTGGATCAAATGGTGCAGTGGCTAGCGGAATACGAATAGTGAAGGTTGATCCTGCGCCAACCTTGGACTTGACCTGAACCTCACCCAAGTGCTTCTGGGCAATGTTCTTTACCAAGCTCAAACCCAAACCGGTTCCACCGGTAGCGCGTGAGCGACTCTGATCAACTCGGTAAAAACGTTCAAAGATACGCTCCAGGTCTTCCGGTGAAATTCCGGCACCCTTGTCTTTGATTGCGATCTCGGCAACTCCACTCTTCTTGCGAAGATTGATCGAGACGGGTGACTCGGTATCTGAATATGAGATTGCATTCTCGAGCAGGTTTTTAACCGCGGTGGTCAGCAACTCTAGGTCGCCAAAAACTCGAACGCCGTCTGTGGTTGAAATCTTGAGCTGAATTTTTTTCTTGTTAGCCAGAACGCGGTTTCGGTCAACTGCCTCAGCAACCACGATTGCCAAATCTACTTCCGCTGCGGTGCCGGTAACCTCGGCCGACTGAACGCGAGAAAGCTGAATAATATCTTGCACCAGTTGAGTAAGTCGTGCCGATTCGGTTTCAAGATTTTTGGCGAACTTGCGGACCTGCTTTGGGTCATCAGCTGCCGACTGAATTGCTTCAGACAGCAAACTCATCGCGCCTATCGGTGTTTTTAGTTCGTGAGAAATGTTGGCAACAAAATCGCGACGCGTTTCTTCAAGATTGTGTGATTCGGTGCGGTCTTCAACCAGCAACAACACAAAGCCATCGCCAAGGTGCACAGCTCGCGAGTTGACCCAAATGGTTGCATCGCCAAGCTCAGAGGCCAAAGCAAAATCTTTGGCACGGGCCTTGCTGCTCTTCTTTGCCTTGCGCGCCTTGTCGACCAGGGCAACCAGCTTTGGGTGAACCAGAACCTGATCGCGAACTAGCCCAAGGGCAAAGGCGCTTCTGGTCGCACGAACAATTTTGTTGTCAACATCAAGCACCAAACCTGCGGTAGCCAACGCGTGTAAAGCGCCGGTGATGCCGTCTGGAATTACCTGGGCTTTTTTCTGTGCCTCTTTGGCTTTTGCCGAAGACCACAGGATTAGTCCGGTCGCGACAGATCCGGTGACAAAGGCCAAAAGTACCGATGTCCAGAATTCCGATGTGTAGGTCACGTTTCAAGACTAAGTGATTTGTTTGCTTGGTTAACGGCCCGGAACCCTTGAAAACTAGGGAATTATCGGTCAGTTCAGTAAAAGTTTGGCCTTTGTTTACCTAACCCTGCGAACCTGCAAGGGAATTCAAACGAGAGGTTCCGCCATGCGCGAGATTTTCCAATCCCAACTTCAAGAGGTTCAGGCCCGTCTGGTAGAGATTGCCTCCGATTCTGCCCGCGTAATCGAGAAGGCGTCTAAGGCATTTACTACCTCTGATGCCACCCTTGCCGATGAGGCAATTGCTATTGCCGATGCGACTGGTGAGAAGGCTCTTGCGCTAGACGAACTCGTAATCAAAATCTTGGCCAAGCAGTCGCCGGTTGCGCGCGACCTTCGCGTTTTAGTTTCTGCGCTTCGAATCTCGGCATCGCTTGAGCGCATGGGTGCACTTGCCGGCCACATTGCGGCAATCGCCCGCTACCGCTTCCCAGGTTCTGCGGTGCCTGCCTCTTTGGCAAGCACCTTCGCAGAGATGGGTGATCTTGATGTAAAGCTGGCGAAGCAGGTTGTTGAACTTCTAAAGAACACCGATGCAGATTTCGCGCGCCAGATCCAAGCGCA
>JBDLVL010000020.1:0-9452 GCA_039804765.1 Actinomycetota bacterium | reverse complement strand
TTTTGTAGGCCCCGTCGGGATCGAACCGACGACCCTCGGATTAAAAGTCCGATGCTCTAACCAACTGAGCTAGAGGCCCACGCCCCTAAATGCGAGGCATTGCCGCAAAGCAACCTGACTAGTCTAACAAGCGAGGCTGCACTGGTAGTGCCTCTTTACTTGGCCACTCAACAATCAACATGGCCGCAATCATGATTGCTCCACCAACAATGGTCTTGAGTCCAAGCACCTCTTGGCCAACCAGCACGGCAATAAGAGCCGCCCAAACCACCTCAGAGGTAAGCAAAATCGCCACTCGCGACGCATCCATCAGGCTCTGCGCCCAGGTCTGCACCAAGAATGCAACCGCCGTTGCAAACACCGCACAGAACAGCACCGCGAACCAGCCAGAGAAATCTACTGGGGCTTGGTAACTGCCATCGTTGGCAAAGGCACCCATCCAGCTGACCGCGCTGACCACTGCAAGCTGCATCACGGTGAGTGCGTAAACATCTTTTCCTGGGCTCCAAATACTTAGGCCAACAATATGAGCCGCAAATAAGAAGGCGCAAAGCACAACCCAAAGCTGGCCAACCTCAAAGCTCACTCCATTGATCGAAATCAATGCCAAAGCTATGGTTGCCAAAATTACGCCCACAATTAGTCGCTTGCCAGCCTTCTTGCGGAAAATGAGCCAACCAAATATCGGGGTTAGTACCACGTACAGACCGGTGATGAAGCCGGTGATTGCCGCGGTGGAAAGTTCCAGACCAATTGTCTGAGTGATGTAGCCAAGGGCAAGCAGAACACCAAGATAAATGCCGTGCTTGATCATTGGGCCGTCAAAGGCTTTCAGCACTGAGGGCTTTACCAAGATCATCACCGCGGTCGCGATAGTAAAGCGGATTGCTAGGAAGTCATAAAAAGGTTGGGCCTGAATTGCGTCTTTCATTAATACGAAAGCGCCACCCCAAGAAACTGCAACTGCCACTAGTGCGATTGCGGCCCACGATGTTTTCTTCATCGTTCCAGCCTATCTCCGGTGACTAGTTGACGCCGTAGCGTTCAACGGAAACCACTTTGCGCGCTTTTCCGTCATCGTTAGCAGTCAGGTGAATCACCAACATTTCTGCAGGCTTTAGCGCAGGGCCTTCGCGAAGCAAATCCTTGTGTGCTGCGCTGGCGTGCTTCTCAAGAGTTTCGAAGATTGTTGGGAGCGCCGGGCGATGGGAACAGATCACAGAAGCTCTACCGTCTTCGATGATGTCGTTGATTACGTTCTTAGTGCGCTTTGGGCCCTTTTTGTTGCCAAGCTCGCTCAACTGAGATCGCTCGATGATTTTAAGATTGCGCTTCTTGGCATATGGGGCAACGGTATTCAAACAGCGTGACCAAGGACTGGTGATTACGCGCTTTGGTGCGAAAGCCCCTAGCAATTTCACCAATTGCTTGGCCTGGGCGTATCCCTCTGGCAGCAGCGGACGATTGCCATCGTCAACTGCCTCACCATTCATCCAATCGGCACGTGGCGTTGCTTTTGCGTGACGTAAAACAATCAGCGGCTTGGTGCGCAGCTGCCCGCGCTTGTGAATTGCCATCAGCTCATCAAGGACTTCGCTGTCGAACTCATAGGTCAGCAACTTGCGAGCTTCATCCGGTGTGCGCCACTCAACGCTTTCAACTTCTTCGGAAGGCTTGAACTTTGACTTTGACAAGGCCGTTGGGCTAACGCGAGCAGCCCAATAGTGCACTTCTTTGGGGGTGCCATTAGGGATCTTGTAGTTCACGATTTTTAGTCGCGGGCCAAGTTTAATTTTCAAACCGGTTTCTTCGGCAATTTCACGAACTGCGGTTTCCGGAAGGAGTTCACCTGGATCAACCTTGCCCTTAGGCCAGCTCCAGTCATTGTGACGATTGCGGTGGATTAGTGCCACCAAGAGTTTGCCTTTTTCTTCGCGCCATAAAATAGCGCCCGCTGCGTAAATTGTCATTAGATGCGAACGTGACGCTTTGCGTGAACTTCCTTCATCAGTTGATCCTGCAGATCAATCAAGATGTTTCCATTCGCATCCAGCTGGTGACGAGTCCATGCTCCATCGGCAGACAAATACCAAGATGCAACGGTGTCACTCATTGCGGTATCAAAAAGCGCATTCAATTCGCGAATGTGATCCGGCTGAGAAAGCCTTACCAGAGCTTCAACGCGGCGATCCAAGTTGCGGTGCATCATGTCGGCAGAACCAATAAACACTGCTGGGTCGCCGCCACCAAGGAAGGTGAAGATTCGTGAGTGCTCTAGGTATCGGCCAAGCACTGAGCGAACTTTGATGTTCTCGCTGAGGCCAGGAACCCCAGGCTTCAGCGCACACATACCGCGAACCAAAATTTCAACCGGCACACCCGCGTTAGAAGCCTTGTACAGTGAATCAATAATTTGCTCGTCAACTAGTGAGTTCACCTTGATGCGAATGCGAGCTTCTTTACCGGCTAGCTTGTGCGCAATTTCTTGCTCAATTCGAGCAGTCAAACCCTCGCGAACGCCATTCGGTGAAACCATTAGTGACTTGAACTCTGCCTCAGGTGCGTAACCCGATAGTTGGTTGAACAACTTGGTCAGATCTTCGCCAACAGATTCGCGTGCGGTTAGCAGGCCGTAGTCTTCGTAGTAGCGCGCTGTCTTTGGGTTGTAGTTACCTGTACCAACGTGGCAGTAGCGGCGCAGCTGACCCTTTTCTTGGCGAATAACCAGCGCCAACTTACAGTGCGTCTTGAGTCCTACGATTCCGTAAACCACGTGCACACCAGCCTGCTCAAGCTTGCGAGCCCAGGCGATGTTGTTCTGCTCATCAAATCGCGCCTTGATTTCAACGAGCGCCAAGACCTGCTTGCCAGCCTCAGCGGCAGCAATCAATGCATCAACGATTGGTGAGTCACCTGAGGTGCGGTACAAAGTTTGCTTGATCGCCAAAACCTTTGGGTCGGCAGCGGCCTGTTCAACGAATGCCTGCACCGATGTTGAGAATGACTCGTAAGGGTGGTGCATCAAAATATCGCGCTGACGCATCGCCGAAAAAATGCTTACGTCTTTATCTTCAACCGGCTGCAAGTAGCGGTTAGTGATTACCGGGTGCGGTGGGTAGCGCAGGTCAGCACGCTTCAGCGAAGAAATTTCAAACAGTCCGGTTAGGTCAAGTGGCGATGGCAAGTGATAAACATCTTCATCGCTGATGTCCAACTCGCGAATCAGAAGTTCCAGAACTTCTGGGTTAATGTCATTGGCAACTTCAAGACGGACCGGTGGGCCAAAGCGGCGACGAAGCAATTCTTTTTCAAGTGCAAGAAGCAGGTTCTCGCCTTCGTCTTCGTCAACCTCAAGATCCTCGTTGCGGGTTACGCGGAATGTGTGGTGCTGCAAAACATCCATGCCCGGGAACAGCAGACCAAGGTATTCGCCAATGATGTCTTCAAGTGGAACGAAACGTGCATCGGTGACACCGGTGTTACCCGGAATACGAACAAAGCGAGGCAGCAGCGGTGGAACCTTTACACGGGCAAAGTGCTCTTTATGGGTATCTGGGTTTTTCAAAACCACTGCAAGGTTTAGTGACAAGCCAGAGATGTATGGGAATGGGTGAGCGGGGTCAACCGCAAGCGGTGTGAGCACCGGAAAAATCTGGTTCTGAAAGTATTCGTGCAGCAGCTCGCGCTCGGAGTCCTCAAGGTTTACCCAGCGCACGATGCGAATTCCTTGGTCTTTCATCGCCGGCTTAATAGTGTCGATAAACAACTGCGCGTGACGCTCTTGAAGGCGGTGTGCCTCGCGGCTGATTTGGGTGAGCACCTCTTGAGGTGACATTCCAGAACTGGCGGTTACTGCCAGTCCGGTGGCGATTCGGCGCTTGAGGCCAGCAACGCGAACCATGAAAAATTCGTCCAAGTTTGAGGCAAAAATGGCCAAAAAGTTGACGCGTTCAAGTAAGAAAAGGTTTGGGTCTTCGGCCAATTCCAGCACTCGCTGGTTGAATGCAAGCCAGCTCAGCTCGCGATCCAAGTAGCGATCTGGGGCCAATTCGGTGCCAAAATCAGGCAGCGCAATGGCCATGGTTTCTTCTGAAGACATTCTTCAATCCTGCCACGAGCAGGTTGCTTAGGGATAGACGCAGTTTTAAGAGCAGGTAAATGCTGGCCAGAACACCGATATCGGTGTTATTCGGCTAGAACGTCTGCGGTTTCGTCAATGTTGAAGCGGTAACCAACGTTGCGCACGGTGCCAATTAGGGCCTCTAGGTCGCCCAGTTTGGCTCGTAAGCGGCGAATATGCACGTCTACGGTGCGAGTTCCGCCAAAGTAGTCGTAGCCCCAGACCTCGCTCAGCAGCTGTTCACGGGTGAATACGCGGCCAGGGTGTTGGGCCAAGAAGCGCAACAATTCAAATTCTTTATAAGTAAGGTCCAGCGGGCGGCCGTTTACCTTGGCTGAGTAGCTTGCTTCGTCGATGACCACACCGGAAGCGTGAATTTTGTCACTGCCTTCGCGCTCTTTGGCCTTGCCAATGGCCAGGCGAATGCGGGCATCAAGCTCAGCTGGGCCAGCGCCCTCAACCACGATATCTGAGGCGCCCCACTCGGCGTTCACTGCGGTCAAGCCGCCTTCGGTAACCACCAAAATCAGGGGAGCGCTAAGACCGGTGGCAACCAGGATCTTGGCCAGCGACTTTGCACCGGCCAAATCGCGGCGGGCATCTAGAAAAATAAGGTCGTGACCCGGGGCATTGACCAGGTTTGCGGGTTCGGCCGGGATCTGGCGAACGCGATGGCTTAGAAGCCCAAGCGCAGGAAGCACTTCTGAGTCAGCTGTTGCCGACAAAACTAGAAGTTGAGCCATTTCTCTCCAAACGCTTGGCTAAAGTTTAGCCCTTTATTACGGGGGTGATGAGGCATGATTGCCTTGTGAAAGCTAAGTGGGCGCAAATCCTGATTATCTGGGTCTTGGTTGCAATTCTGACAATCTGGACTCTGCTGCAGTCGCACTATGACGACCACCTGGCCGAGGCTACCTTTGGCGCGATCCTTGCCGGATCCATCGCCACTGTCTCACTGCTTCAACTATTCAAAAATAACGCCGATGGTTTTGTGCGCAAATTGGTTTACGTAGGTGGCGGAAGCTACCTAATCCTGGCCGCAGCCACCGCTTACCTTTTCTTGAAAGGTTAGACTTAATCCATGTTGCTATCACTTGAAATCTTCTTCACCGGACTACTAGTTCTTGCCGCATTGGCTATTGGTGCAATTTCTGTTCTCGTGCTTTACAAGTTGTTCAAGGGTCAGAAATAGTTGTTCGTTCTTCCTGAGGGGCTTCCACTAGAGCTCACTCCTTTTGCATTCCTGGTTGGTAAATGGGAAGGCACCGGAATCATTAGTTACAAAATTAATGAAACCGATGAAGCGCCAATCGAGCGCGAGTTTAAACAGCGCATTGAATTTGCTCACGATGGTTCAAATGCGCTTACCTATGTTTCTTCTGCTGAGTTAATTGATGAAGCCGGCACAATTCTGCCAAGCGAACTTGGTTACTGGAGGATTGCGCGCCCAAGCGAATCGGCCGATCATGGTCCGGGTCTAATGCTTGGCGTTGGCGAAAAGAGCCTGAAGACTCACGAGGACCTAGAAAAGTTGCGCAACAAAGAGGGCGGCTTTGACATTCAGGTTTCTGTTTTGCATCCGGGCGGAATGGCCGAGCTATACAACGGCAAGATCAAGGGCGCTCGCGTTGACTTGGCTTCTGCGTATGGCACCGCATTTGAAACTGCAAAAACCTACCGTCACTCAACACGTCTGTTTGGCTTAGTTGAGAATGCATTGCTTTGGGTGTGGGAGATTGCTTTGCCAGGCGGCGACTTGAAGCCACACGCATCTGCGCGCCTTGAACGAGTGGAGTAAATCTCGTGTCGCCGGAACCAAAAGAGCACTCAGCTAAAGAGCACTTTGGTAATCCAACCATCGAGCAGCGCAACCTAGCAGCCGGAACTGCGGCGGTTGATCTTGGCGCTCGCGGAATCATTACCGTTACCGGACCGGATCGCTTGGAGTGGTTACACTCGCTGCTTTCGCAGAACCTAAAAAATCTTTTGCCTGGCATTTCTGCCGAGGCGCTGCTGCTGGACCCGCAGGGACACATCGAACACGTAATTCACTTCTTGGACGATGGCGAATCTTCATGGTTGGTTGTAGAGGCCAAAGGTCGCGAAAGTTTCTTGGCATGGCTGAACAAAATGATTTTCCGAATGAAGGTTGAAGTTGCCGACCGGTCGTCTGACTTCGCAGTAATTGGTCACATTGGTGAGGGTATTCCGCAGGCATTTGTTTCAAATAGTGTTGCTCTGGTTTGGCAAGACCCATGGCCTGGTGTGGTTGCCGGTGGAGTGCGCTATTCAATGCAGCGTCCGGCAAAGTGGCAGTGGACTGAGTCCCTAATTGAGGTCAGCAAGTTTGCCGCGGTACTTGCCGAATACGAGCAGGCGGGCACCATGGCGTATGACGCTCTTCGCGTTGCCGCACATCGCCCCCGGCAGCTAACTGAGGTTGATGCCAAGTCGCTGCCTCACGAGTTCGACTGGATGTCTACCGCGGTGCACATGTCTAAGGGTTGTTACCGCGGGCAAGAAACTGTGGCCAAGGTTCATAACCTGGGCCACCCACCGCGCCGACTTACGTTCCTGCACCTTGATGGATCTGGACACTTCTTGCCCTCTGCTGGCGATGAGGTTTTTGTGACCGGCGAAAACGGAGTTGTTGATGAGCGCTCGCGCGGTCACATCACCATTGCCGCCCAGCACTTTGAATCGGGTCCAATCGCATTGGCACTTTTGAGCAGATCTGTTCCAGAAGATGCCGCGCTAATCGTGCGCGGTGAGAGTGGTCAGATTGATGCCGCTCAAGAAGTGATTGTTCCGGCCAGTGCCGGCAAGGCGGCTGATTTACCAAAGCGCAATTTGTTGATGGGTGGCAAGCACTAGTGAAAACGCCTGCCATTAATTGGACGCTGCGGGCGTCCATTCAGCGCGTGCTTGATTCGCTGCCATCGATTTTGCAAATTGTGGTTGCTGCAACCGCTGCTTATTCGATTTCTCATTTTCTGCTTGGCCACAAGAATCCAATTTTTGCCGTCACGGTAACCATCGCTTCGCTTGGCTTTACTCGCGATGCCAGAATTCGCCGAGTATTCCAAACCGCAATCGGCATGGTGGTGGGCATCGCACTGAGTGAAGTGATGCTGCTGCTGATCGGTGGCGGCCTATGGCAAACCTCCATCGTCTTGTTGATCGCGCTTGTCTCGGCAAGATTTCTTTCTGGAACTGCGGCCTTTGCCCTAACCGTTGCAAGCCAGGCCATGTTGGTTTACATCATGCCGGCGCCAGAAGGCGGAGCATTCATTAGAAGTTTTGACGGTGTGGTTGGTGGTTTGACAGCACTGCTATTCACCGCATTCGTTCCACGTGATCCAATGGGCTCCGCTTCAAAAGATGCCGGCAAGCTATTTAGCGTTTTCCTGAATGCAGTGGATGCACTTGAGGCTGCCGTGCGCACCGCAGATGTAAAGGTTGCCGATGCTGCTCTAGTTCGTGTGCGAGGTTCGCAACCATTGGTAGACAACTGGCGCATGAGCCTAGATAGTGCAATATCTGTCTCAAAGATTTCGCCATTCATGAAAAAGCACCGCGAGGACTTGAGCGATCAGGTTCGTCTAATGCGCGGCATGGATTTGGCTACTCGTAACTTGCGCGTGGTGGTTCGCCGCGTTGACTTCTTGATTCGAGACGGTAAACCGCGTGCCTACCTGGCTGACTTATTTGCGCAGATTTCGGCAGCTACTGCAGTGCTTGCCAAGGGATTAGAAGGCCCTGATGCCGTTGAAGACGCTCGCGCGATGTTGCTTGATGTTATTCACCAGCTGGATCCAAAGAAGTTTGGCATTGCAGATCAACTGCGTGAGGCATCAGTTTTGCTGCTGCTTCGCCCACTGCTAATTGATTTGCTTTGTGCCAGTGGCATGCGCGAGGAAGATGCCCGCGCTGAACTTCCCGAAGTTTAATTAGCCAAATTATTTGGGCGCGACTGCCGACCAATCAATGGTCAGCTCGCCCAGGCGCCAACGCTTGCGATCGCCGATTAGCGGCCAACCGGCAGTCAGCAATTGTTTACAGGTAGACACCCAGCGCTGTGCAGAACTAAAGGCGCCGATGCCAGCGTTTGCCTGCCAAGCCAAGTCCAGCGCCTTCAAAAAATCGTGAATTTTTTCGCCGGCAATATTGTGATGAATTAAAACCTTGGGCAGACGTTCGGCAACCTTGCTTGGAAGATCCAATCCAGAAAGTCGCAGTGAGATCGTAAAACTAAGCGGGCCGCTCTTATCAAGCGTCACCCAACTTGATAGCCTGCCAATTTCATCGCAGGTTCCCTCAACCAGGATTCCGGAATCAGACAGTCGCGATTGCATTTGTGCCCAGGCTGCGGCAACTTCTGACTCATCATATTGACGAAGCACATTGAAGGCACGAATTACATGGGCCTTATCGCCAAGAGTCGCTGGCAGTGGGGTTTCGAATCCTCCGTGCGTGAAGTGCAAATTTTCATGTGCCACAGCAAGTCCGCGTTCCACGCGTTCGCGGTCTATTTCGATTCCAACCACGTGGGTATTTGAATTCACTTTGCGCAAACGAGAAAGAAGTTCAACCGCGGTAATTGGCGATGCACCAAAACCCAGGTCAACCACTATTGGTGTTGGAACTTGGCGAAGGATTGGTTGGCTCGCAATAAAGCGATCAATGCGGCGAAGGCGATTGGGATTGGTGGTGCCCCGGGTGATTGTGCCTATCGGCTTGCGTACTGCCACAGCAACTAAACTAGCCGCATGACTGCCAAATACACACTTATTCTTTTGCGCCACGGTAACTCGGTATGGAATCAGGAAAACCTGTTCACCGGTTGGGTGGACGTTGACCTAAGCGACCAGGGTCGCGCCGAGGCAAAGCGTGCGGGTGAGCTGCTTGCTGAGTCTGGTCTAAAACCAGATCTTCTTTACACATCGCGTTTGAAGCGTGCCATCAACACCGCGCACATTGCGTTGAACGCTGCCGATCGCAGCTGGATTGACGTGCAGCGCGACTGGCGTTTGAACGAGCGTCACTACGGTGCATTGCAAGGCAAGGACAAGGCGCAGACCTTGGCCGAATACGGAGCAGAAATGTTCCAGACCTGGCGCCGCAGCTTTGACGTTCCACCTCCGCCGATTGAAGACTCAAATGAGTTCTCACAGGCTCACGACGAGCGCTACGCAGATCTTGGTGCCAACATTCCAAAGACCGAATGCCTAAAGGACGTGCTTGAGCGAATGTTGCCATTCTGGTTGTCTGACATTCAGCCATCGCTGAAAAGCGGAAAGACTGTTTTGGTCACCGCACACGGTAACTCACT
>JBDLVL010000019.1:0-16414 GCA_039804765.1 Actinomycetota bacterium | reverse complement strand
GCTGAAAGCGCTACACGAAGACGCGTGCCAGGTGGCTCATCCATCTGACCAAAGACCAGTGCAGTCTTGTCGATAACACCAGACTCGGTCATTTCGTCGATTAGGTCGTTACCCTCACGAGTACGCTCACCCACACCGGCAAACACCGATACACCGTCGTGGTTTTCTGCCACACGGTAAATCATTTCCTGGATCAAAACGGTCTTACCAACACCGGCACCAACGAACAGACCAATCTTTCCACCCTGTACGTAAGGGGTAAGAAGGTCAATAACCTTGATACCTGTCTCGAACATGGTGGTCTTTGACTCAAGCTGGTCGAAAGCAGGTGGCTGACGGTGAATTGACCAAGTCTCTTTAACTTCAATCTTTTCGCCTGGCTTAGCGTTTAGAACTTCACCGGTCACGTTGAATACGTGACCCTTGGTGACATCGCCAACCGGTACTGAGATTGGAGCACCAGTGTCAGCAACCTCTGCACCGCGAACCAAACCATCGGTTGGCTTCAATGCAATTGCGCGCACTAGGTCATCTCCGAGGTGCTGAGCAACCTCAAGAGTAAGAGTGGTCTTCTCGCCCGCTACATCTAGCTCTGTGGTTAGAGCGTTGTAGATAGCAGGGATGGCATCGTGCGGGAACTCGATGTCAACAACTGGACCAGTAACGCGTGCAATACGCCCTACTCCAGCCTTGTTCTTGGTCTCGGCCATTTCTCTTTCTTTCTCTTAGTCCTGGTTACCAGCGGTAGACAAAGCGTCTGCACCACCAACAATTTCGGAAATCTGTTGCGTAATTTCTGACTGACGCGCAGCGTTTGACAGGCGTGTGTAGTTCTTAATGAGCTTGTCTGCGTTGTCAGTTGCCGACTTCATGGCCTTCTGACGAGCTGCGTGCTCAGAAGCCGCAGACTGCAACATTGCGTTGTAGATACGGCTCTCGATATAAACAGGTAGCAATGCGTCAAGCACCTTGTTTACATCTGGTTCAAACTCGTAAAGCGGAAAAACCTGAGAATCAGAAGGCGATTCAACACCCTCAACGATCTCAAGCGGAAGCAAGCGAACTACCTCAGGAACCTGAGCAATCATCGAGATGAATCGGTTTGAAACCAAGTGAATCTCGTCAACGCCACCGTCTTTGTAATCGGTGTTGAACGCAGCAACAACTGCATCAGCGATTTCTTTTGCGGTGCCGAACTGAGGAAGGTCTGAACCACCAATCCAGCTCTGGGTGAAGGCAAGACGACGGAAACCAAAGTAAGCAACAGCCTTGCGGCCAACTAGGTAGTAAACAACTTCTTTGCCCTGCTCTTTTAGCAAGTTGGTTAGTTGCTCTGCTTCTTTTAGAACGTTTGATGAAAACGCACCGGCTAGACCGCGGTCAGAGGTAAAAATTACAACCGCAGCACGATCAATGCGAGCTGGCTCGGTGGTTAGCGGGTGATCAACGTTAGAGAAGGTTGCCACTGCCGAAACCGCACGAGTCACTGCACGCGAGTAAGGGGTTGATGCTGCTACGCGCTGCTGTGCCTTGTTAATGCGCGAAGCGGAGATCAGCTCCATGGCGCGAGTAATCTTCTTGGTGGTCTGTGCAGACTTAATTTTCTGTCTGTAGACGCGAAGTTGTGCTCCCATGTTCTCTCCTCGCTATCTGTATCTCGGTGGTTGTCAATGAAGGTAGGAAGAATTACTTCTTCTTGCCCTTAACGATTTTTTCCTGGTTTACGTCTTCTTCTTCAAGAGCAACTGAACCAGCTGAAGGAAGCGGGGTTCCGCCTTTGGTTGCAAAGCTCTTCTTGAACTTTGTAACTTCTTTCTCAAGCTCTGCTGTTGTGTCTTTCTCAAGCTTGCTGGTCTCACGAATTGTGGTCAGAATCTTGGTGTTGCGACGCAGGTGCTCAAGTAGCTCAGCCTCAAAACGTAGAACGTCTTCAACTGGAACCTCGTCTAGCTTGCCGGTAGTACCAGCCCAGATAGATACGGTCTGCTCTTCAACAGGGAACGGTGAGTACTGAGGCTGCTTTAGAAGCTCCATCAGACGCGCACCACGAGCAAGTTGCTGACGTGACGCTGCATCAAGGTCTGATGCAAACATAGCGAATGCCTCAAGCGCACGATACTGAGCAAGTTCAAGCTTTAGGGTTCCTGATACACCCTTAATGCCCTTAACCTGAGCCGCACCACCAACACGTGAAACCGAGATACCTACGTCAATCGCAGGGCGCTGGTTTGAGTTGAACAAGTCTGACTGCAAGAAGATCTGACCATCGGTGATCGAAATCACGTTGGTTGGAATGTATGCAGAAACGTCGTTTGCCTTGGTTTCAATGATTGGAAGACCAGTCATTGAACCGCCGCCAAGTTCGTCGTTCAACTTTGCACAACGCTCCAGAAGGCGTGAGTGTAGGTAGAACACGTCACCCGGGTAAGCCTCGCGGCCCGGTGGACGACGTAGAAGTAGCGAAACGGCACGGTATGCCTCTGCCTGCTTTGAAAGGTCATCGAAAATGATTAGTACGTGCTTGCCGCCGTACATCCAGTGCTGACCAATCGCAGAACCGGTGTAAGGAGCTAGGTACTTGAAACCAGCTGGGTCAGATGCAGGAGAAGCAACGATGGTGGTGTACTCCATGGCGCCGGCTTCTTCAAGAGCACCCTTAACACCAGCAATGGTTGAACCCTTTTGACCAATCGCAACGTAGATGCAACGCACCTGCTTGTTGACGTCACCAGACTCCCAGTTTGCCTTCTGGTTGATGATGGTGTCGATCGCGATAGCGGTCTTACCGGTCTGACGGTCACCAATGATTAGCTGACGCTGACCGCGACCAACTGGGATCATCGCATCGATCGCCTTGATACCGGTCTGTAGTGGTTCGTGCACTGACTTACGAGCCATAACGCCAGGAGCCTGAAGCTCTAGTGCGCGACGGCCCTCAGCCTTGATGTCGCCCTGACCATCGATTGGATTACCTAGTGGGTCAACAACGCGACCCAAGAATGCGTCACCAACTGGCACAGAAAGAACTTCACCGGTGCGGTGAACTTCCATTCCCTCGACGATGCCTTCGAAGTTACCTAGAACAACGGTACCGATCTCGCGCTCGTCGAGGTTCAAGGCTAGGCCTAGAGTGCCATCGGCGAACTTAAGCAGCTCGTTAGCCATCGCACTTGGTAGTCCTTCAACGTGAGCAATACCGTCGCCGGCATCGATTACGTGGCCTACCTCTGAGCGAGAAGCCTTAGCTGGCTCGTAAGACTTAACGAAGTCCTTTAGAGCGTCGCGAATCTCGTTCGGGCTGATTTTCAGATCTGCCATCTTGGGTTCCTTCTTCTTGTTGGAAAATGTTGGCTTACGCCAACTGAAGCTTTGCTGCGGTTAGACGTGAAGCTAGGCTTCCGTCCAAAATCTCTCCAGCGACCTGCACTTTGATGCCGCCAAGGATTGCTGGATCTACCTCAACGTTTAGTTTTAGGCTCTGTCCGTATGACTTTGCCAAGACACCTTCTAAGCGGTCCAATTGAGCCGAGCTCATTGGTGCTGCCACGGTGACGGTTGCAACTAGGCGCTCTGCATAAGCAGAAACCTGCTTGCCGAACTGCTCAAGAACAAGAGCAACGCGACGACGACGAGCACCGGTAACCGCACGGCGAATAAGAACTGCAGCTTCTTCGCTGACCTTGCCCTTAATCAGTGTTGAGACCAATGCAAGCTGTGCGTCTTCTGAGGCAAGACGATCGCCAAGCGCAAACTGCAGATCCTGGTCGGAATCAACAGCCTGCTTGAAAGCGAACAGTTCACTTTCAACATCGGCGATCTTTTTGTTGTTAGCTGCAATCGCAGCAACTGCATAAACAGCCAGCTGCTCGAACGCGCTAACTAGGTCTTGACCGGTTGACCAGCGAAGTTCAACCAGAGCGGTCGCAAACTCAAGTGCAATTGCAGAAACGTTCTTGCCGAATACGGCACTCAACGCTCCCGACTTTGCCTTAGCCTCGGCGGAAGGGTCCGAGAGGATGCTGCGCAACTGAGATGAAGATGCAACGGCTGCGCCGATTGCAAATATCTCTTCTGCGAACTTGAGGTCAGCTTTTGCAAGTAGCGGGGTTAGCGCTGTCTTTGCTGCTGCTAGCGACTGTCTGGTTGAGCTTGCCATTAGTTCTTCTTGCCTGCTGACTCTAGGTCGGCCAAGAACTGGTCGACTACTGAGCTAGCGATCTTGTCGTTCTGCAGACTTGCACCAACAACGCTTGATGCAAGGTCAATGGCAAGTGCGCCAACCTCTGCACGAAGTGAAATCAATGCCGCCTGACGCTCGGCTTCAATCTGAGTCTTTGCAGTTGCAGTCAAACGCGCCGCTTCAGCTGATGCCTGCTCCTTTAGCTCAGCCAAAATGACTGCACCTTCGGCGCGAGCTGCTTCACGAATCTCTGCTGCCTCTGCACGAGCAGCTGCCTGCTCGGCTTCAATGTTTGCAGTCTTTGCCGCAGCTTCAGCCTGAGCTTTTTCTGCTGCCTCAAGACGACCTTCGATCGCCTCAGTGCGTGCATCAAGTGTCTTCTTGAAGTTCGGAAGAACTTTGAACCAGAAGAAAGCAAGCAGCACAAAGAAAACAACCGAAGACCAAAGGAGATCGTAGCTAGCAGGCAAAAGTGGGTTAGGCGCTGCCTCACCCTCTGCTGCCGCAGCGAGAATCCTTGAAATCATGGCTTATGTTTCCTGACTGACTAAGCGAAGATGAACGGGGTTGCAAGACCGATAAGCGCTAGCGCCTCGGTAAATGCGATACCAAGCCACATGGTGACCTGAAGTTTTGCTGCTAGCTCTGGCTGGCGAGCGATTGACTCGATGGTCTTTGAAACTACTAGACCTACACCAATACCAGGACCTACTGCTGCTAGGCCATAGCCAACTACTGCTAGGTTGCCGCTCAGTGCGGCGATGTTTGTAACGTCCACTTTGTATTTCCCTTCCGTGGTTTAAAACTGACGGTCGTCAGCCTTTTAGTGCTCGTCTGATAGGGCCAACTGAATGTAGACCGTGGTCAGAAGAGTAAAAACGTATGCCTGCAGGAATGCGACCAACATCTCAAAAAGAGTGAAGGCAAAACCAAAAGCAAAGGTTCCTGCTCCAAATAGCTTGAATGCGCCATCCGCGTTGAACAGGAAGAACTGAGTTGCTGAGAAACACAGCACCAAAAGCAAGTGACCAGCGATCATGTTCATTGTCAGACGCAAAGCCAGAGTTACCGGGCGAAGAATGAATGTAGAAAGGAACTCAATTGGAGTTACCAAAATCAAGAAAGCCTTTGGCACACCCGCCGGGAAAAGTGCTGATGTAAAGAAATGCCCGCCATGCTTTTTGACACCCGCATAAATGAAGGTCACGTAGGCAGCAACGGCCATAACGATTGGCAACCCAATAACAGATGTTCCAGCGATGTTTAGACCCGGGATAATTCCGGTGATGTTCATGCCTAGAGTCACAAAGAAAATTGTGGTTAGTAGTGGCAGGAATCGGTCGCCATCTTTTTCACCAAGCTGATCGTGTGCAATGCTCTTGCGCACAAAGTTCAAAGATATTTCACCCATCAACTGGAACTTGCCAGGAACGTGGTTTTGAGTCTTGTTTGCTTTCTCGAACTTACGAGTCCAAAGTGCAAAGACAACAACGAGAAGTGCAAGCACAAGCAAGCGAATCAACATGATTCGGTTTAGTGCAAATGGAGTGCCTTCAAAAGCAACAATTTCAGGGTAAAACTCCATGATTGAAGGAGCGTGAAATCCACTACCCGACTCTTCGGTGTTAGCTGCTACTGCTAGCAGACCCTGTGCGTAATTGAACAGTGTGGACTCCTGTTTCGGGGCAAGATTAAAGAAAGCCTTGCGGCGATTTACAACGGGATAAGAACCTTGATTGGCTTGGTTCTTACGGAAATTCTATCAGGAAGTTTTAGTCGCCGATTACCGGGATGCGAGCCTTCAGGACCAAAACTGAATCAACCGCAAGCGTTCCCAAAATTGCTGCAACCAATGTGAAAAACAACACCGGTCCATTGATGAAATCGGCTCCCTTTAGAGCACCGATAACCAGCGCGAACCCAACAATCTTGACTAGCCAGCCACCTAGCACCACTCCAAAGAAGCCACCCAATGGAAGTTTTCCACCAAGCCAAACGCTGAGGGCGGTCAGGGTGACAAAGGCCAGGGTAAGTGAGGCGCCAATCAAAGCGCTGGTAAGGCCGGGAACGCCGGCCACCAAAAAGCCAATCAGGCCGCCCAAAACCGCAATCGCACCAATAAGCGCCGAACCAAGGGTCAAGACCCTGGTGAACAAATTGCTTGAAGCCTTAGACATTGATTCCCCTTAGGTTGCGACGGCGCTGAATTAGTGGCCAGAGAGTAAAGGTTAGGCAGGCGGCCATGCCCAGGAAAGTGAAAATTACCACTGCCCAAACCGGCAGGAAGAAGTAGAGCAAACAACTTATTGAAATCAGGGCGGTCCACACATAGAACACCAAAACCGATCCCAGGTGAGTGTGACCAAAGTCCTGCAAGCGGTGGTGCAAGTGTTCGCGGTCTGCAGCGAACGGCGACTTGCCGGCACGAAGTCGACGAACCACTGCCAGAGAGAAGTCCAATAGCGGAAGGATCAAAATTGCCAACGGCAGGATTAACGGAATGAAGGCCGGAATCAACTCTCCGCGACTTACAGTTTGCGGGTCAATCTGGCCGGTCACGGTAAGTGCGGTAGTTGCCATCAAAAGACCCAGCAACATGGCGCCTGAGTCACCCATGAAAATCTTGGCTCTGTGCCAGTTATAAGGCAGGAACCCAAGGCACATGCCAATCACGATTGCCGATAGCAACGATGCCAAATTGAAGTAGTTAGTTGGCGAGGTCTGCTGTGCCAAAACGTAGCTGTAAGCAAAGAACACCGATGTTCCAATGAACACCACGCCCGCTACTAGGCCATCAAGCCCATCGATGAAGTTAACCGCGTTCATCACCAGGACCGCCAAGAAAACGGTGGCAATAAAGGAGATCCCAAAACTGCCGATGGTTAGACCAGCAATCGGCAGCGAAACAATTTGCACACCCTGCCAAGCCAAAATTCCGGCGACTACAAATTGACCAGCAAGCTTTAAGCTCCAGTCCAGGTCATACAGGTCATCAAGAAAACCAATCAGCGTAATCAAAAAGGCAGCGGCCACGATCGCCACAATCTGGAGCGGATCAGCGTAAACACTTCTAAACCAACCAATGAACCCGGCGATGCTGACGGTGATTAAGAAGCCGGCAAACATTGCGATGCCACCCAGGCGTGGCGTTGGTTTGGTGTGCACATCGCGTGAACGTATCTGGGGGTAAATCTTGTATTTGTGAGCCAATTTCAGAACTGAGAATGTGCCAAAAAAGGTGACCACTGCCGCAATTAGCATCATCAAAAGATACGCGCGCACTTTATGCAGTTCCCTCTAGTAGGTCACCGGCAATGGTGCGAATCTTTTCTGCAGACAGCGCACCGCTGCGCACTATTTTTATTTTTCCGGTGGTACTTAATTTGCCAGCGGCATCATATGAATCAACCAAGCCGGTCAGGTCAAGAATGGTTGAGGCCTCACCCTTTGGACTGTTGCCGCCATCCAGATAGACGGCAACCTTGCTGTCTAGATACTGCTCTGCCTGCTGACAGGTAGTGGCAGCCGGTTCGCCGGTCAGATTTGCGCTAGAAACGGCAAGTGGGCCGGTCTCTTGCAATAGCGCCAAAGCGATCTTGTGATCAGGCATGCGCAGCGCAACCGTTCCCTTGGTCTCGCCTAGATCCCAGGTAAGGGAGGCTTGAGATTTCAGGATCATGGTCAACGCACCAGGCCAAAAAGTTTGGGCCAGGCGATGAGCCACTTCTGGAATATCTTCGGCAAGTGCCTGCAGAGTTTGGATTGTGCCAATCAGCACTGGCGGTGGCGACTGTGGTCCTCGGCCTTTTGCGGCTAGAAGCGCCGAAACAGCAACGGGTGAAAATGCGTCGGCGGCCAAACCATAAACGGTGTCAGTGGGTAGAACTACAAGTTCATTTCGACCAAGTGAAACTTTGGCAAGACGCATGCCGGTAAGAAGGTCTGTATCAAGTGAACAATCGTAAATTCGGTTTGACATTTGCCCTCCTCTCGATCCAATCAAAATTATTTGATTGCGGTAACTGCTCTGTCTCTGCCGGTCAAATCTTTGTGGGCACGCACTTGTCGCCACCCATCAGCCAATAGTAGTTGACTCACCTGCTGGCTTTGTGAGTCTGCGTGCTCAACGACCAGAGTTCCGCCCGTGTGCAGCAGGCGCTTGGCGGTAGCAGAAACCTGGTGCATAACCTGCATACCATCCGCGCCACCGTAAAGCGCAAGTTCTGGATCGTGCAGGCGCACCTCAACATCGCGAGGCACTGCGGCCAACGGAATGTATGGCGGGTTTGACGCCACCACCGATACCTTGCCGTCAAGCTCGCCGAACGCGTCGGCTAGGTCGCCGTGAAATAGCACTGCGTTCTCTGGTGCGCACTTGGCAAAGTTTTTGCGTGTAAAAGAAATTGCGTCGCCAGACTTCTCGACAGCATAGATTTTTGCATTACCAACCTCGGTTGCCATTGCCAAAGCAATCGCCCCCGAGCCAGTTCCCAGATCAATTGCGATTGGTTCGTCGCTAGCAACTGCGCGAAGTGCATCGATTGCAAGTTGGGCAACGAACTCGGTTTCTGGGCGAGGAATGAATACTCCCCTGCCAACTTCAAGCTCTAGATTTCTAAAGTAAGCCTTGCCGGTGATGTGTTGCAGCGGTTCGCGACTCAAGCGCCGGGCATAAAGCGCAGTGATGGCATCTGCCTGGGAATCATTGATTTGTGCACCACTAATGATTTCACTCTGGATTCCACCGCGGGTCAGATTCAACACGTGACCGGCTAGAAGTTCAGCATCAACCATTGCCGAATCAATTCCGGCTTCATAAAAGCGCTTTGCGGCATGCTCAACGAGATCGCGCAACAGAACTCCAGCCTGCGCAGCCATTGGATTATTTCTTTTCGTCGCCGAGTGCAGCTAGACGAGATTCCTCATCCATCTGAATTGCCGACTGAATAACCGGCTCAAGAGCACCATCCATAACGGCATCAAGATTGTAGGCCTTGTAGCCAGTGCGGTGATCGGCAATTCGGTTTTCTGGGTAGTTGTAAGTGCGAATGCGCTCTGAACGGTCAACAGATTTAACCTGTGACTTTCGAGCCGCTGACTGCTCGGCCTCAATTGCCTCTTGCTGTGCCGCCAAGATGCGTGCGCGCAAAACACGCATCGCGGCTTCGCGGTTCTGCAACTGAGACTTTTCGTTTTGCATTGCCACGGTGATACCGGTTGGCAAGTGAGTGATTCGAACGGCAGAGTCGGTGGTGTTCACCGACTGACCACCAGGACCGGACGAACGATAAACGTCAATGCGCAAATCGTTTTGGCTGATCTCTACTTCTTCTGGCTCATCTACTTCAGGAAAAACCAATACACCTGCAGCCGATGTGTGAATGCGGCCCTGAGTTTCAGTGGCTGGCACGCGCTGAACTCGGTGAACACCGCCCTCGTACTTCAGGTGTGCGTGCACACCCTGAGCTGGGTCAGTTGAGTTTCCCTTGATTGCAAGCTGAATGTCCTTGATGCCGCCAAGGTCTGATTCGTTCTTGTCAAGAATTTCTGTCTTCCAACCCTTTGAGTTGGCGTACTGAATGTACATACGAAGCAAGTCCGCTGCGAATAGCGCTGATTCAGCGCCACCTTCGCCGGCTTTGATTTCCATAATTACATCGCGGCCGTCATCGGGGTCACGAGGAATCAGTAGACGACGCAGTTTTTCTTGCGCAGCGGTCAGGCGCTCTTCGTTAAGAGTTGCTTCTTCGGCAAACATTTCGTCTTCTTTTGCCAACTCTTTGGCAGCCTTTAGGTCCTCGGCATACGACAACACCTGGTTGTACGCAGTGACGATCGCGCTCAATTCCGCGTAGCGGCGGTTGAGTTTCTTGGCAAGAGCCGGATTGCCGTGCAGCGCTGGATCAGACAGCTTGGTCTGAAGCTCAGCGTGCTCAGCTAAAAGAGGTTGTACCGAATCGAGCAATTAATTACTCCGAGTCAGAACCGGTTGGAACTGGCATTGACTTTTGTACCTGCATTAAGAACTCAACGTTTGAAGAGGTTTCCTTTAGGCGGCTAAGCACAAGCTCAAGCGCCTGCTGTTGCTCAAGACCAGCAAGTGCACGACGAAGCTTCCAAATGATCTTGGTTTCGTCTGGAGCCATAAGCATTTCTTCACGACGGGTACCAGAAGCATTGACGTCTACGGCAGGGAAGATGCGCTTGTCTGCAAGTGAGCGAGACAAACGAAGTTCCATGTTTCCGGTTCCCTTGAACTCTTCGAAAATAACTTCGTCCATCTTTGAACCGGTCTCAACCAGAGCGGTAGCAAGAATGGTTAGCGATCCGCCGTCTTCAATGTTTCTGGCTGCACCGAAGAAACGCTTTGGTGGGTAAAGCGCTGACGAGTCAACACCACCAGAAAGAATTCGGCCAGATGCCGGCGCGCTCAGGTTGTAAGCGCGACCAAGACGGGTAATCGAGTCAAGTAGAACTACAACGTCGTGACCTAGCTCAACCAAACGCTTTGCGCGCTCGATTGCCAATTCGGCAACGGTGGTGTGGTCTTCTGCAGGACGGTCGAAGGTTGAAGCAATAACTTCACCCTTTACGGTGCGCTGCATATCGGTAACTTCTTCAGGACGCTCATCAACAAGCACAACCATAAGGTGAACCTCTGGGTTGTTAACTGCGATTGAGTTTGCGATTGCCTGAAGCACCAAGGTCTTACCGGCCTTTGGTGGCGAAACAATCAGACCGCGCTGACCCTTACCGATAGGTGAAACCAAGTCGATGATTCGAGTGCTTAGCTTGTTTGGCTCTGTCTCAAGACGCAAACGTGTCTGTGGGTAAAGCGGGGTTAGCTTGCCAAACTCAACGCGAGTTGCAGCCTGCTCAACAGTTAGACCGTTGATCGACTCAATACGAACGATTGCGTTGAACTTTGAACGGCCCTGGCCTTCGCCTTCGCGAGGCTGGCGGATTGAACCAACAACAGCGTCACCCTTGCGTAGGTTGTACTTCTTGACCTGACCAAGCGAAACGTAAACATCGTTTGGACCAGGTAGGTAACCGCTGGTGCGCACGAATGCGTAGTTGTCTAGTACGTCAAGGATTCCGGCTACTGGAACTAGCACGTCATCCGGAGAAATTTCTGGCTCGATCTCATCGTGCTGGTTACCGTTGCCACCGCGACGACCACGGTTGTCACGATCACGGTAGCGATCGCGGTTGCGGTTGCGGTTGCGGTTGTTGCCACGACGCTCGTCGTTAAAGTCGCGCTCATTGCGTGAGTCATTGTCTCTAGTCGAATTGTCTCGAGTCGAATTGTCTCTAGTCGAATTATCGCGATTTGAATTCTCGTCGCCGCTCTCGCGTGGTTCGCGGCCTTCGCCACGATTGCGGTTGCGGTTGCGATTGCGGTTGTTGCCGCCTGTGCGCTCGCTTGATTCACCTGAATCATTTGAACGAGACTCGCCAGCATCAGCTGACTTCTCGGCAACTACCTTCTCGGCCTTTGGCTCTGCAGCGTCTGCCTTAACAGCCTTCGCGCGAGGGGCCTTCTTTGGAGCTTCTGTCTTTTCTGCCGATGCTGAGCCGTCAGCAACTACGCGACGAGACTTCTTGACCGGAGTGGTTTCCTGGATTTCATCCATGTTTATTGATTTCTCTTTCTTAGGAGATATTTGTGACTGTTTTATTTAGAGAGTCACTGCCTGCATGTTTTGAACATGCTGCTACCGCTTTAGATCTGCGGGATTTTCACCAATTATTGGTGCAAGGCAACTGTAGCACCTTTGAAGTCCACAGCCAAAAGCAAGGCCTTCCACTGTGGATAGTGCTTTGCTGCCAATTTAGCGGCTTCTAGGCGCTGGGCTGGGTCGCTTGCCAACACCAACACCGATGGTCCGGCGCCGGAAACTACTGCCGCATGGCCGTGTTCGCGCATCAGCTTCACGATTTCGTCTGTCTCTGGCATAGCGGCTGCTCGGTAATCCTGGTGCAGGCGGTCCTCTGTTGCAGCCAACAAAAGCTCTGGGCTTTGGGTTAGCGCGGCAATCAAAAGAGCTGAACGCGAAACGTTGAACACCGCGTCATCGTGCGGAACAGAGTCTGGCTGCAACGAACGCGCAAGCGCAGTGGACATCTTGTGAGCCGGCACCAACTCAAGCGGCGAAACTCCGCGGTGCACAAAAAGCTTTTTATGGTGCGGCCCAGACTCGTCTTCCCACGCAATGGTTAAACCACCAAAAAGCGCGGGAGCAACATTGTCTGGGTGGCCTTCAAGTTCAGTTGCAATGGTTAGTAGTTCTTGATCAGAAATATTTACTATGCCCTCGAGCAAACCTTTTGCAGCAACGATTCCAGAAACCACTGCAGCACCGGAAGACCCCATACCGCGTCCGTGCGGAATGATGTTGTGCGCTGTTAACTTCAAACCTGGAAGTTTTTGACCAAACTTCTCAAAGGTGTACGCAAGTGACTTGACTACCAAGTTGCTTTCATCGGTGGCAACTTCGCCGGCACCTTCGCCGTGCACCTCAACCACTGCCCCACTACCGGCAACCGCTTCAACAACAAGCTCGTCGTAATAAGACAAAGCCATGCCAAGCGTGTCAAAGCCTGGTCCAAGGTTTGCCGATGTGGCCGGTACCTTGACCGAAACTTTTCTACCGATAAGTGAATTCATAATTACTTCTTTGACAGACCAAGCTGCTCGGCGACTGCTTCAACCTTGTTGGCGACTGCCTTTGGCTTGATGTTCTTGCCGCTCTCAGTCTTAAGGGCCCACATTGGATCCTTTAGACCGTGACCGGTAACTGTAACCACAATGGTTGAACCGGCAGGAACTTCACCCTTCTTAGAGTGCTTGAACAAACCGGCAGCACCGGTTGCTGAAGATGGCTCTACGAAAACACCAACCTCGTTCGACAAGAATCGGTGCATCCAAAGAATTTCTTTGTCAGACACAAAACCAAACTGACCACCAGATGCCTCGCGAGCCGCAAGCGCTAGATCGTAAGAAGCTGGGTTACCAATGCGAATTGCGGTTGCGATGGTGTCTGGCTTCTTTACCGGGTTTCCAAAGCTGAACGGCGCTGATCCCTCAGCCTGGAATCCCCACATCTTTGGCAGGGCCTTGATGCGACCCTCGGCTAGATCCTCTGCGTAACCCTTTGAGTAAGCGGTGTAGTTACCCGCGTTTCCAACTGGCAGCACGTGGAAGTCTGGAGCAAAACCAAGTGAGTCAACCACTTCGAAAGCACCGGTCTTCTGACCCTCGATGCGGTCTGGATTTACTGAGTTCACTAGGTGCACTGGGTAGTTCTCGCTGAGTGCGCGTGCAAGATCTAGGCAGTCGTCGAAGTTACCTTTTACCTGCAGGATTTCTGACTTGTGTGCAACCGCCTGTGAAAGCTTGCCAAGGGAAATCTTGCCCTTCGGAACAAGCACAACGGATTTGATTCCGGCAGCAGCAGCGTACGCGGCAGCCGACGCAGAAGTGTTTCCGGTTGACGCAGCGATAACCGCCTGCGCCCCGTGACCAACAGCCTTTGAAACCGCCATGGTCATACCGCGGTCCTTGAATGAACCGGTTGGGTTCATGCCCTCGACCTTTAGCAGAACGCGCTCGGCACCAACAAGACGAGCAAGTGCTGGGGCTTCAACCAATGGTGTGCCACCCTCGCCCAGTGTGATCACTGGGTTGTCGCTAGAGATGTCTAGTCGATCGATGTATTCGCGAATTACTCCGCGCCATTGGTGTGCCATTAGATTCCTTCTACTCGGATTACTGAAGTAATTGATTCAACCGATTCACTCGCTGCTAGTGCCTTAACAACTGCGCTGAGTTCTGCATCGGTGGCTGAATGGGTTCCTACCTCGAGGGTAGCGGTCTTGCTGCGCTTACCGCCGTCTTGACGCACTGACTGCTCAACGGTCTCGATCGAAACATTGCCAGCAGAGAATGTGTTGGCGATCTTGGCCAGCACACCAGGTTGGTCGGTAACTTCCAAAGTAATTTGGTATCTAGTGTGCACGCGGTCGATTGGTAGCACAGGCAAGTTGGCGTGTACAGAGTCGGCAAGACCTGGACCACCAGCAACGTGGCGCTTTGCAGCCGAAACTAGGTCTCCCAAAACCGCAGACGCGGTTTGGACTCCACCGGCACCCGCACCGTAGAACATTAATTCGCCGGCAGCTTCTGCCTCAACGAACACAGCATTGAAAGCACCGCGAACAGCTCCAAGTGGGTGCTTGCGATCAATCAGCACTGGGTGCACGCGAACGGCAACGCCAGCCTCGCCACCATTTGCAGCAATGCGCTCGGCAATCGCCAAAATCTTGATTACGTAACCGTCGCGCTTTGCGGCTTCCATTTGTGCCGCGGTTATTTTTGTAATTCCCTCGCGGTAAACCTTGTCTAGCGGAACCTCTGTGTGGAAAGCCAGTGACGCAAGAATCGCAGCTTTCTGCGCAGCATCAAAACCTTCAACATCAAGACTTGGGTCAGCCTCTAGATAACCAAGCTCAGTTGCCTCGGCCATGGCTGCTTCAAGACTTAGCCCCTCGGTGTCCATGCGATCAAGAATGTAGTTTGTTGATCCGTTAACAATTCCCATGATGCGATTCACTTTGTCACCTGCTAGCGATTCACGTAGCGGGCGAATAATTGGAATCGCACCAGCAACTGCCGCCTCAAAGTAAAGCTGCGCGCCAACCTGTTCGGCAGCATCAAACAACTCTGTACCGTGAGTTGCAAGCAGCGCCTTGTTTGCAGTGATCACATCTGAACCTGAGTTCAACGCCTGCAGAATGTAAGTGCGAGCCGGCTCAATGCCGCCCATCACTTCAATCACTATGTCGGCGCTAACAATGATGTCTTCGGCCTCAGTGGTTAGCAACTTCTTTGGCACGCCGGCCTTGACTGCCTTTTCAATGTCACGCACAACAACACCGATAAGTTCTAGCTCTGCACCAACGCGCGCAGCAAGCTCTGCCTTGTTCTCAATTAGCAGTCGGGCAACTTGCGAACCGACTGAGCCGGCACCAAGTAGGGCAACACGTAGTGGGCGATATTCCTGCACGATTAACTCTTCTCGTTCTGGTTTGCTGTTGCCTGGTACTTAAGATCTCTAGTAAATAGGTCTGCCTCGGTTTCGGCACGAATAATCAATCGAACCTCACCGCTACGAACCGCAACCACTGCCGGCCGGGTCAAGAAGTTGTAGTTGTTCGACATTGAGTGGCAGTAGGCACCGGTAGTCGCAACAGCTAGCAAATCATTCGGGTGAACATCGGCTGGCAGATAGTCGTTACGTACAACGATATCGCCACTCTCACAGTGCTTGCCAACTACACGAGCCAAGGCAGGCTTGGCATCGCTGCTGCGCGAGGCCAAAACGGTGTGATATTCGGCCTCATATAAAGCGGTACGTAGGTTGTCTCCCATGCCACCATCAACCGATACGTACTTACGCACCGCTGGGCTCGGGCCATCGGTGACCTTTACATCTTTGATTGTTCCCACGTTGTAGAGGGTGATTCCGGCAGGACCAGCAATGTAGCGACCCGGCTCAAAGGCCAGCGCCGGCACCGGAATGCCAAGTGCTGCGCACTGCTCGGCAACAACGGCGGTAATAGCATCGGCAAAGTAACCGATATTTGGCGCCTTGTCGGCAACCTTGTAGTTCACACCAAATCCGCCGCCAAGGTTTAGCTCTGGAATCTCGCCATTCTTTAGCGTTTCGGCATGAAGCGCAATCAAACGCCTAGTTGATTCAACAAAACCTTCGGCATTAAAAATCTGAGAACCCACGTGCTGGTGAAAACCAAGAAACTCAAGGTGTGAGTGCGAGCGAATCTTGGAAACCAACGCAGGCGCATCGGCGATTGAGATGCCAAACTTTTGGTCTTCGCGCGCGGTAGCTAAAAAGTCGTGAGTGTTTGCGTGCACACCGGTGTTAACGCGCAGGCGAACTGGCTGCACCTTGTCTTGCGCTCCTGCTGCAGACGCGATGCGCTCGATTTCTATTTCTGAATCAATCACAATTGCGCCAACGCCCGCGGTTACCGCACGGCCAATTTCGCGAAGTGATTTGTTGTTTCCGTGCAGGCCAATTCGTGCGGGGTCAATTCCGCCGGCAAGTGCTGCTGCCAGCTCGCCACCAGAAGCAACGTCAATGTTCAAGCCAAGTTCGTCAATCCATCCAACGATCTCTGTGCTGAGGAACGCCTTGCTTGCGTAGTAAA
>JBDLVL010000018.1:0-4827 GCA_039804765.1 Actinomycetota bacterium | reverse complement strand
CCGAGCGCTGTGCATAACTTACGGGGCAGGCCGATAAATTCGATACTTTCTGCCCATGACTAAACAGGTGCGGCTTTACTCCATAGTGGGCTTGGCAATCATGCTCAGTCTGTTGGCTGTTGCGCCTTCGCCCAGTTTCGCCGGTTGCAAGAATTCGGGCGGGTCATTGGGGTCAAGCAAATTCGGCTCCCAGGTGAATGGCGGTAGCGTCACGATCTGTGCCTCGGCGGTTGCGGTCACCCCGGCCAGGTCGGCGGTGGTAAAGGCGCCGGTGCGGTCAAGTGCCAAAACAAAAACGGTTGCCAAGGCCGCCCCGGTTGTGAAGACGGTTCCCGCATTCCACAGAATTAGCACACCGATATCTAAAAAGGTGATCAAACCGGTGGTAAGAATTACGGTGGAGAAAAAGGTTGCCACCAAGGTAATTTCTAAACCAAGCAGCGCAAATAAAACAGCGGCGGTTGCAAGTTTCACTCCGGCCGGTGTCACCGGCAACGTTTACCCATCAAGCGAATTGTTGGTGGGGCAGCAGGCTTCGTTCAGCTCAAGTGCTGTGCTGCATTACCGCGCTGGCAAACTCCTTGGTGTGCCAACCCAGGTTCGATTTACCCCAACATCGGTGTTCTGGGATTTTGGCGACGGCAACTCTGGCAGCGGCAGCTATGTGCCACACGCTTTCACTTCCACCGGCACACACCAAGTGCAGGTGCGAGTGGTCTACTTGGTTAGCTACCGAGTCAGGGGAAGCCTGGCCTGGATCGCAGAGCCTGATTCGATTACGGTTGCCGACAATCTATTAGTTGATGTGGCGGCTGGCGCAAGTTACCCAGGCGATGCTGCTGGGTATTCTGGCGCCAATTCCAAGGTGCTGTTGGTGGGGCAAGATTGCCTGGCGAATCCCGGCCACTTTGGCTGCAACTAAAAGTCCTTCGCAGGCAACGCTCAGCCGAATTTCATAAACTAATCAGACTTACTTGTAATTCTCGTTTCACGGCACCAGTGCCAACAGAATTGCAGGATCTGAAAGGTTATAAATGTCTGATTTCAACCGCCAATTTCTATTCGAGCAAATCGCCGAAGCAAAGCAAAAACTAACCCTTCGTCAGAAGCTGGCAAAGCGCACCACCTTCCTCACCGGAACCGCAGCCATTGCACTTGGTGCGGTAGTTGGCGCCGGAGTTGGAGCGGGCGTTGGTGTTGCGGTTTATAACTCTTGGACCAGACCGGCCGCGGTTGTCGTTAACGATGCAAAATCGGTCACCTGGATTACCGGTGCGGCCTCAGTTGCCGCGCCATCTGTAGTCACCATCAATGTTGCCGGCCCTGCCGGAAGCGGCAGTGGCTCTGGCGTATTTCTTACTGAAGACGGTTTCATCTTGACCAACACCCACGTTGTGACACTTGATGGTTCTTCGGCATCCGTGAAAATTCAGGTAAAGACCTCAGACGGTCACGTTTATGCGGGCAAGGTGATTGGCACCGATCCAATCAACGATCTAGCGGTAGTAAAAATCTCGGCACCCATAACTTTCAAGCCAATTACTTTTGCAGATTCAAACTTGATCAACGTTGGTGACCGCGTGCTAGCAATTGGCGCCCCGCTTGGTCTTCCAAACACCGTGACAGAGGGCATCGTATCTGCGCTTAATCGCACCATCGCGGTTGCGTCTGCTGCAGTGCCTGAAAATTCCGGATCGGGCACCGGTGGTCTGCAACTATTTAGCGGAACCGGTACCGCGGTTAATCTTCGTGTGATTCAAACCGATGCCGCAATCAACCCAGGTAACTCCGGTGGTGCGCTAGTTGATGAAACCGGAAAGCTAATTGGAATCAACGTGGCAATCGCATCTGCCGGCTCAAGTGGCCAGTCGGGAAATATCGGTGTTGGTTTTGCAATTCCTTCCGACGTAGCCAAGCGCATCGCCAAGGAGATCATGACCACTGGCAAGGCAAGTCACGCTCTGTTTGGAGCGGGCGTTGTTGATTCGACTAACTCAAAAGACAATTCAGGTTTTAGCGTTGGCGCGTTGGTGAAGGAACTCACCGCCGGGGGAGCTGCCGAAAAAGCAGGCGTAAAAGTTGGCGACATCGTGGTTAAGTTCAACGGCCAGGCAATCACAACTGCGGGCGAACTGACCGCAGCTGTTCGTCAAGAGCCGGCCGGTGCCAAGGCACAGGTTGAACTTTTGCGCGATGGTAAGTCGGTAAGCCTGAATGTAGTCTTGGGTGACGCAGCAAACCTTAAGTAAGTTGGAATTATGAGTGATCTTTTTGTAAGCGAGTTAGAAGACATTGGTGGTCAAACCGCTGGCTCAACTCTGCTTGAAGAGCAGATTCAAAATGTTGAACCTGGCGATCACGAAAGAAATTCACACTACGTTCGCAAAGAGAAAATCGTTGAGTCTGCCGTTCTAGGCACCCCGGTGATTGCACTCTGTGGCAAGGTTTGGGTTCCGGGTCGTGACCCAGAGAAGTTCCCGATTTGCCCAACCTGCAAAGACATCTACGAGGGGCTTCGCCCAGAGGATCCAAAGAGCGCAAACCCAGACAAATAAGTCGCCAAAGGTAGACTTGGCCTGTGAATGATGCGCCAATCGGTATTTTCGACTCAGGAGTCGGCGGGCTTACCGTTGCCCGTGCGGTTATTGATCAGCTGCCAAACGAGTCCATTATTTACGTGGGCGATACTGCCAACACCCCATACGGACCAAAGAGCATTCAAGAGGTGCGCGATCTTGCACTTGCCGTGATGGATCGTCTGGTTGATGAAGGCGTAAAGCTTTTAGTCATTGCCTGTAACTCTGCCTCTGCCGCGGTGCTACGCGATGCTCGCGAGCGCTACACAGTTGGTCGCGGTATTCCTGTGGTTGAGGTAATCCAGCCAGCAGTTCGCCGTGCAGTTGCTTCGACTCGCAATCGCAAAATCGGTGTCATTGGAACCAGCGCAACCATTACTTCAAAGGCATACGACGATGCATTTGCAGCGGCCGTTGATCTGCACATCACCAGCGCAGCGTGCCCACGATTTGTTGAATTTGTGGAACAGGGAATTACTTCTGGACCGGAACTATTGGCGGTGGCTGAGGAATACCTTGGTCCAATTCGCGATGCCGGCGTTGACACCTTGGTTCTTGGTTGTACCCACTACCCGTTGCTCACCGGAGCTATTTCTTACGTGATGGGCGAAGAAGTAACTTTGGTTTCAAGCGCCGAGGAAACCGCAAAAGATGTCTACCGCACTCTGGTTGCCCATAACTTGCAGCGCACCATGAAAAGCGCGCCAACACTAACTTTCAAGGCCACCGGCGATGCCGAGTCTTTTGAAAAGCTTGCTCGCAGATTCCTGGGGCCAGAAGTTACGAAAGTAGAAGAAATCAGATGACCGTACGTGTAGATGGTAGAACTCCGGATCAACTTCGCAAGATTACCGTCGAGCGCGGATGGAGCGATCACGCAGAAGGATCTGCACTAATTTCTTTTGGCGGCACCAAGGTGCTTTGCACCGCATCATTCACCGCTGGTGTTCCGCGTTGGAAGGTTGGCAAGGGTGAGGGTTGGGTTACTGCCGAATACGCCATGCTTCCTCGTGCAACTCACGACCGCAATGATCGCGAGGCCGTGAAAGGAAAAATCGGCGGACGTACTCACGAGATCTCTCGCTTGATTGGCAGAAGCTTGCGTGCAATCGTTGACGTTCGCGAGCTTGGCGAAAACACCATCGTGATTGACTGTGATGTTCTGCAGGCAGACGGTGGCACTCGCACCGCTGCAATCACCGGCGCCTACATTGCCCTTGCCGATTCAATTGCTTGGGCTCGCGAGAAAAAGTTGATCCCGGCCAAGGCCCAGCCTCTTTCGGGAAGCGTTGCCGCGGTATCGGTTGGAATTATTGATGGCGAGCCATTCCTTGACTTGGCCTACACAGAAGATGTTCGCGCTCACACCGATATGAATGTGGTTGTAACCGGCGACGGAAAATTTGTTGAGGTGCAGGGAACAGCCGAGGGTGTGCCATTTGATCGTAACGAACTAAACCTGTTGCTTGATCTTGCGCTAAAGGGCACCACCCAACTTACTCAAATTCAAAAAGCCGCACTGGCTGGAGCAAGCTTCTAATGAAGTTGGTGTTAGCCACTCATAATGCACACAAGGTTGAAGAGGTTGGCGCAATTCTTGGCACTGCCGTTCCGGGTCTTGAGTTAGTTGGCTACGACGGACCAGAACCAAAAGAAGATGGCACCAGCTTTTTAGAAAACGCACTGATCAAGGCTCGCGCAGCTTTTGCTCACAGCGGTATGCCGGCCATTGCCGATGACTCTGGAATTGCGGTTGAAATTCTTGGTGGAGCACCTGGAATTTTTAGTGCTCGCTGGGCTGGCGGTCGTGACAACGTGCAGAACCGCCAGCTGCTGCTGAGCCAGCTTGATGATGTTCGCGACGAAGACCGCGCCGCAGCTTTTGTTTGCACGATTGCACTAGTCACCAGCGATGGCGAAGTTTCATTTACCGGAATCTGGCCTGGACGAGTGGCCCGTCAAGAAACTGGTGCAAATGGCTTTGGCTATGACCCGGTATTTATTCCAGAGGGCTTTGAGGTTTCTGCTGCCGAGCTAGAGCCAGAAGTTAAGAACGCACTGAGTCACCGCTCGCTGGCTTTGCAGCAACTGGCCAGTTACCTGAACCAGATTTAGAAACCGGTTACTAGCGAATGATGGCTTCGGCCTTGTGTTCGCGACGAGTCTTCACTACTTCAATCACGATTGGAATGGTAGACAAAATCACAAACGCAATCGTGAAGTACTCAACGTGCTGTGCCACGAATGGAAT
>JBDLVL010000017.1:0-30019 GCA_039804765.1 Actinomycetota bacterium | reverse complement strand
CCTCTCAGGCCGGCTACCCGTCGTCGCCTTGGTGAGCCATTACCTCACCAACTAGCTGATAGGCCGCGAGCTCATCCTTGACCGAAATTCTTTCCACACCCTGGGATGCCCCAAGGTGTCGTATCCGGTATTAGCTACAGTTTCCCGCAGTTATCCCAGAGTCAAGGGCAGATTGCTCACGTGTTACTCACCCGTTCGCCACTAATCCACCGGAGCAAGCTCCGGCTTCATCGTTCGACTTGCATGTGTTAAGCACGCCGCCAGCGTTCGTCCTGAGCCAGGATCAAACTCTCCGTAAAAGTTAATAGCCCCTTGCAAGCAAGAGGCAAACTTAACAAAACCCCCGGAAAATGGGGGCATTAGTTTGATCTGACTAAATCAGATTGTCTGACAATCTGTCTAATCCAATATTTTCTCTGACTATTTAGGCAAGCCTAAATAACCAAGAGGTTCTTGGTATCGACATAGTGCACACTGTTGAGTTCTCAAGGATCGGATGCGTCTGCGGATTTCTCTCGCGATGGTCTACAGAGCAACTTCACAAACTTACCATAAATTTTGCGCGTGTCAAATAGTCACAACGAAAAATACGTGGTAAGAGGTTTAAATCTTAGAGACAAAAGCACAGGCAAACAAGGCCTGAACGCCTTTATTTCTTAGGATTTGTTGCTCTTGAGCCGGACTTCTAAGCAGAAGGTTCCAAACTTTGGGCAACGAGTGTCTACATTACGTTCATATAACGATGAAGTCAAATCGAAATGGGCATTTTTGCGAAAAATATTTAAAGTTTTTTTTCCAGTTCTTCGGGAACAATTTAGCGGCTGATTTTGCTAGTGCCTATGGCGCTGGTTGCCTTTGTTTATAAGGCAAAAACGCCGGCTAGGGTCTTCTTGCCACGGCGCAAAACAGCGAACTTTGAGTAAAGCAGATCGGTCAAAACAGCGGCCTCGTCAATAATTTTTTCATTATTTACGTAGACACCGCCCTCTTTAATCGCACGGCGACCAGCAGAAATGCTGTCAACCAATCCGGTTTCAATCAAAAGCTGGGTTATCGGGGTTCCGATCGTGGCCTGAGTGTTAGGCAACTCCCCCAGTGCTGACTGCAAAGTATCGGCGTCCAGGGCAGCCAGGTCACCTTGGCCAAACAGTGCGGCAGAGGCATCGATTGCAGCCTGGGCTGCCTGAGCTGAGTGGACCAAGGTGGTGACTTCTAATGCCAGGCGCTTTTGAGCGGCACGAAGGTGCGGTGCCTCGGCAGTCTGCTTGGCAAGATCTTCGATTTCAGCCTTGGTTAGGAAGGTGAAAACCTTTAGGCGATCAATGACGTCGGCATCGTCGACGTTTAGCCAGAACTGGTAGAAGGCGTATGGGCTGGTGAACTCAGCGTCTAGCCAAACTGCGTTGCCCTCTGACTTGCCGAATTTTTGGCCGTCGCTATTGGTGATTAGCGGGGTGGCCAGAATGTGTACAGATTTACCCTCTACCTTGCGGATTAGATCGGTGCCTGAAGTTAGGTTGCCCCACTGGTCGCTGCCACCCATTTGCAGAGTGCAGTCGTAGCGACGGAAAAGCTCTAGATAGTCGTAGCCCTGAAGGATCTGGTAGCTGAATTCGGTGTAGCTAATGCCATGTTCCGAGTTCAGGCGGGCAGAGACCGCGTCTTTACTAAGCATGGTGCCAACACGGAAGTACTTACCGATGTCGCGAAGGAAGTCGATTGCGCTAAGCGGCGCAGTCCAGTCCAGGTTGTTGACTAGGCGGGCCGGATTCTCCCCCTCGAATGAGAGGAATCGCGAGGCCTGCTTGCCCAGCTTCTCTACCCATTCACTGACGGTCTCTTTGGTGTTCAGAGTGCGCTCGGCGGTTGGGCGCGGGTCGCCAACGAGGCCAGTTGAACCACCGATAAGAGCGAGTGGCTTGTGGCCCGCCAACTGAAGACGGCGCATTATGAGCAGCTGAACTAGGTTTCCTAGGTGCAGGCTTGGCGCGGTTGGGTCGAAGCCTATGTAATAGGTGATTTTGGTTTCGTTGAGTGCCTTGCGGAGGGCATCTTCATCGGTGTTTAAGGCAACCAGTCCACGCCACTGCAGCTCATCGAGCAGATCTTTGAAACTTGGGTCATTGGTCTGAGTCTTTAGGGCGGCGTTAGTCATGTTTATACCTCACGCTTTGGAGCAATTTTGCGAAGTGCCGAAATTTGCTCGAGCACGCGAGGAAGTGCGGTGCCACCGGCTCCGGCGCGGGCCTTGATTGAGCCGCCAACGGTAAGTACGTCGCGAACATCCGGGGTAAGGGCCGGTGAGATGGCAGCCATCTCGGCATCTGGCACCTCGTGAAGTTCTAGGTTGTGCTGCTCGCAGTATGAAACCAACTTTCCAGTGATTTCGTGGGCATCGCGGAAGGCAACCTTTTGCTTGACGAGCCACTCGGCTACGTCAGTTGCGAGTGAGAAGCCAGCTGGCGCAAGCAGCTCAAGGCGGTTGCGGTTGAACTCCAGGGTCGCAACCATGCCGGTAAAGGCAGGTAGCAGCACGGTAAGAGTGTCGACGGCGTCGAAAACCGGCTCTTTGTCTTCTTGTAGGTCTCGGTTGTAAGCCAAAGGCAAACCCTTGAGGGTAGCTAGTAGGCCAGTTAGGTCACCAATTAGGCGGCCGGCCTTACCGCGAGCAAGCTCGGCGATATCGGGGTTCTTCTTTTGCGGCATGATCGACGAACCGGTTGAATAGGCGTCGTGCAGCTTGACGTAGTTGAACTCGGCGCTGGCCCAGATGATGATCTCTTCTGAGAATCGGGACAGGTTAATACCGATCAGGGTGCTGATGAACGAGAACTCGGCAACTACGTCGCGGCTAGCGGTGGCGTCAATTGAATTTTGGGTTGGACCGGCAAGGCCAAGTTCGCGGGCCACCAAGTTTGGGTCTAGTCCAAGGGTGTTGCCGGCAAGTGCTCCTGCTCCGTATGGAGAAAGGTTGGCGCGCTTGCGCCAGTCTTCTAGACGCTCAAGGTCCCGGACCAAAGGCCACGCATGAGCTAGCAGGTGGTGCGAAAGCTGAACCGGCTGCGCGTGCTGAAAGTGGGTGCGGCCTGGCATGGCAACGCCTAGGTGCTCCTCGGCGCGCGAAACCAGAACCTCAACCAGCTGGGTCACCTGGTCGCGGATGATTACGGCCTGGTCTAGAAGGTAGGTGCGGATCAAAGTTGCAATTTGATCGTTGCGGCTGCGGCCGGCACGAACCTTGCCACCTAATTCAACGCCGGCGATTTCGATGAGCCCGCGCTCGAGTGCCGAGTGCACATCTTCGTCGGTTTGCTTTGCTTGGAAGCTGCCCTTTTCGACGCGGTCTAGAAGTTCAACGAGACTGCGGTCAATTTTTTCAAGCTCGGCAACGGTTAGATAACCAGCTGACTGCAGTGCCTTGATGTGAGCGCGAGTGCCAGCGATGTCGTACGCAGCTAGTCGCCAGTCGAAGTGCACTGAGCGGCTGAGTGCGACCAGTGCGTCTGACGGGCCGCCTTCGAAGCGACTGCCCCAAAGAGCGTTAGAGCCACTTCCCGAACTACTGTTTGCGTTCATGTTCCTAATCTTACTTTCGAGTGTTTTTGGTTGGGCGTGGTTAAGCCTGTTCGGCGAGCCAAACCATCAAAGCTTTTTGCGCATGCAATCTGTTTTCTGCTTCGTCCCAAATTACCGAGCGAGGACCATCGAGAACTTCACCAGTAACTTCGTAGCCGCGATACGCAGGTAGACAGTGCATAAAGATGGCGTCTGCTTTTGCGTTTGCGAAAAGAGTTTCGTCAATTGTGTAGCCAGCAAAGTCGCGAAGACGTTGCTCCTTTTCGGCTTCTTGACCCATCGAGATCCAGGTATCGGTGATCACAACATCTGCATCTGCGATTGCGGCAACTGGCTCGCCGTGAACTGAAATTGAGCCACCAGTTTTTTGTGCGATCAATTCCGCACGCGCAACGATATGTGCGTCTGGCAAGTAGTTTGCAGGGCCGGCAACAGAGACGTGCATGCCTGCGGTTGCGCCACCGATTAGGTAACTGTTTGCCATGTTGTTGCTGGCGTCACCTACGTAGGCAAGTTTTAGACCGGCTAGTTTTTGCTTGTGTTCTTGAATGGTCATTAGATCGGCAAGTATTTGGCACGGGTGGTACATGTCACTGAGTGAGTTGATAACTGGAACGCCAGCGTGCTCGGCCATTTCTTCAAGGCCAAGTTGCGCATAGGTGCGCCAAACAATTTGAGCCACCTGACGACCAAGAACCTTGGCGGTGTCGGCTACTGATTCCTTGGCACCCATCTGACTGCTTTGGCTGTCGATGATTAGTGGTGAGCCGCCAAGATCGGCAACGCCAACCGCGAAAGAAACGCGGGTGCGAGTAGAGGTTTTGTCAAAAATTAGCGCAACGGTTTTTGGGCCCGCGAATGGCTTACTAGCGTAAGGATTCTTTTTTAGCTCGATCGCGCGACGGATAATCTCTGCTTGTTCAGCAGGAGTGATGTCATCATCTTTTAGAAAGTGGCGAACCATTTTTTTATCCGTTTCTTGTTTCTTATTATGGAAGCACGATGGTACCGACACCGGTCACCGTGAAAATTTCGAGCAGGATGCTGTGCGGCGTGCGGCCGTCGATAACGTGAGCGGTTGGCACGCCTCCTTGAACTGCCTTGAGGCATGACTGCATTTTTGGAATCATTCCCGACTCAAGTGAAGGCAAAAGTTCATCGAGTTCTTGGGCAGTTATTTCAGAAACTAGCGAGTCACGATTTGGCCAGTCACTGTATAAGCCAGGTACGTCGGTGAGCACCATCAGTTTCTCTGCACCAAGAGCCACCGCAAGTGCTGCTGCAGCAAGATCTGCGTTCACATTTAGCAGTTCGCCAGCGGTTGTTGGCGCGACGGTTGACACAACTGGAACTCGACCAGCCTCAAGCGCTTCAAGAACGATGCGCGGATTTACCTGAGTGACTTCACCGACCAAACCGATATCCACCGGGCCATCATCAGTATCTAGAGTGGTCTTTTCTGCGCGGAAAAGATTTGCGTCTTCACCAGACATGATGGTGGTTTCGGCACCCGCGGCCTGAATTAAATCAGCAAGCTGAGCTGAGATTTGTTCACGCAAAACATCGCGCACGACAGAAATAGTTTCATTGGTGGTGACACGGAAACCGCCACGGAATTCGCTTTCGATTCCTAGCTCGGCCAGGCGTGCAGAGATCTGTGGACCTCCTCCGTGTACCACGACCGGGCGAATGCCAACCCAACGCAGGTAAGCCATGTCTTCGGCAAAAGCTTTTTGCAATTCGGCGTCAACCATTGCGTTACCACCGAATTTAACAACTACTACTTTGCCGTGAAACTTTTGCAACCATGGCAATGACTCAATCAGCGTCTTGGCCTTGATGGCCGCAACTGTTTGGTCTTGCTGTTCTGAAGGGATCATCAGCTTGAGTACTCACTGTTCTCTGTGACGTATTCGTGAGTTAGGTCATTCGTGTAAATGGCAGCAGTGTGGGTGCCGGAATTCAGGTTGATGGTGATGTCGACAGCACGCGGAGTTAGGTCGACTAGGTCACGTGGTTGATCCGGTTGACCCTTGCGAGAAACACTTACCCCGTTGATAGAAACATCTATGTTGTAGGGATCAAACTCTGCATTGGTAACACCAACCGCTGCAAGGATTCGACCCCAGTTTGGATCGTTTCCGTAAATGGCCGCCTTGAACAAGTTGTTGCGTGCAACCGAGCGACCAACTTCTTCGGCGTCTGATTCCGAAGCCGCACCCTGGACTGTGATGGTGATGTCATGCGAGGCACCTTCAGCATCTTGCTGCAGCTGAGTGGCTAGCGAGATGCAAACCTGAGTAAGCGCAACAGTGAATTCATCCAGACTTGGAGTGATGCTGCTTGCACCTGAAGCCATTAACGTGACCTGATCGTTGGTTGACATGCACCCGTCCGAGTCGAGTCGATCAAAGGTAACGCGCGTAGCGGCCCGAAGCGCTTGATCTAGAGACTTGCTGTCCAGCGAGACATCAGTGGTAATTACTACCAACATTGTCGCCAAACCAGGCGCCAACATTCCTGAACCCTTAGCCATTCCACCAATTGACCAGCCATGGGTGTGAGTGAATTCTGCAGTCTTTGGCTTGGAGTCTGTGGTCATGATTGCCTGGGCTGCGATCGCACCATTGGTGGTATTTAGATTCGCGGCAGCGGCGGCTGTACCCGAAAGTAGTTTTTCGCGATCAAGTTGATCGCCGATTAGACCGGTTGAACAAACCAAAACGTCGCCTGCGCTAACACCAAGCTCCTCGGCAACTTTTTCTGCGGTTGCGTGCGTGGTTTGAAAACCCTGCGCTCCGGTGTAGCAATTCGCTCCGCCCGAGTTCAAGATGATTGCCGATACCTGACCATCTTTAATTACTTCTTTACTCCAGATGATTGGGTTTGCCTGGCACCGATTGGTAGTGAACACTACTGCCGCAGAATTTAGCGGACCCTGATTAACTACGAGGGCTAGATCCAGGTTTCCCGACTTCTTTAGACCTGCGTGAACAGCGCTGGCAACAAAACCTTTGGCAAGTGTGACCGTCATGGTTATGCGCCTTTCTTGGCGAGACTGATTTGTTCAAGTCCGGTTTGTTCCGGCAGACCGAGTGCGATATTCATTGACTGAATTGCTGCGCCGCCGGTGCCCTTGACCAGGTTGTCGATTGCGCAAACTGAGATGAGTCGGTTTGCATGGGTATCAACGGCAAGGCCAACCAGCGCAAAATTTTCACCGATGGTATCTGCAGTGCTGGGGAATTCTCCGGTTGCTGAAATCTTGATGAACTGTTCGCCGGAGTATGCAGACTCAAATGCGTTGCGAACTTTTTGAAGGTCTACCCCCGGCTTAAGTACCGCAGTGTTCACGGCAAGAATTCCGCGTTCTATCGATGCAAGAACTGGTGTGAAATTAACCTGCACTCTTGCACCGGCAGACTTAGAAAGGTTCTGTTCGATCTCTGGTGTGTGACGGTGAACGCCACCCACCTGATACGCATCAGCCGAACCAGTTGGTTCGATCTCAAAAAGTTTTTCTGTCGCGCCGCGTCCGGCACCGGAAGTGCCAACGGTTAGCACGCTGACGATATCGGTGTTTTCGACCAAACCAGCGGCCAAAGCGGGAGCCAAACCCAAAGTGATTGCAGTCACGTTGCAACCGGGAACCGCAATGCGCTTAGTGTTTTTCAGAAGATCTCGTTGTTTATGATTTCCGCCGATTAGCAGCTCTGGCATTCCGTAAGTCCAAGTGCCTGCATGCTCGCCACCGTAGAACTTTTGCCAGTCTGCTTCAGATTCCAAACGAAAATCTGCGCCACAATCGAGCACAAGAGAATCATCACTAAGCCAAGCGGCAACTTCGGCAGATTTTGAATGCGGCAAGGCAAGGAAAACGATGTCGTGACCGGCAAGTACCTCAGCCGAGTTTTCCTTGAAAACAACATCAGCAAATTTTGGAACGTGAGGGTGAAGTGTGGAAACTTTTTGACCCACCATACTGCTTGCGGTTACCGTCTTGAGTTCAAGCTGGGGGTGCTCGGCAATTAGACGCAGTAGTTCCCCGCCGACGTTGCCGCTTGCGCCGGCTACGGCAACTGAAAATGTCATTGCGTTCCTATCGTTTGGAAACATGGCTTTAGGCCCTGAGTGTTGCACCGAATCTTTGATTTGCTAGTTCTACTGCGGCATCGCGGGCGGCCGAGGCCTCTACCTGAGTAAGTGTGCGATCTGCCGCGCGGAACCTGAGCGCAAAGGTAAGCGACTTGTGGCCTTCGGTAACATTTGACCCTCGGTAGTCGTCGACTAGTGCAACGCGCTCAAGCAGTTCGCCGGCGCCTTCACGAATCACGTCGAGTAGTTTTGCCGCTGCAAGGTCAACCGGAACTACTAGTGAAAGATCTTGCGTTGCAGCAGGCATTGTCAACAGCACACCAGCTTGAATCACGTCAGGCGCGGCTGCAAAAAGCTGCTCAAGATTAATCTCAAAGGCACCGATGCGTCGCGGCAAGTCGTGGTTAGTCGACAAAGTTGGGTCGAGCTCTCCAGCAACACCGATAACAGTCTTTGAACCATTGATCTGCACTTGAACTTCTGCAGTGCGACCTGGGTGGAAACCCACTGGTGCAGCCTGCTGGAACTCAACTTCAACACCAACCGACTTGGCCAACACACGCACTGCGTGCAGTGCATCGGTATATCCAGACTCAATTGACTTGATGCCAACCTGCTGAGAAATGCGATTGCCAGCAAAGATGCCCGCGACAAAGTGTGGTTGCGCTGGAACAGTTGCGTTGAGCTCATCTAGCTGAGCCTCACTAGGACGCGCGTTTCCAGCCGGCAGTTCAGGGTTTGAGCCAACTTTGCCTAATGGCAGGAAGACCGAACCTTCTTCGAAAATTGCAAGGTCGGTTAAACCGCGTGAGAGGTTGCGCTTGGCTGCATCGATCAGTCCAGGCAAAATCGATACCCGCATTTCATCAGCATCGCCCTGAAGCGGGTTGGCCAATTTCACCGTGGCAACTTTGCTTGAAGTAAACAGTTGATTTTGCGCAGCGGAAACAAATGGGTAGGTCAAAACTTCTGTGTGCCCGGACCCGGCCAGAGAATTAACCACTGCGCGACGACGCTTCTGCTTTGCCGTCAATCCACGACCCGGAGGGGCAACTGGTAGTCGTGATGGAATGCGGTCGTAGCCACCAATGCGAGCAACTTCTTCTACAAGATCAGTCTTGTGAGTTAAGTCTGGACGCCAGCTTGGTGCGATAACTTCGAATCCGCCATCAACTGCTGCTACTACACAGCCAATTTGGTTCAGAATCGAAACAATTTCCTCTGCACTGTAATCAACACCAACAAGCTCGCTAGCAAAATTTGCCGGCAACCAAATTGGAGTTGCCTCGTGGTGCTCACGGAAGTCCGCACCGAACGGTTCGCTGGTGCCAAGCGCTTGAACTTCAAGCAACTGAACCACTCGGGCAGCAGCAAACTCAGCAACGTTGTTATCAACCCCGCGCTCGTAGCGCTTTGAGGCTTCAGATGGAAGTTTGTGACGGCGCGCAGAACGTGCAATTGAAATTGGATCAAAGTTTGCGGCTTCAATCATTACGTTTACGGTGGTGTCTGAAACCTCTGTGCGTTCGCCACCCATTACACCAGCAATACCAATTGCGCCGGCGTCGTCGGCGATGACGAGGTCTTCAGGGTGGAGCTTGCGCTCTTGGCCATCGAGTGTCGTAATGGTCTCGTCAGCTTTCGCACGGCGAACTGTGATGCCACCTTGTAATTTATCGGCGTCGTAAGCGTGCAAGGGCTGACCCATTTCGAGCATTACGTAGTTGGTAATGTCCACGATCAATGAGATTGAACGCATACCCGCAAGCTTTAGTCGGGCAACCATCCAAGGAGGTGTTGGTCGTTTGGTGTCGACGTCCTTGACTGAACGCAAAACAAAACGATGACAGCCCTGACGACCACGAATAGGTGACTGATCTTCAATCTTTAGATTGAAACCGCTGGTTGATTCTGGGTGTGCATTGCCGATTGGATCGCGGAATTCTCCGCCGGTCGCGTGCGCGTACTCGCGCGCGATGCCGCGGATTGAGAAACAGTAACCACGATCCGGTGTGACATTTACTTCGGCGGCCTGCTCAGAAAGTTGTAGTAGCTCAACTGCATCGGTGCCGATTTTTGGATCTAGACCCAGCTCGTGCAGTCGAATAATTCCAGAGTGGTCGTCGCTAAGGTTTAGCTCACGACCAGAAGCCAACATGCCATCACTGGTGTGGCCATAAGTGCTTCTTGCTGCAATCTTGAAGTCGCCCGGAAGCACTGCACCAGGTAAGCAAACGACTACTTTGTCGCCAACTTCAAAGTTGCTAGCACCACAGACGATTCCGCGAACATCTTCGCCACCGTCGGCCGCCTTTTGTCCAGCTGCGGCAACGCGAATCTGGCACCAGCGAATCGTTTTTCCATTGGTCTGGGGCTCTTCGACAAACTCAAGCACTTCACCCACAACTAGCGGACCAGTCACACCAAAGCTGTGTGAGCCTTCTTCTTCAAGACCAACTTTTACAAGTTCGGCCATAACGCTTTCAGGAGTTGCATCGCCTGGTACGTCAACGTACTCAGCAAGCCATGACAAAGGAATGCGCATTAGATTGAAACTCCAAACTGCTCGCTGAATCGAACGTCGGATTCAACCATGTCGTGCATGTCGCGCACATCGTTGCGGAACATCAACGTGCGTTCGATTCCCATTCCAAATGCGAAACCTGAATAAACTTCTGGATCAATGCCGGCGGCCTTAAGCACGTTTGGATTAACCATTCCGCAGCCACCCCACTCAACCCAGCGAGCGCCGCCCTTGGCGCCCGGGTGCCAGACGTCCAGCTCGGCAGAAGGTTCGGTGAACGGAAAGAACGAAGGGCGCAAGCGAATTTTTGCATCAGGACCAAACATGATGCGAGCAAAGTGTTCCAAGGTGCCACGAAGATCAGCCATGGTCAGACCCTTGTCGACTGCAAGTCCCTCAACTTGGTGAAACACCGGAGTGTGGGTTGCGTCAAGTTCATCGGTGCGGAAAACGCGACCTGGACACAACACGTAAATGGGAACTTCGCGAGTCAACATCGAACGAACTTGCACTGGTGAGGTGTGAGTGCGAAGAACTAGGTGTGATTCAACAGGGTCAACGAAAAATGTGTCTTGCATGGCGCGCGCTGGGTGATCGGCATCAAAGTTAAGTGCGTCGAAGTTGAACCATTCACTCTCAACCTCTGGCCCCTCTTCAATTTCCCAACCCATTCCAACGAAAACATCGGCGATGGTGTCTTGCAAAAGCGAAAGTGGATGACGAGCACCGATACGCGCAGGCTCTGGAGCCGCGGTGACGTCTACAGCTTCGGCGGCAAGCTTGGCCGCCTGCTCAACTGCCCAAAATTCAGCCTCTTTGCTTGCGAAGGCCTCGTTTAATGTGCCGCGGGCCTTACCGATTAGGGCACCCGCCTCTGCCTTGAACTCGTTTGGCACGCTCTTCATTTGGGCATTTAGCTTTGCAATCGCCGATTGCTCGCCAACAGTGGTCTGACGGGCTGCTTTTAGGCTGGCCAAGTCCGTGGCAGCGGAAATAACCGCCAAAGCCTCGATAACTGCTGCTTCGACGGCCGGCTGGGTAATTGGATTTTCGGCAGACATAGGGCTCAAGTCTACCTTTTGAGGCTCTAAATAGCGGTGATTAGCGGTTTTGAGCGAAGGCCGAGGCGTAAAGACAGATGCTGGCAGCGGTTGCTAGGTTTAGCGACTCGGCGGCCCCATAAATTGGCACGGCAACCTCTTGGTCGACTAGGTCTAGCGTGGTTTGCTCAAAGCCCCAGGCCTCATTACCAAATACCCAGGTCGTTGGTTTGGCTAGAGTTTCGGCTGGCAGGCTTGGAATCTGCTCTCCCCCGCCGTTGGCAGCAAATACCTGTAAACCAGCGGCTTTTAGGGCCGAAATTGCGTCTTCGATCTCGATATCCACCGCAAAAGGCAGGTGAAATAGCGATCCGGTGGTGGAACGGACAACTTTTGGGTTGTAAACGTCCACGCTATTGGCGCTGAAAATTACGGCATCCGCACCCGCAGCATCGGCAGCGCGAAGCACGGTTCCAGCATTGCCCGGGTCGCGGATATTGGCCAATAGGGCAACCAATTGCGGCTTGGCATCAATAATGTCTTGAAGAGTCACATCGATTTGCTCGCAGACCGCCACGACCCCCTGAGGCGTAGTGGTGTCAGTAAGAGCCTTTAGCACCTGTTCACTAACCAACTGGACCTGGATTCGGGCATTTTCGGCGCGTTCGAATAGATCCGGGTAGCGTTCGACCGCGTCATCAGTTGCGTACAACTCGACGATTAACTTTGGGCGGTCTAAAGCTTCTTTTAGGCCCTGAGGTCCCTCAAGCAGAAAGAGCCCGGTCGATGACCGGGCGTCTTTCTTGGTTAGCTTGGCAACCCCACGGACCTTTGCGGCCTTGGGATCGATGAGCATTTGAAACTACTTAGCCTTTGGAGCTGAGGTGTCTGCAGGCAGTGCTGCCTTTGCAGATGCAACCAAGCTGGTGAAGGTCTTAGGGTCGTTTACTGCTAGGTCAGCAAGGATGCGACGGTCAACCTCAATGCCAGCAAGTCCTAGACCCTGGATGAAGCGGTTGTAGGTCATACCGTTTGCACGTGAAGCAGCGTTGATGCGCTGGATCCACAGACGACGGAAGTCACCCTTGCGTGCACGGCGGTCGTTGTATGCATAAACCAACGAGTGCAGCATCTGCTGCTTTGCCATGCGGTAAAGACGTGAACGCTGGCCGCGGTAACCCTTGGCGCGCTCTAGAGCGGTACGACGCTTCTTGGCACCGTTAACCGCGTTTTTTACTCTTGCCATTTGTTGCTCCTAAAAAGTTGGGTCGGTTTACTTGCCGAGTAGGGTCTTGAGGGTCTTGTAGTCGGCCGGTGAAACCACCTGGTCGACGTTTAGGCGACGCTTGCGACGGTTTGACATGTGCTCCTGGTTGTGGCGCATGTTGATCTGCTGCTTCATGATCTTGCCGCTACCGGTGAAGCGGAAACGCTTCTTGGCGCCCGAGTGGGTCTTCTGCTTTGGCATTGCTATCTCCTGTTTTTCTACTCGGCAGCTGGTTCAGCGGCCGATTCCTTTGGCTGTTCTACAGATTCGGCTTTTTTGGCCTTATCTGCTGCTTTTTTGGCTTCTGCCTTAGCATCAGCCTTGTTCTTTAGCGGACCGATAACCATCACCATGTTGCGGCCGTCAATCGAAGGATTCGATTCGACAACACCCAACTCAGCGACTTCTTCAGCAAGCTTCTGAAGCAACTTGATACCCATCTCTGGGCGGGACTGCTCGCGACCGCGGAAAACAACGATCACCTTGACCTTGTCACCTGCCTTGAGGAATTTAACGATCTGTGCGCGCTTTGTGCCGTAGTCGTGATCATCAATCTTTAGACCGAAACGAACGGTCTTAAGGATGGTGTTGACCTGGTTTTTGCGAGCTTCACGGACTTTTTGGGCAGCTTCATACTTGAATTTGCCGAAATCCATTAGCTTTGCAACCGGTGGCTTTGAAGTTGGGGCTACCTCGACTAGGTCTAGGTCTTGCTCCTGTGCCATACGTAGGGCATCTTCAATTTTTACAACGCCAATTTGCTCACCTTGGGCGCCGACGAGGCGAACCTCTGGCACGCGGATGCGCTCATTGATACGGGGATCGCTGATCTGTTACTCCTCTGGACATGACATAAATGGCCACATCACAGGCGGGAGCCTGATTACGTGCAGAAACGTAAGTTTCAAAGCTTTACCCGGCAACCTTAGTGTTTTAGAGAACACAGCATCGGTAGACGCGGGTGGGAATTGAATCCACTTCTGACCAAGGACGAACCTTGGAGCCATGGGTTAGCCTAGCAGAAACCATTCAAAAGGAGAAGCCCCCGTGGCCGAATTCAAAGACGTCGCCGATCAGGTGCGTGACATTGCCGAAGTTCCAGCCGTGGAGGTAATCACCACCACGGCCGTGCATCTGATGAGCGCAGCAGCCATTCAGTGCGGGCTTGGCGAAGACGGAGCAAAGGGTGACCTCGACGAGGCTCGCAAACTAATCACAGCGTTGGCTGGTTTGGTTACCGCCGCGGCGGCTGACATTGGCGACCACCACGCTCGCCCGCTTCGCGATGGATTGCGTTCGCTTCAGTTGGCGTTCCGTGAGGCATCCGCAATTAAGGACGCTCCCGGTGCTGGCCCTGGTGAAAAATTCACCGGCCCGGTTAACTAACTTTTATCTTCGGCTGGTTTTATAACCAGAGCCATTGAATCTACCGAGCTAGAAATGATTTCACTCTCGGCCCAATTCTGAGTAACTCGGTGAAGTACTTCTTCAAGCTGTTCTTTATTCAATCCGGCAACAACCTGCAGTTCAACTTTTACCTCTGGCCCGGCTAATCGCGACTGAGGATCAAGCGAACTAATCACCACCTTGGCAATCGAATCCTCGTTCGCCACGCCTTTTTCAAACTCTGCCTTAACTAACACCGATAGGTGCGGCGGGCTCCAGGTTTGCTGTTTGGCCATAGCTGCGATTGCCGCACGCCTAAATGCAAATTCCGTTTCTGAACCCGGGTCCAAAATAATTCTGGTGTTGCCTTCACTGGCAGCGGCAAGCGCGACCCTGATTGCATCGCTTGGTACTGGACGTGCGGTGGTGTTCCACAATTTCATTGAATCCACTGAGCTAAAAACTGGCAGCCCAACTTGGGCGTCGGGGGTTTCAACATTCACTATTGAAAGATCAGCGCTTTTGTCGACAGTTTGCCCGTGCGCACCCTCGCCCGATTCACCAAGATCGGCTAGAAGTGGAATCAGCAAACGAGACTTAGAAAATTCGACGAATACTTTTGTGGCATCGCCGGTTTCGTGAAACTCACGGATGGCAGACATTAATTCTGGGCGTGCAGAGCCATCATCATTCGCGAATGGGTTTTCATTGAACGCGCGACCATCCCAAGGAACGCCTGCAGAATCCGCAAGTGGATCTTTGTTGATGTGTTGGTGATCGTGACTCTTCATGAGTTACGCGTTTGCGATTGCAAGTGCTTCTTCAAGCGTGAACTTTCCTGCGTAAAGTGACTTGCCAAGAATTGCGCCCTCTAGGCCTTCGTTTACAAGAGCACGCAAATCGGTGATGTCTTGAAGAGATGAAATTCCGCCCGATGCAACCACAGGCTTATTGGTGCGTTGCATTACCTCGCGAAGCAATTCGATGTTTGGCCCCTTGAGAGTGCCGTCTTTGGTGACATCGGTAACCACGTAACGCGGACAACCGGCATCTTCTAGTCGCGAAAGAACTTCCCATAGGTCTCCACCCTCGCGAGTCCAACCACGTGCGGCAAGGGTAGTTCCGCGAACATCAAGACCAACCGCGATTGCATCGCCAAACTTGGCAATGACTTTCTCTGTCCACTCTGGGTTCTCTAGAGCAGCGGTTCCAAGGTTGACGCGAGTTGCGCCTGCCTCAAGCGCCGCCTCCAGCGAAGCGTCATCGCGAATGCCTCCGGAGAGTTCAATCTTGACACCACGGCCAAGTTCAGTTTTTGCCGAGTCAACAACTTCTCTAATGATGGCGCGGTTGTCGCCACGACCAAAGGCTGCATCGAGATCTACCAGGTGAATCCACTCAGCACCGGCATTGATCCAGGTCTGTGCCGCTTCTAGCGGACTACCATAATCGGTTTCAGATCCGGCCTCGCCTTGGGTAAGGCGAACAGCCTTTCCATCTGCAACATCTACTGCAGGAAGCAGTTCTAGATACTTTGACATTTAGATTCCTTACTAAAAAGTTCCGAGCCAGTTACTTAGTAACTTGATTCCTGCCTGACCAGATTTCTCTGGGTGAAACTGCGTTGCCGTCAATGGTCCGTTTTCAACCGCTGCAATAAATCTGCCGCCATAGTCACCCCAGGTGACTTTTGGTGCTGCAAGTGGGCCATCGACAACTAGTTCCCATTTCTTAACTCCGTAAGAGTGAACGAAATAAAAACGCTCATACTCAACGCCGCTAAAGAGTTTTGAATTCTTTGCGGCATCAACTGTGTTCCAACCAATGTGCGGAAGGACCGGTGCATCAAGTTTCTCAACTGTGCCCGGCCACTGCCCAAGCCCTGGAGTTTGCAAACCGTGCTCGACTCCAAGTTCGAACATCACCTGCAGGCCAACACAAATTCCCATAACCGGTTTACCAGCAACGAGACGTTTGTCGATCAATTCACCGGCATTGATTTCGTTTAGCTGATCCATAACTGCGGCAAATGCACCAACGCCAGGAACTAATAAACCGTCCGCTTTCAAAACGGCGTCGCGGTCGCGGGTTAACTCAACATGGGCACCGGCTTCGGCGAGCGCCTTTGCTGCAGAGTGAACGTTACCGCTGCCGTAATCTAAAACGACTACGCGGGGTGCTACCACTTACAGTGCACCCTTGGTTGAAGGAATTCCTTCAACTCTTGAATCAACCTCAACGGCCTTGCGGAATGCTCGAGCGAAGGCCTTGAACTCTGCCTCGGCAATGTGGTGAGCATCGCGACCATCGAGCACGGTTAGGTGAACGGTGATTCCAGCATTCAACGTGATTGCCTCAAAAACGTGACGCACCATTGATCCAGTGAAGTGGCCACCGATTAGGTGAAATTCAAAACCTTCAGGCTCACCGGTGTGTACCAGGTAAGGACGGCCTGAAACATCAACCACTGCACGAGCCAAGGCATCGTCTAGTGGCACAGTGGCATCGCCGTAACGGCCAATCTTTGACTTGTCGCCGAGCGCCTGCTTAATTGCCTGACCCAAAACAATCGCGGTGTCCTCGACTGTGTGGTGCACATCGATATCGGTGTCACCGGTTGCCTTGACGGTTAGGTCAACAAGAGAGTGCTTTGCGAAGGCGGTAAGCATGTGGTCGAAAAATGGCACCGAGGTTGAAATGTCGGCGCGACCTGTGCCATCGAGGTTGAGAGTTAACTCAATCGATGATTCAGAAGTCTTGCGCTGCAAAGTTGCAGTACGGCTCATGAAATTGCCTTTCGCGAATGCGATGAATGTTTAGTTAATCTTAGCGAAGGACTACTTTTTGAGCACCTGACGCAGTGCTTCAAGGAATGCTGTGGTCTCGGCTTCTGTACCAGCACTCACGCGAAGGGTGCCCGGTATGCCAACATTGCGAATCAAAACTCCCCTGGCTAGCAAAGCTTCGAAAACTGCGTTTGGATCTTCGAGACCACCGAACAAAACGAAGTTCGAATCTGAGCGGTATGGATCTAGACCAAGTTCTTTTAGTTCCAACAAAATGCGGTCACGCTGGAAGCGGATATCGTCGACGGTGGACAGCATTGTGTCAGCGTGATCAAGAGCTGCCTCAGCTGCAGCCTGGGTGAAGGCGCTTAGGTGGTAAGGCAGGCGCACTAGTCGAAGGGCATCAATCACTGCTGGATCGGCAGCCAGGTAGCCAACGCGAGCACCGGCAAATGCGAATGCCTTACTCATGGTTCGAGAAATCAACAGACGCTCGCGACCTTCGAGCAGATTGATTGCACTTACCTCAGTGTTTCCGCCGAACTCGGCATACGCCTCATCGACAACAACTACTCCACCGGTTGCCTCGCTAACAGCCTCGTAAGCAGCCTCGATGCAGCTGAGGCTGAGCGGGGTTCCCGTTGGATTATTTGGCGAACAAAGCATCACGATGTTTGCCTTGTGCTCCAAAATCGCCTCGCGAATAAGTTGCGGTGAAAGTTCGTAGCGATCAAGCCGCGGTGCATCAACATAGCTTGTGCCGGTGCCCTGGGCGATCAATCCATACATTGAATAGGTTGGACCAAAACCCAGTGAGCTGCGGCCTGGGCCACCGAATGCCTGGAAGATGTGCTGAAGAACTTCGTTAGAGCCATTAGCGGCCCAAATATTTTCGGCGGTTAGCTCTGCGCCAAGGTATTCGGCGAGTGAATTGCGCAGCGAGAGAAATTCGCGATCTGGATATCGGTTGATGTCTAGAACTGCTGCTGCTAGGCGACCGATAATGTCGACCGCAACTTCTTCTGGGATGCGGTGAGTGTTCTCGTTGACATTCAATGCAACTGGAACAGCAAGCTGCGGTGCCCCATAAGGTTTGCGACCCTTTAGGTCGTCGCGGATTGGAAGGTCTTCAAGATTAGCCACCCCCCAAGGTTACCTTCTAAGGTAGGGCAAGCCTCTGACCGGGCTTTAAGTCAGTTGAAGTAAGACCGTTTAGGTTTACGACATCCTGCATCCAGTCCTGAGGATCGGTGTTTGGGGCGATTTGTTCGGCAAGGTCCCACAGGGTCTGGCCTGCTGAAACGGTGACATATTCGAATTTGGCAGCCGAGCTGCTGGTTTGGCTGTTCGCCGCCGCTGTGTTGACGAAGCCAAAGATGCTGGTTGTGGCTATTGCGACAACTACGGCAGTGCGGAAGAACTTACGTGCTGCTGGGGTTTGAGACATCTTTTACCTTTCTATTCGAACAACTGTTCGTCTATAGAACAAGAATACGGGTATACCCCGACATTTTGTCAAGATATTTGTCAATTTTTCGAAAATGTGTTTGATATTGCCCTAAATAGCGAATACAGTTTCGATAGTGGCCCTCATAACACGGGCCTCAGACATTGAAGAAAGGCCCTGCTATGGAAGACAAGCGCCCTACCCGACGCGCCTCCAGTTTGAGCCCAATGCAGGAGCGAATCCTTCAGAGCATTCAGCGCTCTAAAGCCGAACGCGGCTATGTGCCGAGCATGCGCGAGATTGGCCTTGAGGTTGGCTTGTCATCTCCTGCCAGCGTGAGTCACCAGCTAAACCAGCTTGAACTTGCCGGCTACATCAGCCGTGACCCAAAGCGTCCACGCACGATCGATGTTCTGATTGAGGTAGCCGGCTGGGAAGGTCAGGATGGCCAGGTTGCTGAAAACCCAACACCGATAGGCGACGCTGCCATGGTGCCGATGGTCGGCCGCATTGCCGCCGGTGGACCGATTACCGCCGAGCAAAACGTCGAGGAGATTTTCCCACTGCCACGTCAACTTGTTGGCAAGGGCGATCTGTTCTTGCTCAAGGTAGTTGGTGAATCCATGATTGACGCTGCAATTTGTGACGGCGACTGGGTAGTTGTTCGTCAACAGCAGACCGCGGAGAACGGCGACATAGTTGCCGCGCTGTTAGAGGACGAAGCAACCGTAAAAACTTTTAAGCAACAAGATGGCCACACCTGGTTGTTGCCACGCAATTCATCGTTCGCGCCAATACTTGGTGACCACGCGGTGATTCTTGGAAAAGTTGTAGCAGTACTTCGTTCCGTCTAGTTATTTGCACTGCTAGCGAAAGAGCTATGCAGTGCAAATGAATCCTCAAACTATGACGCGGTAGTCGCTGAGCTCGGCGGCCATTTCTGGTTTTACCATTGCACGGACGAAGGTTCCGCCTTCGCGATAATCCAAAACCATAATTCTGCTGTTCAAATGCAAACGCGATACTAGGTCTCCCCTGTCGTAGGGAATCAGTGCGGCTATTTCTACGTTTGGTTCAGGCAACAGCGAAGCAATAATTTTTAGTAGCTCATCTACACCTTCACCCGTACGCGCGGAAACGCCGATGGAATTTGGTTCCATTCCACGAAGTGCCATGCGATGGGTTTCATCGGCTAGATCAATCTTGTTAAAAACAATGAGTTCTGGAATGTCTCTTGCGCCAACTTCGCCAATGACGTTTCGAACGGTGGCAATCTGACCAGATGGATCCGGATGCGAAGCATCCACCACGTGCACAATCAAATCGCTGGCAGCAATTTCTTCAAGCGTTGAGCGGAATGCTTCAACCAATTGGTGCGGCAGGTTGCGCACGAAGCCCACGGTGTCGGCAAGCGTGTAGTCGCGGCCATCGGGTGTCTTTGCCTTGCGCACGGTTGGATCCAAAGTTGCGAACAGAGCGTTCTGCACGAGAACACCGGCTTGAGTCATACGATTCAGCAGCGAAGACTTGCCCGCATTGGTGTATCCGGCAATTGCCACAGCGGGAATTGCATTGCGTTCGCGGTTAGCTCGCTTAGTTTCGCGTGCCGGCTTCATTGCCTTAATCTGCTTGCGCAACTTGGCCATACGAGTGTTGATGCGGCGACGATCCAACTCAATCTTGGTTTCACCGGGACCACGCGATCCCATACCAACACCGCCGGCAGCCTGACCACCGGCCTGACGAGACATTGACTCACCCCAGCCACGAAGACGTGGCAGTAGGTATTCAAGCTGAGCAAGCTCGACCTGAGCCTTACCCTCGCGACTCTTGGCGTGCTGGGCGAAGATATCCAAAATTACAGCAGTGCGATCAATCACCTTGATGTTAATTACGTCTTCAAGTGCGCGTCGCTGGCTTGGTGCTAACTCAGTGTCAGCGATCACGGTATCTGCACCAGCTGCTTGAACCAGTTGCTTAAGTTCCTGTGCCTTTCCCTTGCCTAGGTATGTAGCTGGGTCTGGATTAGAGCGTCGCTGCAAAAGCCCGTCTAGAACGGTGGCTCCAGCAGTCTCGGCAAGTGCAGCAAGCTCACGCAATGAGTTTTCGGCATCGAGCAAAGTGTTGTTTCCCCAGAGGCCAATCAGGATTACCTTCTCAAGGCGAAGCTGGCGATACTCAACATCGGTGATGTCTTGAAGTTCGGTCGAAAGACCGGCGACGCGCTTTAGCGCGGAGCGATCTTCGAGTTCAAACTGATCGCCATCGGTGTCGCTATAGCCGTGCGTCTCGGCAGCACCAAGGGCCTCGGCGCGCTCACCGCGACGCAAAATGCGCTCGACTACCTCGTCACCACGAGAGGACCCGTGGGTGAAGGTTGGTGTCTCGTCCTCGCCAAACTCTTCATGGCTGTCTTTGTTCTTCACGCAACTAACACTAGTTTGACTATCTGTAATAGTGTTTCGCTATGTCCTCGGAACACTACTTCTCGGAGACTCCCGGTAGTAATTACAAGCCAAAAGAAATCAACGTCACGATCAACGGTCGCGAAGTTTGGGTTACTACTGCTGGCGGAGTCTTCAGCCCGGATCACATAGATCAGGGTACGAATGTGTTACTCGCACACCTTGACGAAGCTCCAGCCGGCGGCGACATTCTGGACATTGGTTGCGGTTGGGGTCCAATTGCTCTTTCACTTGCGTCGCACTCACCCAAGGCAACTATTTGGGCGGTAGACGTAAACGAGCGCTCGCTTGAACTGACCGCTGCAAATGCGGCACGACTTGGGCTGAACAACATCAAATGCTTAAAACCAGAAGATGTACCCACTGATTTGAAGTTCAGCGGAATTTGGTCAAATCCACCCATTCGCGTGGGTAAAGAAGTGTTGCACGAGATCCTGTTGACCTGGTTACCCCGATTGCAAGATGAAGCAGATGCATTTTTAGTCGTGCAGAAAAATTTAGGTGCCGATTCACTGCATCGATGGCTTGAAGCGGAACTGCCTGAGAATTTTTCAACTATTCGCGTTGATACGGCCAAGTCTTTTAGAGTCTTACGGGTTCGCAATAAATAATTCCTGAACAGAATTTAACGAACCACCGACTTCAGCTGGTCAAGCTCAAGCTGACCGTCGTAGACCAATTCGGCTGCACCGCTTAGGCCAACGTGTTCACCGTCTTCTGTTGCAAACATGCGCACACCAAGCAGTCCACCAGGTACGCGTACCTGCCAGATATTTGGGGCACCAGCGCCCGCCCAGTGGCGAGTTGCAAGTGCGGCTGCACAAATTCCGGTGCCGCAAGACAGAGTCTCGCCTACCCCGCGCTCATAAACACGCATGTTTATGTGACCAACGCCGTCCTTCACCATTGGCTCTGCAGGAACCACGAACTCAACGTTTGCGCCCTTAGCCGGAGTTGGATCAATGCCTGGTTGTTCGTAAAGATCAAGGCCCGCAAGTTCCTGACCTGACGCAAGTGCAACAACATAATGCGGGTTGCCAACATTAATACCGATGCCTGGTCTGGCGACCTCAAGGCCGTGGGTGTGAATCAAAGCTTCACCACCATCAAGCTTCCAGCGACCAAGGTCTACTGCGAAGCCAGACATGTTGCGTTGCAAATCCTTTACTCCGGCACGCGTGCCAATAGAAAGAGTCTCGCCGTCGGCAAGTTCCACCAGACCGCGCTCGGTGAGGTAGCGCGCAAAAACTCGGGTACCGTTGCCGCACATTTCTGCGGTAGTGCCGTCGGCGTTGTAATAGTCCATGAACCAAACTGCGCCAGGTTCCTCAGCAAGGGATGCTGCACCATCAGGGTGATTGATGGATTTAATAACGCGGATGAAACCGTCTGCACCGATTCCAAAGTGACGATCGCAAATTTTTGCGATCTGCTCTTGGGTTAGGTTAATTTCGCCGTCGGCATCTAACACCAGCACAAAGTCATTGCCCGTCCCGTGGCCCTTGGTGAAATTAATCATGGTCATTCGTCAAGCCTAAAGCCCAAGCCACTGGCTTACTAGATTTGCAGCCTTGGAATTCATTGTCTGATCTTGGTAGTCCAGCCACTGAATGCGGTTATCCCTGCGGAACCAAGACATTTGACGGCGCGCATATTTTTGAGTCAGCCGAACGGTGTCGGCAATTGCTTCATCCTGTGTCATCACGCCATCAATCTGCGCCAACGCCTGACTGTAGCCAATTGCTCGACTTGAGGTCTTACCCTCACGAATACCAAACGGAATTAGTGAACGGGCCTCTTCGACCAGCCCTAAATCCCACATTTTGTGCACGCGCTTTTCAAGGCGTTGCACCAAATCTTCGCGGAGCCCATTGACACCGATTTCAAGTACTGGCTGCCAATCCTCTGGCTCATCTGGAAGTGCCGCGGCAAAAGGCTCACCCGTCAGAGTCACGATTTCGATTGCTCGAACCGAGCGACGACCGTTTTCAGGAACGATTCGACTTGCAGCGATTGGATCAAGCGCTTTTAGTCGACGATGCATTTCGTGTGGCCCGTGCTCTTCGAGATCAGACTCAAGCTGCAGACGAAGTTCGGCATCGCGTGCCGGGAATTCAAAATTGTTTAGCACGGCGGCGATGTAAAGCATTGAGCCGCCAACCAGCACTGGAGTAATGCCCTGCCCTTGTAGGTCTGTAATCAATGGACGAGCCACCGCTTGGTATTCGGCAGCAGTTGATTCATCGGTGATTTCAAGCCAGTCAATCAGGTGGTGCTTGATGCCGCGGCGTTCTGCCATAGATTGCTTTGCGGTACCAATATCCATGCCGCGATAAAACTGCATTGAGTCACTGTTGACGATTTCTGCTTTTCCGCCGGCAGCCAAAATATGATCAACGATTGCCAGGCCAAGATCTGATTTACCCGCACCGGTAGGGCCAACCACCGCAATTAATTTATTTTGCATTAGTGGTGCGAGTGACCGGCGTGAACGTGCGCGGCTTTAGGTTGCCCAACGGTTGGCAGACCCAGCGATACCGATGACTTCGCGCCATCGTTAGCGCTTGGCACAGCGCAAGCAGCTGCCTCGGCGCGATCCCACGCGTCACCGGCAATTGTGCGACGAACCGAGTAATTCTTTTGGTCGTCTGCAAGTAAGTGATAAGGCGCAGCATCTGTGATGACCACGGTGACCATGTCGCCTGGGCGAGGAACCTGTGCGCCGGAAGGAACCTCAAAGTGCACAAGGCGATTCTCTGGTGTACGACCGCTCATGCGAGCGGTGGCATCGTCTTTACGCCCCTCGTAGGCAACTAGCACCTCAACCTCAGTGCCAACTTGCTTTTTATTTTCTTGCCACGCTACGTCATTTACCAAAGCCATCAATCGCTCGTACCGCTCTTGAACAACTTCTTTAGGAATCTGGTTTTTCATTTCGGCCGCCGGTGTGCCCGGGCGCTTTGAATACTGATAGGTGTACGCAGCCGCAAATCGTGACTCGCGAACAACTCGCATGGTCTCGAGGAAGTCATCTTCAGTTTCACCAGGGAAACCAACAATGATGTCCGTGGTAATTGCTGCGTTTGGAATCTGCGCACGGACGCGCTCAAGAATTCCCAAGTATTTCTCGCTGCGGTAACTGCGACGCATTTGCTTGAGAACTTTGTCACTTCCTGACTGCATTGGCATGTGCAGCTGAGGCATAACATTGTGAGTCTCGGCCATTGCGTCGATGACGTCATCGGTGAAGGCGGCTGGGTGTGGACTTGTAAATCTAACCCGCTCAAGGCCCTTGATGTTGCCGCAGGCACGAAGTAACTTCGCAAAAGCGCCCTTGTCGCCAAACTCCACGCCGTAAGTGTTTACGTTCTGGCCAAGCAGCGTGACCTCAACAACACCCTCGGCAACAAGCGCTTCAATTTCGCCAAGGATTTCTCCGGGGCGACGATCTTTTTCTTTACCGCGCAAGCTAGGAACAATGCAGAAGGTGCAGGTGTTGTTGCAACCAACAGAGATTGAAACCATGCCCGAATAAGTTGAATCGCGCTTGGTTGGTAAGTCGCTTGGGAAGGTCTCAAGGGCCTCAAGGATTTCGACCTGCGCCTCATGGTTGTGACGAGCGCGCTCTAGAAGTGCTGGCAGCGAACCAATGTTGTGAGTTCCAAAGACCACATCAACCCATGGCGCCTTCTTGACGATGGTCTCGCGATCCTTTTGTGCCAGGCAGCCGCCAACCGCGACCAGAATATCTGGGTTTTCCATCTTCTTCTCGTTCAAGATGCCCAGGTTGCCATAGAGCTTGTTGTCGGCATTTTCACGAACCGCACAGGTATTGAAAACCACAATGTCCGAGTTGCCCGGTTCGCCGGCTACATAACCAGCACCCTCGAGCAGACCGGTTAGGCGCTCTGAGTCATGGACGTTCATTGCACAACCATAGGTGCGCACCTCATAGGTGCGAGGGGCCTGCTGTGTGGTGGTCATAATCAACCAGTTTACTTAGGCCTATTGATTGCCGGCAGCCTCTTGCAAATAAGCCTCTTCAGCAAACTTGATTGCCGCAAACACCGAGTTGCTTCCGTAGCCCTTTCGCTGAAGGAAACCAGCGAGCCGGCGGGTGCGAACATCTCGTTCTAGGTGAGCCATTTGGCGGTATCTGCGAGCGGCCAATTGTTTGGCTGATTCAAAATCATCTTCGGCGGTGATTCCAGCGATAGCCTCTTCGACGAGTTCCTGGCTAACGCCCTTTTCATTGAGCTCACGCTTGATCGCGGACTTTGCTAAACCCTTGTAATTGCGACGACTATTCACGATGGTTTCGGCGTAGGCAGCGTCGTCAATCAGGCCAACCTCGGTAAAGCGCTCAAGAACCTTCTCGGCGATTTCTGTTGGGATCTCACGCTGTTCAAGAATCTTGCGCAATTGGGAAGTTGATTTTGCACTTCGCGCCAATTGATGCAACAGCACGTTGCGGGCACGAGTTTCTAACTTCTCAGGAGAAAGCAAACGGGGCTGATCAAGATTCTCTGAATCACCTTCGCCGGGTATGGGCCGGCGAGAAGATGATCTAGAGCTCTTTGATCTGCCCCGTTGGAAAGCCATTAGTTAAGAACTATGCGCTTGCCGCAGTTGCAGGTGCCTTGGCATCTGCAACCTTTGATACTGCTGTTTGTTTTGCGGCTGGTGCAACGGTTTCCGCTGATGCAAATGCATCTGGGGCCTCTACTTCTTCAGCCGGAAGGTCAGCAACCGCACGAGGCACGCCAATGCCCAGCTTGGTCTTGATCTTCTTCTCGATTTCGTCGGCAACCTTAGGGTTGTCGATCAAGTACTTACGAGAGTTTTCTTTACCCTGGCCCAGCTGTTCACCTTCATAGGTGTACCAGGCGCCAGACTTCTTTACGATCTCTTGCTCAACACCAAAGTCAAGCAAGCTACCTTCACGTGAAATACCTACGCCGTAAATGATGTCGAACTCGGCCTGCTTGAAAGGCGCAGCCATCTTGTTCTTAACAACCTTTACGCGGGTACGGTTACCAACGGCATCTGTACCGTCTTTCAAAGTCTCAATACGGCGAATGTCTAGGCGAACGGATGCGTAGAACTTAAGTGCCTTACCGCCGGCAGTGGTTTCAGGGCTACCAAAGAACACACCGATCTTCTCGCGAAGCTGGTTGATGAAAATCATTGTGGTTCCGGTGTTGTTTAGTGCACCGGTTAGCTTGCGAAGCGCCTGTGACATCAAACGAGCCTGCAGACCAACGTGTGAGTCACCCATCTCGCCTTCGATTTCGGCACGCGGCACCAGGGCAGCAACCGAGTCAATAACAACTAGATCGATTGAACCTGAACGAACCAACATGTCGGCAATTTCAAGAGCTTGTTCTCCGGTGTCAGGCTGGCTGACTAGAAGGGCATCGGTGTCTACACCCAGCGCCTTTGCGTATTCCGGGTCAAGTGCGTGCTCGGCGTCAATGAAGGCAGCAATTCCACCATTGCGCTGAGCGTTTGCGATTGCGTGAAGTGCAACCGTGGTCTTACCTGAAGACTCTGGACCGTAAACCTCAACGATTCGGCCCTTTGGAAGTCCGCCAATACCTAGAGCAACATCCAGAGCAATTGAACCGGTCTGAATTACTTCTACCGGAGCACGATCATCTGAACCCAGGCGCATGATTGCACCCTTGCCGAACTGACGGTCAATTTGAGCTAGTGCTGTGTCTAGCGCTTTTTCGCGATCTGATGGAGATGGCATTTTTTCCTCTGCTTTCTGAATCTCTAGTTATTGCTGACCGTATTCGAGGCAGTCGACGATCGACCCTCGGTCAAGCAGGTTGTTGATAAATGCCATCAACTTCCTGCTGTGAATAACCTAACATCATTCGAACAAGATTTCGATAGTTAATTCGAACGGCGTGTCGAATCTTCGGTGTTTTGTTCAGTAGCGGATTTAGTGGGAAGTGGCCTTTTTGACCTGTGGCTTGCCTGCCCAGCGTTCTTTAGGCACATGATTGGCCTCGCACAGGGCCAGCCAGACGACCCTTGGGTCTTCCCCGGCAGCCAGTGCGGCAGCTGCGGTTTGATCGCCCAGGGCGCCAAGAACTAAGTCTCTGGAGATTACTTGGGCGTAGGCCGGACCGAATTCATCGGTCATTAGGGCTTGGAACTGGCTTAGACGCATTCGCCTTAGCGGCTGGTGGCCAGGCTTGGGTCGTTGTCAGCTAGGAATGCTGCCGGGATGGTGTCCGGAATATAAGATTCCGGCGCAAAATCAACACGGCCTGGAATGTATGACTGTAGACCCTCGTTGGCAAAGGCTACCTCTAGGTTTACGCCTTCGACAAGGGCTAGACGGTCACTAACCTCACGCATGATCGCTGAGATTGGCACCTCTAGGGCCTCGGCCAGCGAGCCAAGAATCTCTGAAGAAGCCTCTTTCTGGCCTCGCTCAACCTCACTTAGGTAGCCCAAAGCTACGCTGGCGCGGCTGGCAACCTGACGCAGGGTCTGCCCCTTTTGCAGGCGGAAGTCGCGCAGTACGTCACCGATTTCTTGGCGGACTAGAACCACATTGGCCTCCTAACTTCTTCTCACAGGTAATCTACCGGTTCGTTGTGACAAACATAAATCCAGCTGGCTGAATATTCCCTGTATGCCACATAGAAGATAACTGAATTATTGGGCCAGGCATTCCCCAAGGGCTTTAATTGCCTCGCTCACGGTGGCGGTGCGAATTGCCTCGCGACCACCAGAAAACTCGTGTGCATAAACCGCATCACCAATAGCGCCAGGCCCCGAGATCGCGATGTAGACCGTGCCTACCGCAACGCCATCTTGCACATCCGGTCCGGCAACTCCTGTAGTTGCGATGCCAATTACTTGAGACTCATTGATGTTGGATTTATTTGCCAACTTGATTCGAACACCGGCGGCCATCTGCGCCGCTACTTCTGGATCAACCGCGCCCTGATTTTCAAGCAGCGTGCGTGAGACTCCAAGAAGTTCGTGCTTGAGCGAGGTTTGATAGGCAACTATGGAGCCAAGTAAAACATTTGATGCGCCGGGAACCGATACGAATTCGGCACTAAGTAATCCGCCGGTTAATGATTCCGCGATCGCGAGCTTGAAACCACGCGCCTCCAGTTCCTTAAGAATCGCGGCGGCGGTCATTATGAATTAATTCTTTGGCTGCGTGCCTTGCCGGCAGCAATCATGTATTGCAGACCGGTGTAAACGGTGATTAGTAGCACAACGATGGTGAGCGCTGACTCTAAGTTGATATACCAAGGCGCAAACACGAATTCAAGTGGTGATGCCAGCGAACCAATTAGCACGCTTTGCAAAATTGTCTTTAGCTTGCCGCCCGATGAAGCGGCAACTACCTCGCGCTGCACAACTACCAATCGGTACGCGGTGATTCCAAGTTCACGAACCAAGATCACAATGGTGACCCACCACGAGAATTCGCCAATAATTGCCAGTGCAACCAATGCACCGCCAAGCAGGGCCTTGTCTGCGATTGGATCAAGCAGCTTGCCAAGGTTGGTGATTAGTCCACGCTTGCGAGCGATTGCGCCATCAACGCCATCGCTAATCATGATTACGATGAAAATTAAAACTGAGAACCAGCGGGCGGTTGAATCCTGCGGAATTGCAAACAATGACCAGACAAAAAATGGAACGCAAAGAATGCGTGCCATGGTGATTATGTTTGGCAGATTAAAAACCGACGCTGCCGACTTTTCAATCAAGTTAGTTTTTGCGGGCTTGTTTGAACTCGACATTACTGGCGACCCGTCAGCTTCCAAGCATCTTCGTCGCCATCTTCGTCATCGCCAAAACCATTGCCTCCAGAGATGATTGAACGGTCTACGTTTTCGCGTGGAATGAAGTCTTCAAAGTCCCCCGCTGCTAAATTACCGGCAGCCAGATTTGATTGGGTTGGCTCGGCATCGATAATTGCTGCAGCAGCTGCAACTGCAGGAGCTGTGTTGGCACCGGGTTCACCGCGAAGCTGAGCAAGCACCGTTGGTAGATCTTCTGGCTTGACCATTACGTCACGGGCCTTTGAGCCCTCACTTGGGCCAACGATGTTGCGTGACTCAAGCAGATCCATCAAACGACCAGCCTTGGCAAATCCAACTCGCAACTTGCGCTGCAACATTGAGGTTGAACCAAACTGCGAGCTAATAATTAGCTCGGCCGCCTGCAGTAACACATCTAAGTCATCACCGATATCGGCGTCGACCATGTTCTTGGCTGCAACCGGCACGTCAACGTCTTGACGGTATTCCGGGTCCATCTGCTGCTTAACGTGATCCACGATTCGCTGTAGCTCGCTCTCGGCAAGCCAAGCACCCTGAACACGCATTGGCTTGTTGGTTCCCATTGGTGAAAACAGCGCGTCACCCTGACCAATAAGTTTTTCGGCACCAGGCTGATCCAAAATCACGCGTGAGTCGGTGACTGAGGTAACTGAGAAAGCAAGGCGGCTTGGCACGTTGGCTTTGATTAGACCGGTCACTACGTCAACCGAAGGACGCTGGGTCGCAAGCACCAGGTGGATACCGGAAGCGCGAGCCAACTGAGTGATACGAACGATTGAGTCTTCAACATCGCGCGGGGCAACGATCATCAAGTCGGCAAGCTCGTCTACTACTACCAACAGGTATGGGTAAGGCTGCAACTTGCGCTGTGAGCCCTCAGGAATTTTTACCTCACCGGCAACAACCGCACGGTTGAAATCATCAATGTGCTTGAAACCAAAACTCGCAAGGTCGTCGTAGCGCATGTCCATTTCTTTGACAACCCACTGCAAAGCCTCGGCAGCTTTTTTGGCATTGGTAATGATTGGAGTAATCAGGTGCGGCACGCCTTGGTAGGCGGCAAGTTCCACGCGCTTAGGGTCAATCAAAACCATGCGCACTTCGGCAGGCTTTGCGCGCATCAGAATTGAGGTGATCATTGAATTCACAAAACTTGACTTACCAGCACCGGTAGCACCGGCTACCAAAAGGTGAGGCATCTTGGCAAGGTTGGCAATTACATAACCGCCCTCAACGTCTTTACCAATTCCAATGGTTAGCGGGTGCGCGCTCTTGGCGGCAACATCGGAGCGAAGAACATCACCAAGTGAAACGGTTTCACGATCGGTGTTTGGAATTTCAATGCCAATAAGCGACTTACCTGGAATGGGTGCCAGAATGCGAACTTCGTTTGAGGCAACCGCGTACGAAATGTTGCTGGCCAAACGAGTTACAGCCTCAACCTTTACACCCGGCGCAAGTTCAACTTCGTAGCGAGTAACTGTTGGGCCACGTGAGAAACCAACAACCGCGGCCTCAACACCAAACTCCTTGAAGACGCTGGTGATCGATGCAACTACCTGATCGTTGGCTGCCGACTTTGCCTTTGGCGGGGTCCCCGGGGCCAA
>JBDLVL010000016.1:0-18044 GCA_039804765.1 Actinomycetota bacterium | reverse complement strand
GGAACCATTCCGGCAACGGTAAAAAGAAGTGATGGGTCTTCGCTAATTAGCGAAGCAGACGGTACAACTGTGTGGCCTTTGCTCTCGAAGAAATCGAGCCAGCGCCGGCGAATCTCGGCGGTCTGCACGATTACTTAGTGGCAGGCTTAGTTGCCGGAGACTTCTTTGCCGCTGGCTTCTTGGCAGCTGCCGGCTTTTTTGCGGCAGGCTTCTTGGCAGTGGCCTTAGCCGAGCTCGCTTTTGAAGAACCACTTGCTTTTGATGAACGAGGTGTGCCAGTCAGTTCTGCAGTGCGGTCTAAGAAAGCCTCAGTAGCGGTCTCCCCAAGTTCCTTGGCACGCGCGGTTGCATCGGCAAGAAGAGCCTGAGCGTTTGGATTCTTATCAAGTTGCTTCTTGATCTCAACGCCGGCAAAAATTCCTACGGCTAGCCAAAAAATCTTCTTCATTCTGATTCCTACTTCTTTTTACCGATAAGTGCGCTACGCAGGCTCTGAGTTAGGCCCGCAATTTTTACCAATGGTGAACCAACTGCAGAAGAGAAAACAGCCACGAGTGAACTGATGTTTGAACTTACTTCTGCAACGTTCTCGGTTATTACATCAACGCGAGCAAGCTGCTTGTTGGTTGCAGTCACGGTATCGGTTAGTTCAGTGAGCAATGGAGCAACGCTTTCGTTGAGGTCTCGAATTGAATTGCGAGTCTCATCTAGTACGCGCCCAAGCTTAAGCAACGGCACTGCAATGAATAGAACTAGAAGCACGAAGCCTCCGGCTGCTACCAATGCTGCAATGTCTCCACCGCTCATCTTAACTCCCCTAATTTTTCTTAAATTGAGTGACTGCTATTAGCGGGCAGCGTAGTACTCAACCACAAGCTGAACTTCACAGGTAACTGGAACTTCAGCGCGCTTTGGACGACGAACTAGAGTCGCGTGCAGCTTGTCTAGTGAAACGTCTAGGTAGCCAGGAACTGGAGGAAGAACATCAACGTGTCCACCTGCAGCGGCAACCTGGAAAGGCTCGGTAACTTCACTCTTTGCGTGAACGTGGACTAGCTGTCCAGGCTTTACGCGGAATGAAGGACGGTCAACGCGCTCTCCGTTGACAAGAATGTGACGGTGTACAACCATCTGACGTGCCTGAGCGATGGTGCGTGCAAAACCTGCGCGCAGAACAATCGCGTCAAGACGCATTTCTAGAAGCTCAACTAGGTTTTCACCAGTTAGACCCTCGGCACGCTTTGCTTCAGCAAAAGTCTTGCGAAGCTGTGCCTCGCGAATACCGTACTGAGCGCGAAGGCGCTGCTTCTCGCGAAGACGAACGGCAAAGTCGCTATCGGCCTTCTTCTTGGTGCGGCCGTGCTCGCCTGGAGCGTAAGGGCGCTTTTCTAGATACTTTGCAGCCTTTGGAGTAAGAGCTAGTCCCAAAGCTCGCGACAAGCGAGTCTTGCTGCGGGTACGTGTTGTCTTTGACACGTGTTCCTTTCATTGAATCCGTAGATTCCTATAGCGGTAATTGTTCACAAGTGGGATCTTGGTGATCCTCTGCCACGGACCCTCTGGCTATAAGAAGGTCGCACCGTGAATTGAGCATTCGTTCAGCCGCGATTGAATGCTCCAGTCGGCAACCTGTCTATCCTAACAGCGACTAGTCCGTGAATAAAGGGCAGTTAGCTATTTTTTGAACGAGCGAATGATTGAGCGCAACTTGGCCCAACGTTCTACCAGATCCCTTTCAACACCGATGTCCTTGGGTTGAAAATAGCTGCGGTTTAGGGTCTTGTCATCGAGGTAGCGCTGAGCAACCACGGCCTTTGGGTCATCGTGCGGATAAAGATATCCAACTCCAGCGCCGGCACCCTTAGCTCCAACGTGATTTGAGCTGCGCAGCGGCTTCGGCACTTCGCCAAATAGCCCAGCACGAACGTCCTCGATGGCCTGGTTTATGGCGTTGTAGGCAGAGTTTGACTTTGGAGCCATGGCTAGGTAAATAGTGGCTTCGGCCAGCGGAATACGACCTTCGGGCATGCCGATCATGGCAACCGCCTCGGCAGCGGCAACCGCAAGCGGCAATGCTTGCGGATCTGCTAGGCCAATGTCCTCGGCGGCCAAGATAATTAGCCGCCTGGCAATAAAGCGTGGGTCCTCTCCGGCCTCAATCATTCGGGCCAGATAGTGGATCGCGGCATCGGCGTCTGAGCCTCTAACCGACTTAATAAAGGCACTGATTACGTCGTAGTGCTGGTCACCATCTTTGTCGTAGCGCACTAGAGCGCGATCCATCGCCCCGGATATATGCTCGTCCAACACTGCTATGGGGGACGCAATCGGTGATGAAATCGGGGATTTTGCGCCCGTGGAATTGCTACCAATAGCAACCGTGGCCGCAGCTTCAAGAACCGTCAGTGCCCGGCGGGCATCTCCCCCGGAAACCAACGCGATCTGGGCCAAAACATCGTCATCGGCAGAAACTGCTCCGGCCAAGCCCTGGGGTGCCGATATCGCTCGCTGCAGCACCTTGACTAAGTCTGAATCGTCCAACGGAGTCAAGGAAAGTAACAGTGACCTAGAAAGAAGGGGTGCGATGACTGAAAAACTAGGGTTTTCCGTGGTGGCCGCAATCAAAACGATCCAACCGTTCTCAACACCTGGCAACAGAGCATCCTGCTGCGCCTTGGAAAATCGGTGTATTTCGTCGAGAAAAAGCACGGTGTTCACGCCGTAGGCATCACGATCGGCGCGCGCTCGTTCCATAACCTCGCGAACGTCCTTTACACCCGCAGTAATTGCGCTGAGTTCAACGAAGCGTCGGCCACTGAGTCTGGCAACCAGCTGGGCAATGGTGGTCTTGCCGGTACCCGGAGGGCCCCACAGAATTACCGATACGGTCGACGACTTTTCGCCAGGCACTGCCTTTGTGGCCAAGGCCTGCAGGGGTGAACCCGGCTTCAGCAGATGCTGTTGACCCACTAGCTCGCCGAGGCTTGCCGGACGCATCCGAGCGGCCAGCGGCATGGCGCCACTAAAAAGGCCGGACTGCTCTGACATAGGTTTCAGGCTAACCGATACCCCCGTAATATCGAGGGAGCAGAATCAACAAAGGAAGAAATCTTGGCCTCTAAGAAAAAGACCCAAAACATTTACGCCTCAGCAGAAGCGAGTGCTCAAAAGTTTGAATCGCACAAGGCGGCCGCCGAAAAGAAGGCAGCTCAGCGCGCAGCCGATAACCGCTTCGCACTGTTGGTATCGGGTGGCGCAGTTGCACTTGCTTTGATTCTGCAGCTCTCCTACTTTGGATTTGGTCCTGGGCACGTTGCTGCTACAGCTAAGCCTGAGGCATCTGCGTCGGCAAACTCTGCATTAGTTCCATCCCCAGCTCTAGCCGAGAGTCGTGCCTGGAACGGCACAATCGAAGTTGGCGGCAAGAAACTAGAGGTGACCCTTGATGGCGCAAAGGCCCCTCAGGCAGTGGCTAACTTCTTGTCTTTGGCCAACAACAAATTCTTTGATGGCATCAGTTGCCACCGCCTAACCACCGCGGGCATCTATGTGTTGCAGTGTGGCGATCCAAACGGTGACGGAAGCGGCGGGCCTGGCTACAACTGGGGGCCAATTGAGAATGCACCTGCTGACAACGTCTATAAAGAGGGAGTCTTGGCAATGGCACGCGTTGGCGGAAACGCATCGAGCATGGGCAGCCAGTTCTTTATTGTTTACCAAGACAGCACTATTCCAAGCGACAATGTTGGTGGTTACACAGTGTTTGGCACCATCAACAAGGGTCTTTCTGGTCTAGGCAAGATCATCAAGGCCGGCACCAAAGACGGCTCGGGTGACGGTAAGCCAGCGGTCGAAACCAAGCTTGGCGCAATCGCCCTAAAATAAACCCAAGTCCATCGGTCTAGATATCTAGACGCCTAAACAAATAGGAGCCAGTAATGTCAACCAACAAGTTCGGTCGCGTAGACGCGGATAACAACGTATTCGTTATTGATGGATCAGAACGAAAGGTTGGCCAGTACCCTGGTGTACCTACAGAAGAGGCGCTCGCCTACTTCGTGCGCAAGTATGAGGACCTCGCAGCTCAGGTTCGAATTTTAGAGCAGCGCGTTGCAAATAAGGTTGACTCGCACGGCATGAAGAAGATGGCTGCAAAGCTTGCCGAGGATCTGAAGGAACCAGCAGTTGTTGGTGACATCTCTGATCTTCGTCGTCGCGTGGGCAACTTAGACGAGAAAATTTCGGCACTGGTTAGCGAAAAGCACGAGGCAACTAAGGAAGCAACTGCTGAGGCCCTTGCCTCACGCCTAAAGATTGCAGTTCGCGCTGAAGAGATTGCAAATCAAGACGCAGCCAAAACTCAGTGGAAGACTTCTGGTGCTGAGATGAATGCGCTATTCGAACAGTGGCAGCAGTTGCAGAAGTCTGGCCCTAAGGTTTCCAAGGCCGAGGCAGATTCAATCTGGAAGCGATTCTCTAGCGCACGTACCCGCTTTGAAACTGCCAAGCGCGGTTACTTTGCCGGACTAGATGCAAGTAACAAGCAGACCAAGGCAAAAAAGACTGCCATCGTTGAGCAGGCCGAGGCACTTGCTGCCAAAGGTTCTGATGACATAGCTGGCTACCGCAAACTCCTTGATGAATGGAAGAACAGCGGTCGAACCCCGGGTAAGTCTGATGACGCACTTTGGTTGCGTTTCAAGGCAGCAGGCGACACCATCTTTGCCAAAAAATCTGAGACTGCTGTAGTTGAGAACGCGGAGCAAGAAAAGAACTTGGCTACCAAGCTGGAGATTCTTAAGGACGCTGCAAGCATCGACCCAGACAAGGACCTTGCTGCTGCAAAGAAGTCGCTTCAGTCAATTCAACAGCGATGGGAAAAAGCAGGTCGTGTTCCAAAAGACAAGCTTCGCGAAACTGAAGACAAGCTTCGTGCAATCGAGGCGAAGGTTCGCAAAGTTGAAGAGGACCAGTGGCGCAAGACTGACCCTGCCGCGATTGAGCGCTCAAACAGCGTTACCTCTCAATTGGAAGATTCGATCAAGAAGCTTGAGACTGCACTAGAAAAGGCAACCGCTTCTAAGGATGCTAAAAAGATCAAGGATGCCACTGAGGCACTTGAAGCTCGTAAGGCGTGGCTAGAAGTTGTTAAAGCCTCGATGGCTTAGGCATTGCTGACTCGGTAAACGTCGTACACCGCTTCAATTCGGCGGACTGCATTCAGTAGATGCTCCAGCAAGTTTGCGTCACCCATTTCAAAAACGAATCGGCTAAGTGCTACTCGGTCTGATCTTGTTGAAACCGACGCCGACAAAATATTTACGTGGTGCTCTGATAGCACACGTGTGACATCTGAAAGCAATCCACCGCGATCAAGTGCCTCGATTTGAATCTGCACTAGGAACAAGCTCTTAGATGTTGGTGCCCAACTGACATCCATCAGGCGCTCTGGCTCCAGCATCAACTGCTCGACGTTCTTGCAGTCATTTCGGTGCACAGACACCCCACTGCCGCGAGTTACGAACCCAATTATTTGATCGCCCGGCACCGGCGTACAGCACCTAGCAAGCTTGACCAATACGTCAGCGTCACCCTTCACCAGGATTCCTGCATCGTTGCTTCGAGCACGATTGACACTTCGTGGGCTTGGCGGTAACTGGAATTCCGACTCGTCATTTTCTCCGTGCGAGATTGCGGTGACTAGTTTTTCTACAACAGACTGGGCACTTACGTGATTGGTGCCAATCGCAGCGAATAGGCCTTCAACGTTAGGAAAGCGCAACTCCCCCGCAAGTTTCACCAATTCATCTGCCGCGAGCAATCTTTGCAATGGAAGGTTCTGCTTACGCAGTGCTTTGGCAAGAGATTCCTTGCCGTGCTCAATTGCGTCATCGCGTCGCTCAATTGCAAAATGCTGCTTGATCTTGGCGCGGGCGCGCGGTGACCTAACGAAGTTCAGCCAATCCTTTGATGGTCCGGCATCAGGAGACTTTGACGTAAAGATTTCTACAACGTCACCGGATTGCAACTGAGTCTCCAACGGAACCAAACGACCGTTCACCTTGGCGCCCATTGTGCGATGACCAACATCGGTGTGAATTGTGTATGCAAAGTCAACCGGTGTTGCTCCACCTGGAAGCCCAACGACCTTGCCCTTTGGTGTGAAAACGTAGACTTCCTTGGCGCCGATTTCAAAACGCAACGAGTCAAGGAACTCGGATGGATCTTGAGTCTCGGCTTGCCAGTCGGTCAGGTGCTTCAACCAAACCAAATCTTCGTCGGCGGTTTCAGTGGACTTGCCAACCTGCTCTTTGTACTTCCAGTGCGCGGCTACACCGTACTCGGCGCGATTGTGCATCTCGTGAGTACGAATTTGAATCTCGACCGGGCGACCCTGCGGACCAATAACGGTGGTGTGCAGCGACTGATAAAGATTGAACTTAGGCATCGCAATGTAATCTTTGAAACGACCAGGCACCGGATTCCAACGAGCGTGAATCGATCCAAGCACCGCGTAGCAATCGCGAACCTCGTCTACCAGAACTCGAATTCCTACCAAATCGTAGATGTCGTCGAACTCGCGACCTCGGACCACCATCTTTTGATAGATCGAGTAATACTGCTTCGGCCGGCCAGCAACAGAGCCTCGAATTTTTGCTTCCTGAAGATCTTCGTTGATCGATTCGATAACGCTGTCAATAAATTCCGAACGCTTTGGCGTGCGCTGGGTAACCAGATTGACAATCTCTTCGTAAACCTTTGGGTACAGCACAGAGAACGAGATGTCCTCGAGTTCCCATTTGATGGTGCTAATGCCTAGACGATGAGCTAGTGGAGCATAAATCTCTAGCGTTTCTTGCGCCTTGCGCTTTGCTGATTCCTCAGAAACAAAACCCCAGGTGCGCGCATTGTGCAGGCGGTCGGCAAGCTTGATAACCAGAACTCGAATGTCCTTGGACATTGCCACAACCATCTTGCGAACGGTCTCGGCCTGCGCATGATCGCCGAATTTCACCTTGTCTAGCTTGGTGACGCCATCAACCAGCATGGCAACCTCGTCACCAAAGTCTTTGGTCAACATTGAAAGTGTGTAATCAGTGTCTTCGACTGTGTCGTGTAGAAGCGATGCGGCAAGCGTGACCGGGCCAATTCCCAGCTCAGCAAGAATCTGAGTTACAGCTAGTGGGTGGGTGATGTAGGGCTCGCCAGACCTACGCTTTTGCTCGCGGTGTGCTTCCTCGGCAACTACAAACGCACGCTCAATGATCGAGAGATCGGCCTTTGGGTGATTAAGCCTGGCGACTCTAAGAATTTCACCGAGCTCAGCCGCGTAAGGGCCGGTCTTAGGAAAAAGGCGCGGCAGGCGATTACGCAGGATAGAGATGCTACCCGTTGGAGTTGGATCACTCACCGTTGGCCCTTCTTTCTAAGAACAGCCTACAAGCCGCTATTTGGCAGCCAAGGCCTTTGCCGCAGCCTTCTTGTACTTTGGTTCACCCTCACGAAGGTGGCTGTACAAGGGAGCCGCGATAAAGATGGTTGAGTATGTGCCCACAATGATACCTATGAACAACGCCAAGGCGATGTCGCGAAGAGTTCCGGCACCAAGCAATGTTGCACCAATGAACAAGATTGACGCAACTGGAAGCACGGCAACTACAGAAGTATTAATTGAACGAACCAAAGTTTGGTTAATCGCGTAGTTAACCTGCTCTGCAAAGGTTGTGCTTTCGCTGAATTCAACTTCAAAGGTGTTTTCGCGAATCTTGTCGAAGACCACAACGGTGTCGTAAAGCGAGTAACCAAGGATGGTTAGGAAACCGATAACTGCCGCCGGGGTTACTTCAAAACCCAGTGCGCCGTATACGCCAGCGGTGATGATCAAGTCGTGAATCAAGGCAGCAACCGCAGCCAGCGACATCTTTAGAGTACGGAAGTACAGGGCCATCAAAACTGCCGCAAGCAAAATGAAGACAACCAAACCGTTGAGGGCCTTACCGGTTACGTCTGCTCCCCAGTTAGCACCGATAAACGAGCTTGCTACCGCACCGCTCTCTACACCGTATGCCTTGGCCAATGCCACACGAACTTCTTCTGACTTGATGTCTGTTAGCTGTTCGGTCTGAACGCGTATCGCATCGGTACCAACGTTGGTTACTAATGGCTGTGACTGTGCCTCAACGCTTTGTACTGCATCAACTGCGATCTGCTGTGAGTTATTGGAAACACCAGAAACGCGGAATTCAGAACCGCCACGGAACTCGATACCAAAGTTAAATCCGCCGCGAGCAGTTGGCAGAATCACAGCAAGCGCAATCATCGCCGCTGCAACTACATAGAAAACCTTTCGGCGACCAACAAAGTTAATCGAACGCTTGCCGGTGTAAAGGTCGTTACCAAATTCGCTGAACTTAGACATTAGTTGTTCTCCCCTGCTGATGCAGACTTTTCCGCAGCCTTACGCTCTGCAATGGTTTGACGCTTTGCAGCTTCTTTTGAAGCCTGGGCAGCCTTGGTTGCCGGTACGTTTTTCGCGGTTCGGAACTGGCCGCGACCAATGTAGCCGCTTGCACCAAGAGCCTTGGAATCAAAGCCTGACCATGGGTGACCAGAGCTGAAGAAGTTAACCTTCGCAAGCAACTGAAGAATTGGGTGGGTGAAGATCATTGCAACACCAAGGTCAACCAAGGTGGTTAGACCAAGAGTGAACGCAAATCCACGCACGTTTCCAATGGTAAGTAGGTAAAGCACAACCGCAGCCAAAAGGCTTACGGAGCCAGAAACAATGATGGTACGAAACGCACGTTTCCAACCTTGCTCAACTGCAGCGCTTACCGAACGACCATCGCGAAGTTCGTCACGCACGCGCTCGAAGTAAACGATGAAGGAGTCGGCGGTAATACCTATGGAGACAATCAAACCGGCAACACCCGCGAGCGATAGGCGGTAGCCCTGACGCCAAGAAAGAATCGTGATGATTAGGTAAACCAAGACCGCCGCCACTGCCAAAGAGCCAATGGTCACTAATGCCAGACCGCGGTACTGGAAAATCGAGTAAATGATTACTAGAAGCAAACCAATTGCTCCAGCAAGTAGGCCGCTGGCAAGCTGCTCTGAACCAAGGGTCGCCGAAATATTTTCCTGGCTCTGAACCTCAAAACCAATAGGCAATGAACCGTACTTCAATGAGTCGGCAAGTGCCTTAGAAGAAAGCTTGTCGAAGTTACCGGTGATCTGCGCAGATCCACCAGAGATAACCGCGTTGGTGCTGGGTGCAGTGATTACGTAACCATCAAGAGTTACCGCGAAACGGTTCTTTGGATCAGCCTGTGGGTACAAGCGGCTGGTCACAGCAGCGAACTGCTTGGTGCCAAGGGCATCAAAATTTAGGTTTACTGCCCAAGTGTTGGTTGAAGCACCGGTTGATGTCGTGATGGTTCCAGCGTTGGCATCGGCAATGTTTGCGCCCTCGATCTCAACCGGACCTAGCACGTACTTTTCGTAACCGCTGGTGTCACAAGTGATCAAAGGCAAAGTAGGGTCGTCGACCTGACCTGGCTGGCGGAATGTTTTGCTACAGTCCAACGCGTCGTAAGCAGCTTTTGCAGGCGCGCTTACCCAGTTGCTGTCGCTGGCGTCAGTAGGCGAAGCGCTTGGCTTTGATGATGCATTTGGTGACGCACTAGTGCTTGGGCTGGCTGTTCCGGTTGAAGTGGTTGCAGCACCGGCAGATTGTGAGGCCAAAATAACCGGACGGAACTGGAGCTTTGCGCTTGAACGAATCAACTTAAGAGTTGTCTCGTCTGGAGTACCAGGGATTTCAACGATGATGTTGTTCGCACCCTGTGTTTTAACAGATGCTTCGCTTACACCGGTGGCATCCACACGCTGACGAATGATTCCAACTGCCTGGTTCAACTGCTCTTCAGTTACCTTCTGACCGTCGGCAAGCTGCGGAGCAAGAATGATTTGCGTTCCACCCTGCAAGTCCAAAGCCAACTTAGGCACGAATGATGCACCCGCACCGGTCACGGCACCAAGACCAATTAGACCGATAAGCACAACGACGATGCCGCCGAGCCAGGTGAGACGCTTACGCGCGCCCTTAGTTACAGATGAATCAGACACAGGAATCCTTAGGAATTAATTACTTAGCGGCTGGCTTTTTTGCAGCAGGCTTCTTGGCTGCAGGCTTTGCCGCTGACTTGGTTGCTGGCTTGGCAGCAGGGGTCTTAGCAGTCGCGGTCTTGGCAACAGGCTTAGCTGCTGCATCAACACTGCGGATTGCGCCCTTTAGGAATGAGATCTTGGTTCCAGGTGTGGTCTCTAGAACTGCACGGTCGCCTTCTACCGAAACGATGGTTCCGGTAATGCCGCTGTGCAAAACAACACTTGAACCAACTTTGATGCTGGACAGTAGGTCTGCAGCTTGCTTCTTGCGCTTACGTGAGCTCAAGAACATCATGGCGATTAGAACTGCTAGGGCAACTACGAGGAATACGTCCTGAGACATTTTGGCCTATCGTTTGGGAGTTAACACAATAAAGACGCCTTTAGGCGTCTAGACGATTATAGGTCAACGAGCCCGTTTAACTGGGTACTTGACGGGGTTTGCCCCAGATGCGCAAAGCCCGCGGCAGTTGCCTGACGGCCTCGTGCAGTTCGGGCAATAAGGCCAGCACGAACCAGGAACGGCTCAACCACCGACTCAATGGTGTCTTGTTCCTCACCCACCGCTACCGCCAAAGTTGAAAGGCCAACCGGCTTACCTTCAAATCGTTCCACTAAAACACGCATGATCTCACGATCTAGGCGATCAAGGCCCAAGTCGTCAACCTCATAGAGCTTGAGCGCCCCCATCGCCTCTGCTACCCCGATATTCTGCTTCCCAGCCACTAGAGCGAAGTCACGAACTCGGCGCAGCAGTCGGTTGGCGATTCTTGGGGTGCCCCGGCTGCGCTTAGCAACCTGGATCAAAGCCTCTTTATCTATCTGCAGGCCTAGCTTGTTTGCAGCACGCTCGACCACAGCCTCGAGCTCGGAATCATCGTAGAACTCAAGATGCGCAATAAAGCCAAAACGGTCGCGCAGGGGGCTTGGCAACATGCCCGATCGCGTGGTTGCGCCTACCAACGTGAATGGCGCAATTTCCAATGGGATTGAGGTAGCGCCAGGCCCTTTGCCAACCATCACGTCTACCCGGTAGTCCTCCATGGCCAAGTAGAGCATTTCCTCGGCAGAGCGGGCCATTCGGTGGATTTCATCGATGAATAAGACTTCACCGGGGGTTAAAGAGCTCAGGATTGCGGCTAAATCACCTGCATGCTGGATAGTTGGACCGCTGGTCAGCCTTAGCGGACGGCCACTTTCATGCGCGACAATCATCGCAAGAGTGGTCTTGCCCAGACCTGGTGGTCCTGCCAACAAAACGTGATCAGGAGTTCTGCTCTGAAGAGCAGCCGCTTGAAGGATTAATTGCAGCTGCTTGCGAATCTTGGTCTGACCAATGAACTCTTCTAGAGATCTTGGGCGAAGTGCAGACTCAAAAGCCAGTTCGTTATCGGTGCTTTGTGGCTCAGTTAACTCACTCATCACTTGCCCCAAATGATTTTGATGAGCCAAGCTGTGCCAATGCCGCCTTCAGCAAGTTATTGGTTGACGCAGATGGGCCAAGCGCGTCGCTTGCCTTGCTTGCCGCTTCAAGTGCGTTGCGTTCGTTCCAGCCCAGGCCAGTAAGTGCTGAAACGACCACCGATAAATCGCTGTCGTTTGAAGATTTAGCGCTGGAGCGCGAATGGCCAAGTTTGCCGGCAAGTGTGACGCTAATAAGTTTTGCGGTCTTTGGGCCAATTCCAGAAACAGCCTTGAACGCGGCGTCATTTTCTTGGGCAACCGCGTCAACGATTTGATCAACGCTTAGCTCGCCAAGAATCGCCAGCGCAGATTTAGGACCAACACCAGAAACTGATCTGAGTAAGTCAAATATTTTTTGCTCGGCAAGGGTAGTGAAGCCAAAAAGCGTGAAGCCGTCGTCGCGAACAATCATTGCGGTAAACAGGAACGTGCTGTGATCCAGGGCAAGGGTAAGCGAGGTTGCTGGGGTAATTTGCACCAGATAGCCAACACCAGCGACGTCTATGATGGCACTCGATGATTCGAGCGCCAATACGCGGCCATTTAGAGATGCAATCACAACTCAAGACTAACTAACGAGGTCTGGCTAACGGCGCTTTGAAGCGGTTGCCGCTTGCTCGGCTTTTTGCCACGCCTTTTGCGCCGGAGTCTGCGTCGTTGCGTTTTGAACTGTACCCGCGGCACTTCGCCAGGCATGGCAAATAGCTATTGCCAAACTGTCGGCAGCGTCGGCGGGCTTAGGAACTTCTTTCAAACCAAGAATTTTGGCAACCATTGTTCCCACCTGATCCTTGTTTGCTCGTCCCGAACCGGTTACTGCAGCCTTTACTTCACTAGGAGTGTGCAAGTAGACGGGAATTTTGTGTTTGTGTGCAAGCATCAAAACGACTCCGCTAATTTGGGCCACACCCATGACGCTTCGCAAATTTTGCTGACTAAAAACTCTTTCAATTGCAATTGCGCTGGGCTTTGTACTCTTGATCAATTTCTCAATTTGCTCGCCGATAAAACCAATGCGATCAACAAGTTCGCTATCTGCCGATGTTTTGATTGTGTCTACTGAAACAAGCGAAACTTTGCGAGCAACGCCAACATCAATAACCCCAACACCGCACCTGGTCAGACCGGGGTCTACCCCAAGCACTCGCGTTGACATTAACTACTCGTTCTCGAGCTCAGCCAGAACTTCTGCAGAAATGTCTAGGTTTGAATAGACGTTTTGCACGTCGTCAGAATCTTCGAGTGCGTCTATCAACGCAATTGATTTACGCGCAGTCTCGGCGTCAACCTGAATTGGCATCGATGAGACAAATTCAACGTCGGCACTCTCATAGTCAATTCCAGCAGCCTGCAATGCAGAGCGCACAGCAACCATGTCACTTGGATCGGTCGTGATTACGAACTGTTCTTCGCGGGTTTCAACATCTTCAACGCCAACTTCAAGAACAGCTTCAAGAATCGAATCTTCGGTTGTGCCATCAGCCTTGGCAACCACGATTACACCTTTGCGAGCGAACTGGTATGAAACGCTGCCGGGGTCGGCCATGGTTCCACCATTTCGTGAAACAGCAAGTCGCACTTCTGCAGCAGCACGGTTTTTATTATCGGTAAGACACTCGATCAAAATTGCTACACCGTTTGGTCCGTAGCCCTCATACATAATGTTCTGGTACTCAACCGCATCTGCGCCAACACCGGAACCACGCTTGATTGCGCGATCAATGTTGTCGTTTGGCAGTGAACTCTTGCGACCCTTTTGAACGGCGTCATAGAGAGTTGGGTTTCCCTCAAGGTCAGGCCCACCAAGCCTTGCTGCAACTTCAATGTTCTTGATCAGCTTGGCGAATAGTTTTGCGCGACGGCCGTCGATAACAGCCTTCTTGTGTTTGGTGGTAGCCCATTTGGAGTGGCCAGACATAGTGCTCCTATTAGCAGTTTAGGTTTGTAGCCAGTCTAGATTATTCGCCAAAACTAGGCAGCGTGAACCATTTGCAAGAAGAACTCGTGCACACGGTTTTCGCCGGTGACCTCTGGGTGAAAAGAGATGCCCAACAGGTTTCCGGCTTTTACAGCAACAACGCGACCATCGCTAAGTTTTGAGAGCACTTCTACCCCATCGCCAACGCGCTCGACAATCGGCGCTCTGATGAATGCGGCGTGAATTGGCTCGCCATCGATTCCGGCAAATTCCAGATCAGTTTCAAATGAATCAAGTTGATTGCCAAAGGCGTTTCGGCGAACGGAAATGGGAAGACCACCAAAACCGGCTTGACCTTCGATGCCATCGATGATTTCATCGGCCAACATGATTAATCCGGCGCAGGTTCCAAAAACTGGAAAACCGTTAGCAATAAGTTTTTTTATTGGATCTAATAGGCCGTAATTGACTGCAAGCTTTTGCATCACGGTTGACTCGCCACCCGGAATCACCAATGCGTTACAGCGCTCCAATTCGGCGATGGTGCGAACTGCAATTGCATCGGCACCGCACGCTTCAAGCGTTGCGATGTGTTCGCGAAAATCGCCTTGAAGCGCAAGCACGCCAATTGGCATGTTGCTTACCAGCCGCGTTCAGCCAAACGGTGTGGAGCAGGAATGTCGGTCACGTTAATTCCAACCATTGCTTCGCCAAGTCCGCGGCTAACCTGCGCAAGAACGTCAGGGTCGTTATAGAAGGTAGTGGCCTTAACGATTGCCTTTGCGCGTTCTGCCGGGTTACCTGACTTGAAAATTCCTGAGCCAACGAAAACACCATCGGCACCCATTTGCATCATCAAAGCAGCATCTGCTGGAGTAGCAACTCCGCCAGCGACAAACATCACAACAGGAAGCTTTCCAGTTGAAGCAACTTCACGAACTAGTTCGTATGGAGCCTGCAACTCTTTTGCAGCTACGTAAAGCTCGTCTTCTGACTTTGCAGCCAATGCACGAATCTCACCTGAGATTGTGCGAATGTGCTTCATGGCTTCTGATACGTCACCGGTACCGGCTTCGCCCTTTGATCGAATCATTGCGGCACCCTCGGTGATGCGGCGAAGTGCTTCTCCAAGATTGGTTGCACCACAAACAAATGGAACGTCGAACTTCCACTTATCGATGTGGTTCACATAGTCGGCTGGGCTAAGCACTTCTGACTCGTCAATGTAGTCAACCTTTAGTGCCTGAAGAATCTGAGCTTCAACAAAGTGACCAATGCGAGCCTTCGCCATAACAGGAATTGAAACTGCCGCAATAATTCCATCGATCATGTCTGGGTCGCTCATGCGTGAAACGCCACCCTGTGCGCGAATGTCTGCAGGCACTCGCTCAAGCGCCATAACTGCAACGGCGCCGGCGTCTTCTGCGATCTTCGCCTGCTCTGGAGTGACAACGTCCATGATGACGCCGCCCTTCATCATCTCGGCGAGGCCGCGCTTGACAAGTGGTGTTGATTTGGAAGTCTGAGAATTGCTCATGTATCAAGTCTAAGCCAAGCAGCAAAGGGCAACTTAACCTTAAGAAACAGAAGTCCAGGCCGCCGCAATGTCTGCTCTAACCTCACCAAGCAAGCGAGGCAGGGCCTTGGTCTCAGCGATGATCGGGAAGAAGTTGGCGTCGTTGCGCCAGCGCGGCACGATGTGCTGGTGCAGGTGACCGGCAATTCCGGCCCCGGCAACTTCACCCTGGTTCATACCAATGTTGAATCCGTGCGCCCCCGAAATGCTTTTCAGCACCCGCATTGCCTGCTGGGTTAGCGCAGCGATTTCGGCCACTTCTTCCGGCGATGCTTGATCGTAGGTCGCAATGTGGCGATATGGACACACCAGCATATGGCCAGAGTTGTAAGGAAACAGATTAAGCAGCGCATAAGCGTGCTCACCGCGAAAAACAATCAGAGCGTCTTCATCAGTCTTTTCAACTGCAAGGCAGAATGGGCATTCGTGATCGGCCGGTTGTTGCCCATGCTGAATGTAGACCAATCGATGTGGGGTCCAAAGGTGTTGAAACGCGTTCGGTACTCCAGGCAACTCAGCCGACGATTGAATCTGTTCCGAAGACAATTGCTAAACCTGAACTTTTTCTTCGATCGCCTTCAAGATCCTGGCGATTGCATCGGCAACCGGAATTCCGTTTTCCTGCGAGCCGTCACGGAAACGGAACGATACCGCTCCTGCCTTCTGGTCTTCTTCACCGGCAATCAGCATGAACGGAACCTTGTTCATGGTGTGATTTCGGATCTTCTTCTGCATGCGGTCGTCAGAGTCATCAACCATTACACGCACGCCCGCTTTGCGAAGCTGGCCGGCTATGTCGTGCAAGTACTCAGAGAATGCATCTGCAATAGGAACACCAACAACCTGTACCGGCGCCAACCAAGGCGGGAAGTGACCGGCATAGTGCTCAGTCAATACACCAAAGAATCGCTCGACGGAACCAAATAATGCACGGTGAATCATTACTGGGCGCTGCTTGCTACCGTCGCTGGTTGTGTAATCAAGATCAAACCGCTCTGGCAGGTTGAAGTCCAACTGAATTGTAGACATCTGCCAGGTGCGGCCGATTGCATCTCTGGCCTGTACTGAAATCTTTGGACCATAGAAAGCCGCGCCGCCCGGATCTGGCACAAGTTCCAATCCGGAATCAGCGGCAACTTTTTCGAGAGTCGCGGTTGCGGTTTCCCAGACTTCGTTGCTTCCTACGAACTTTGGATTGCCTTCTTCGCGGGTTGAAAGTTCTAGATAGAAATCGTTTAGGCCGTAGTCCTTTAGTAGCCCTAGAACGAAACCAAGAACGTCAGTGAGTTCTTGTTCCATGTTCTCTTGCGTAACAAAAAGGTGGGCATCATCTTGAGTTAAACCACGCACACGAGTAAGGCCGTGAAGCACACCGCTCTTTTCGTTTCGATAAACAGTTCCGAATTCGAACATGCGAAGCGGAAGATCGCGGTAAGAGCGTGGCTGGCTGCGGTAAATCAAAATGTGGAACGGGCAGTTCATTGGCTTTAGGTAGTAGTCCTGCCCCACCTTTGTCACGTTGCCGTGTTCGTCAACTTCTTCATCCATGCGAATCGGTGGAAACATTCCGTCGGCATAGGTTTGCAAGTGACCTGAAATTTCAAAGAGGTTGCTCTTTGAAATATGTGGGCTGTAGACGAAGTCGTAGCCTGATTCCTCATGGCGCTTGCGGCTGTAATCTTCCATAACCCGGCGCATAATTCCGCCCTTTGGATGGAAGACAGCTAGACCCGAACCAATTTCTTCTGGAAAAGAGAACAGATCAAGGTCCACGCCCAAGCGTCGGTGGTCGCGACGTGCTGCTTCCTCGAGCCGTTCCTGGTGAGCGCGAAGCTCGTCCTTCGTTGGCCAAGCAGTTCCGTAAACACGCTGAAGCTGTTTGTTATTTTCGTTGCCTCGCCAGTAGGCAGAAGCCACGCGAGTCAGGGCAAATCCATTGCCGATCATTCTGGTGTTTGGCAAGTGTGGGCCGCGGCAAAGGTCTTTCCAAATGGTTTCACCCGACTGCGGATCGACATTGTCGTAAATAGTAAGTTCGCCAGCGCCAACCTCGGCGGATCCTTCGCCAAGATCTGATCCCTTGAGTCCGATTAGTTCCAGCTTGTATGGTTCACCCGATAGCTCGACGCGCGCTTCGCCATCGGTAGTAACTCGTCGGATAAATCTTTGACCAGAGCGAATTATGCGCTCCATGGCCTTTTCTAGTGCCTTTAAATCTTCTGGTGTGAACGAGTTCTCTACGTCAAAGTCATAGTAGAAGCCATCTTTGATCGGCGGGCCAATGCCGAGCTTTGCTTCAGGATTGATGTTTTGCACCGCCTGAGCAAGGACGTGTGCAGCAGAGTGGCGAAGAATGTTTAGCCCATCAGGTGAATTTACGTCAACCCCCTGAATGAGGTCCCCGGCAGAAACTTTGTGAGCCAGGTCCCGGAGTTCGCCGTTTACTCGCATCGCTACGATAGAGCGTTCTGTGAACAGCTTGAAGCCGTCTGCCCCTGATTCAACCTCGACCGACAAACCGTCAACCGACACATTTATTGAAGACACACAAACCTCATCTGGGTGGAATTTGGTCTAATTCTAACTACCCCTGGCCTGCGAGCCTGCCTAGCCGACGGGGCAACTGTGCTATTTTTTTTGAGTTATGACCAAACCAAAAATCGTAAAACTCGATGAAGCCGTTATGGCGAATCAAGAGTTTCAGCGCCAGTCGATGGCCGCAAAGCTTAACTGGCTGCGCGCCGGGGTCTTAGGCGCTAACGACGGCATTGTTTCAACTGCCGGGTTGGTGATGGGTGTAGCCGGGGCAACAACAGACTCCGCAGCCATCCTCATCGCCGGTATAGCCGGTTTGGTCGCCGGCTCAATATCTATGGCTGGCGGTGAATACACCTCGGTGAGTGCTCAGAAAGATAG